>CAZIRM010000010.1:0-22356 GCA_964541705.1 uncultured Bacillaceae bacterium | reverse complement strand
GGCGCAGGAGCAAATGTTTTCTGTGCGACGAGCAAACGAAGTGGCGCAGGAGCAAATGTTTTCTGTGCGACGAGCAAACGAAGTGGCGCAGGAGCAATGAGCCGATAGGTGGGCGCCTTGCGCTTTTCCCTTGTCTAGAAAGAATGATATAATAAATATTTACGAAAACTATAAGTAATTAATAGGAGAAAGGAGCAAGATGATTGGAAACATTAGCAGCACAAAAGTACATTACATATACAAGGAAGATTGAAAACAATTCTCAAAAAACAGTTGAAAAAGAAAATACATTGTTTCTTAGTCGTGAGTTAATTGTCTCAGATACTGAGCAATACGACGTAAAAGATGTACTTGATGTTTCCTATCGCTTCTTATCATCAGAATATGGTTTTTTATATTTACACACAAAAAATGGTGTCATCTCTTTTTATGTTAAGTCAATTCCAGAAGCGTTCATTGAAGAATTTAAAAAGATCAAATAATGTTGTTACAAACATTGAAGGAAATTGAAATCAACCAAGTAGTTTTTGTATGAAAAACCCGATTGTATCATATAGAAAAATAGACATTCTTGCGCCCTGTTTTTTTATGCAAAACTTAAGTAGTAACACAGACGTTCAACAAGTGTTAAAGCGTACCCCAATAAAAGTTGAACATTTTGCAATAGACCATAAGCACTTGTGGGAATAATTAATAAGGATAAAAAGCTTACACAACAGTGTAAGCTTTTTATGTAAACTTTTATTTCTTAATCGTAAGTGATATCCATGCAATCCGTCTTAGTTAGTTTTTTTCTCACGGCCCCTTTGACCAATTTGTAACTGATTGTATGTGTGGTTAACAATCAATTGATGGGTTTCCTTATGGAGCATTTTGTGAGAACTTAAGTTTAGATACGCTTGTTGTGTTAATTTCCCTTCTTGAAGGTACTTGTCTAATAAAGGTGAACGGAATTTGTCAGTTGATAGATATGCTAGCACTTGTTTACTGCTATCGTTTATAAAGCAAATTTTCACTCCATTTAAAGTAGGTAATAAGGTTGATGAGTAAGCAAAATCTAGAAAGAGATCTTCCGGTTTAATATTAACAAAAATACGATATTGATTATTCTTCGTTATGAAATAACTAATTTGTTCATAAGAGAAGTTCAAATCATTTAGATTAAAGCCTAATCTATTCTGACTATGCTTTGCTTTAACACGAACAGAAATCTTGTAAAAAAAGCGGCCGGTCAATACAAGGGTTGTAACAAAAATCACAGCACTTTTTATAAATAATAGTTCAGTCATATTTAGGCTCCTTATATACCATTACTTTATTTTTGCCACTTCTCTTAGCAGCATAAAGAGCTTCATCAGCTGATTTTATAAGGTCATCCTTCGTCTCTATTTCACTATGCTCAGAGTAAGCTATTCCTAAACTAACCGTTATTGCTCCTAGCGGCTGGTTAATGGCATTAGGAAACTCAGTTTTTTCAATGTTTGTACGAATTCTTTCAGCGATATAATAGGCTTTATCGATTGTAGTATTTTGTAACAATAATAAAAACTCTTCTCCGCCAAATCGGAAAGCTAAGTCTTTTTCACGAATCGTACTCTCAATTGTAGCTGCCAGCTTTATTAGTACTTCATTTCCAAGTAGATGCCCATTTGTATCATTATAGTGTTTAAAGAAATCGATATCAAAAATAATCACTGCTAGAGGCTCTTTAATTAATTTTGCCGACGTAAACAACTGGTCAAGCATAGAATCAAGCGCACGCTGATTTAGCAAACCAGTTAATCCATCACGCATAGCCATGTCTTTTACCTTTTTATAGAGGTTTGCATGTTCAATAGCAATTGCAGCTTGGCTTGCTAAAGGAATCGCGCTATCAATCTCTTCACTTGTGATAGGTTTTTTATTTACTATATTATCTACGACAAGCACTCCAATTTGATTTCCTTGGTTGATGAGAGGAATAACAGCAAATTCTGTCATTTGAAAGTAGTTCGAAAAAATTAACTGCGCTTTATCAGTTTTGTCAATCGACTTTACATGGTAAGGGACTTCATTGGTTAATGCTCTTTCTAGAATATTATGTTGGTCGAGTTCAATTGTTAAAGACTTTAAGATTGCATTTAATTCTGGATCTGTTTCTTGGGTATTGTAATTCAGTTTAATAATATCCATTAACTTAAAATTATTTAAGGCTAAACGATCCCAAACACCGTAACCGTCGTTAGGACTCATGGGGCCAATGCCCATGATCCCTCTTAATTTTTTCCCTTCAACGGTCAAAAAAATCATAGCTCGATTAAAACCTAAGCCATGCCCTGCGGTGACAGAGATTAATATAACTTGTAATAGTCGTTTTAATTGCAACGTTTGTTGCATTGTTAAATTAACTTCACGGTAAATGTGCAATTGTTTTGCTTGCCTAAGAAGGTCTTCAAACCAACGTTCATCTTCTTTTCTCTTTAGGATCTGTTTTTCACTAAAGTAACCGGTTAGAACTGCGACAATCAAATAAAAAACAACTGTCCCAATATTCAGGTGTCCTGAAATGAAATATACGTATATTAAACTAAAAAGGATGGCAAAGACCCCACCTTTTGTCCCAAAGCAGTAAGCAGTGACTAAGATTAAAAAAGTAGCAGCGTTTTCAAGATCAAATATTGGAAAAAACATAGAGTGTAAATGAATTAATGCAAAACTTGAAACTATTATAATAGTTTTATTAACGCTTTCATGTTTAAAGTTAAAACGAAAAAAGTTGCAAAATATTCCTAATGCAAACGACAGCAGTAACATTAAAAAAGGATATGATGTAATCATCGCATACCTACCTTGGTATTAATTAATAGTCTATAGTTATATTTTACATTATTGCTAGGCGTTATAACAAGGATATTTATGATAAGTTAGAAGAAATATATTGGGAAAGGTTTTCTAAGTCACAGTCACAGTAAAAACTAAAATTAAATACGGTGATTGAAAAAAATGGTTCCAAGTACCTAGGATCCACTTGTGATGAAAAAAGGAACCATTAGTGAAAACTTACGAACCAATTTAAAAACAAATTCAAAGTGTCAGATTGATAGAAGACGAAAGCACCTTGAAAAAAAAGAAGAAGTTTACTATAATAAATGAAAAGCTTTTCATGCTAGAGAGAAGGTGATGAAGTTGAGAACGACAATTAAGGATGTTGCTGCATTAGCAGGGGTTTCTATTAGCACTGTTTCAAGAGTGATGAATAATCCAGATGCAGTCATTCAAGAAAAACGTGAAAAAGTATTGGCAGCGATAAAAGAGCTTAATTATCACCCGAATGCTTTGGCTAGAGGACTGATTTACAAGCGGACAAATACATATGGGGTCCTCATTACAGATGTTTCGAATATGTATTCTGCTGAGGTTTTAAAAGGGATGGAAGAAGCGGCTAATAAAAGAGGGATGAATGTAATTATTTGCAATACTGACCTTGATAAAGGAAGAATGGCAGCTTATTTGAATGTATTAAAAGAAAAGCAAGTGGATGGAATACTTTACACGAGTGAACCTGTGTTTGAAGATGATTATCGCTTACTACAATCGTTGAATGTTCCTGTTGTTCTTGTTTCCACTGAAAGTACGATTTACCCATTACCCTCAGTGAAGATTAATGATATGCAAGCAGGGTTTGATGCAACAAATTATTTAATAGAAAAAGGCCATCGTAAAATCGGCATGATCTCAGGCCCGACAACGGATATTATTGCAGGTGAACCACGCTACAAGGGTTACATAAATGCGCTCGCAAAAGCGAAGATTAAACTCAATAGCCACTTGTTTGTAGAACATGGGGATTATCGTTTTCATGGTGGATATGAAGCCATGAAACGCTTGTATAAAAAAAACAGCGAGATGACAGCAGTCTTTGTAGCGAGTGATGAAATGGCATTGGGCGTAATCTCCTACTTGCATGAAACTGGAGTAAAGGTGCCAGAAGAGATATCTGTTATAGGTTTTGATAATACAAAAGTCTCCGACATGAGTATCCCTAAGCTAACAACGATAGCACAACCGATGTTTGATATCGGATATATCGCCGTAGAAAAACTCGAACAATTAATCAGTAAAGGTTCGGTAGCGGAGCTACGCTCGTATCTTCCGCATAAAATCATAGAAAGAGCATCCGTTAAAGTTCTCAAATAAAGTATAATATAACCAAAAGTCAAGCACCCAGCTTTGGGTGTTACGTTGATGAAAAGCTTTTCAGTAAACCTGTGATCTATATGGGTATGATATAAAAAACACAAAGGTGGTAAAAAAATGACTTGGAATATATCAAATAGTAAATTAGACGAAGCGAACTTATTAGTTAACGAAAGCTTATTCTCTTTAGGGAATGGGTATTTAGGAGTTCGCGGGAACTTTGAAGAAGGATACACAAATGCTCATAAATCAATTAGGGGAACCTATATTAATGCTTTTCATGATATTACTGACATTCAATATGGAGAAAAAGCTTATGGTTTTCCTGAAACACAACAAAAGCTATTGAACCTTACTGATGTGCAGACAATTGAGCTTAAAATAGATGGAGAGCGCTTTTCCCTTTTCGATGGTGAAGTTGTTTCATTTCAAAGGAATTTGCACGTAGACAAAGGATTTTCTGAAAGAATTATCCATTGGAAGTCCCCAAATGGAAAAGAAGTCTATATTCATATTCGAAGATTTGTGTCATTTGTCATTAAAGAGCTATTTGCAATTGATTATTTAATAAGGCCAATTTCAGCAGTGAAAAAAATTGAAGTTTTTTCTAGCGTAAATGGAGATGTTACAAATTACGTTGATAAAAGTGACCCAAGGGTTGCTTCAGGTCATGCAAAGCGACTATCTGTTATAGAAGTTTCAACTCAAAACAAATTAAATAAGGTAGTAAGCAAAACGTACGTATCCAATTTGAAAGTGGCAAGTTTTTCAAAAATATTTGTGAATACAACCCATTCACATAGTAGTTCACAAAATGACATAGGAATAGAAGACGTATTCACATTTGAACAACCAAAAGAAATACGGTTTACAAAATTAAATGTATTCACCGATACGATAAGACATGGTGAACAACTTATTCGGCAAGGGGAAGAGTTGATAACAGAATTAAATGAAGATTCGTTTGATCGCCTGTTAAAGGAGCAAAAGGATTATTTAGATATTTATTGGAAAAATGCCGACGTGAAAATTAAAGGGGATGAACAATTACAAGAAGGGATTCGCTTTAATTTGTACCAACTATTACAGTCCGTTGGTAAAGATGGGGTAAGTAATATTGCCGCAAAAGGATTATCTGGTGAAGGGTATGAAGGTCATTACTTTTGGGATACAGAAATTTATATTTTTCCTGTCTTTTTAATGACAAACCCTGATATTGCAAAAAAATTATTACAATATCGCTATTCTATCTTAAACCATGCTAAGGATCGAGCGAAGGAAATGGGGCATAAACAGGGGGCATTATTTCCGTGGAGAACGATTTCCGGCACTGAGTGTTCAGCCTATTTTCCAGCTGGTACAGCACAATATCATATAAGTGCAGATATCGCCTATAGTTATATTCAGTACTATTTAGTAACAAAAGATAAGGATTTCCTCATTGATTTTGGGGCTGAGGTTCTATTTGAAACCGCACGTTTATGGGTTGATATGGGTCACTATTATGAAGGGTCGTTTAGAATCAATAATGTTACCGGACCAGATGAGTATACGTGCATTGTAAACAATAACTATTATACGAATGCCATGGCAAAAAATAATTTACTTTGGGCATCAAAAATATATCAATTGTTAGAAAATGAAGGAAAACAGAAGTTTGAAGAGATTAAGAAACGTATTCAACTATCCGAACATGAAGCACAGCAGTGGAGAGAAGCAGGGGAGAAGATGTTCCTGCCTTACGATGAAAAACGAAACATTAATCCGCAAGATGATACATTTTTGCAAAAGGAGATTTGGGATTTTCAAAATACCCCAAAAGAAAATTACCCATTATTGCTAAATTATCATCCATTAACAATTTACCGTTATCAAGTGTTAAAACAAGCGGATACGGTTTTAGCCCACTTTTTATTAGAAGACGAGCAAAGTTTAGAAACGATTAAAGAATCATTTGATTATTATGAAAAGGTGACAACGCATGATTCATCGCTTTCTTATTGTGTCTATAGTATTATGGCAGCAAAAATTGGCTACCAAAAGAAAGCATATGATTATTTTATGAAAACGGCTCGACTTGATTTAGATAACACTCATGGAAATACAAAAGATGGCTTACACATGGCAAATATGGGTGGAACATGGTTAGCGATTGTTTATGGTTTTGCAGGTTTGAGAGTAAAGGATCAAGGGTTTTCATTGAATCCTTTCATCCCGACTGAGTGGGACGGCTACGAATTTCACATTAATTATCTTAACCGATTAATCAATGTTGAGGTTAATCGAGAAGTAGTTCGATTGACACTGGTCAAAGGCGATGAGGTAGAATGTAAAGTTTATGACCAAGTATTTGTCATTCAAAAAAATGAGCCGTTAGTCTTGAAGAGTAAATAACTAATGGTATAAATTACAAATAACATCAAATACTACCTTTACTAGTTTTTTTGGGAGGTAGTACTTGATGAATTTTTTTAAATTACTCTCTGTTTGTGTATTAATGATGATGCTGTTATATGGCAAAAATACAATGGCTATTGAAGAGATACATGGATTAGATAGTTATTTATCCACAATTAATTGGTCACAAGCAGACTTAGATGAATATTTGGTGTTTTATGAATTAACGATTGGGGACTTCACAGATTTAAGTAGTTTGCAGCAGTTTTTAGGAACACCCATTGATGAAGAAAATTTAAACAATTTGCTAGCCACTTATAACATGACCTATGACGATTTACAGACGCTGTTAATTGAGTATGGAGAAACAATTGCCGACTACACATTTATTGAAGATCTGAAAATTGATGTTGAGTTTTATTCAAATTATCATAATGAGTTTATCGTAGTAAATGATTTCTTATCAATTTTTGGGGCAACAGAAGAAGAGCTCAGAAACCTTTTTAATCATTTCACTAGGCTAAATAAAGTGGAAACGAACCAATTACTTAGTAAACTGAAGACCTCAATAAGCACGCACGGAGTAGATTCTTTGGATACTTTAACGAATCAAGATCAACAAAACCTTTTTAGTATTTGGAATGACTTGTTGCAATCGTTTGAAATAAATGCAAAGTACTATTTTGTGGACGAATACTCAGTACAACCTGTAGATATAAGCAGATTAATTGAAGAAGGTGTGACTGAGGGTTTCCGATTACAAATTGAGTTATTTAACGATTCAGGCGAAAATTTGCTTGAAATTCATTTTACAGAAGAGATGCTAAATTCTCGGCTTTTCTCTCAAGCGTTAGAAGAGTTTATTGAAGTAGCCACGTTCAGTAATAATTACCGTACCCTTCGGATTGATCAAAAACTTCCAGTAACGAATACAGTTGATTATACTGTTCTAATTATGGGTTTTATTCTAACCAACATAGGGGTATTGCTAATGGGAATGAGAAAACAATATTGAAACATCAAAAGAAGTTGGAATTATTTCTAGCTTCTTTTGATTGGTTTGACATGGAATGAAGTTTAAAATAATGAGTTTCGTGAACTGAAAGCAACGAAATGTAATCTTAGTGACAACATTAACTGATTCGATTAGAATATGCCGTTTAGCTTCAAGACACTTCTAGGAACGACGTGTAACCGCAGAAGCACGTCTCTCGCACTTTTCGCCAAAAAGCTGTTAATATTTACTAAGAAAAATGCTGAATATGATTCTCAAAATGATACAAAATAGTAGTACAAGAGGAGGTGATTATCTTGGCAAACAACAATAGCTCAAATCAATTAGTTGTACCTGGCGTTCAACAAGCGCTAGATCAAATGAAGTATGAAATTGCATCGGAGTTTGGTGTACAATTAGGTCCAGATGCGACTTCGCGTGCTAACGGTTCAGTCGGAGGAGAAATCACGAAACGTCTTGTTCAAATGGCTGAGCAACAACTAAGTGGATCTCAGTTCTAAAAATTGAATAATCTATGGCTTTGGGGATGGATAACAATCCATCCCCTTTGTTATCAGTAAAGGAGAAATTTATTGCAATGAGTATGTGTCCGTTATGTAATGGCTTAGATAGCCTACAGTCGTCTTGTCAACAATGTGGGACAATGTTGATGGATGAAGGAAGATACATGGATTATTTTGATGACTATAGTGCTTATCTTGAAATAGACGAGATGAAGTTAGTTGATGGCATCAGTGACGATCAGAAAAATGAGCAATGTCCTCATGTTTTTACTTGTCAAACATGTAATACGGAATCTGTCGTTTTGATTAAAGAAACACCATTAAGACATATGTAAAAAAATGCCCATCGTACATCTCTGACCTCTTGATTTGCAATTGCAATCCTTCGCATTTTATCATGCTTTCGATTTATGCTACCAACTGGTCCTCAACCTTCTATGTTACATTTCCTTTTTCTGATTGATATCAAAAAGAAAGAAAGTGAAATAATTTTGAGACTGCTGAAAAAGTCTCAATCCTCAGTATATGGAAATTAAAGGAAGGGTTGACTCTTCCTTTTTTTTGTACACTTATTTAGTTGAAGTAGTGAAAATGGTATTATAAAACTAGAAAATACTTTAGAAGATTGGTGAAATTATGCTACCTAAAAAAGAGTTCGTGCTCAGTTCCTACAGTTCACTTTATGATATATTAATCCCGAAAGATCATTTTTTGAAAAAGTTTAATAACTTAGTGGATTTTGAATTTATCTATGATGAGTTAAAAGAGATGTATAATGAGGCATTTGGCGCTAAAGCTAAATGTCCAATTATGATGTTTAAATTATTATTACTCAAGGTAATGTATCCCATGTCTGACCGTGATTTAATTGAAAGAGCAACGTTCGATATGTCCTTTAAATATTTTTTAGATGTAGCACCTGAAGATAAAATTGTTCACCCAACAAGTTTAACAAAGTTTAGAAAACTACGATTAAAAGATGCTTCATTATTAGATCTTCTGATAAAAAAGACAGTTGAGATCGCCTTAAAAGAAGGGCTTATTAAATCGAATCAAATCATTGTGGATTCCACTCACACGAACAGTATGTTTAACTCTAAATCACCGATAGAACTTTTGAAGGAACAGTCTAAACAACTGAGAAAAAGCGTTTATAAACAAGACGAAAGCTATAAAACGAAAATGCCGGCAAAGCCGAGCACAACAGATCTATTAGATCACATCAACTACTGTAAACAATTAGTAGGTATGATCAAAAATGATGAAACATTATACATAAAAGAAGACGTGAAACTAAAAGCCAATTTGCTAGAAGAGATCGTCAATGATGATATCGAACAAATAAACTCTACTGTAGAAAAGGATGCAAAGATTGGACACAAGAGCGCGGACTCCTCATTTTTTGGATACAAAACTCACATTGCAATGGCTCCAGAGCGTATTGTGACATCGGCAATTGTGACAACTGGTGAGGGAAATGACGGAAAACAAGCGAAAGAGTTAGTTGAGAAATCAATTGAAAACGGGGTCGAAGTAAAGGCGTTCATTGGCGATGGGGCTTATTCAGAGAAAGATTTGATTGAATATGCAAAAGAGAAAAACTTTAAGTTAGTATCAAAATTAAGCAAGACAGTTTCAGAGGGAAATAGAAGGTCATCAGGTGAATTTCAATACAATAAGGATGCTGGACGTTATGTGTGTACAGCAGGGCATATGGCAATAAAGAAAGCATTGCATGGAAAGAAAAAGCATGCAAAAGAAGGAACGGTTTTACGTGAAACGCACTACTTTGATGTTGAAAAATGTAAGGTATGTCCGTTTAGAGAAGGTTGTTATAAAGAAGGATCCGCAAGTAAAACGTATAGCGTCACCTTGAAAAAAGATAAAGTTCATGAAGAACACCAATTGTATCAGGAAACAGATGAATTCAAGGATTTAGCCAAAAATCGGTATATGATCGAGGCTAAAAATGCGGAGTTAAAGAACCGCCATGGGTTTAAAAAAAGCCATTCCCATGGTCTATTAGGTATGCAAATACAAAGCGCAACTACACTCTTTGTGGTAAATATGAAACGAATTATAACGTTAATGGGTTAGAAAATAGCCTATTAACTTACTCTTTTTAGATTCCAACAGAAAAAGATTAGGAAATGTGAGTCGAACACTTCCTAATCTTTTTAATTTCTGCGTGAAAATTTTAAAATGCTTCTATTTTCAGCAGTCTCAATAATTTTCACTTTCTTTCTTTTTATCTATATATTATTTAATACGTAATTCAGTTTCTGGATCAAAGAAATGAGATTTGTTCATATCTAACGCAAGTGTAAGTGTTTGACCACTTGAGATATCCGTACGTGAGTCAACACGAGCAATGAAATCTTGACCAGCAATTAATGAGTAAAGGAAAGTTTCAGCACCCATTAACTCTGAAACGTCAATTTTCGCTTGAATCTTAGTTTCAGGTGATGATTCAAGGAATACAGGCTCATCATGGATATCCTCAGGACGAATACCTAAGATTAAATCTTTGTTTTCGTAGCCTTTTAACATTTTAACTTTTCCTTCTGGAACTTTAACTTTAACATCACCAATTTGGAAGTAACCATTTACAAGTTTTCCGTTTAAGAAGTTCATTGAAGGTGATCCAATGAATCCACCAACAAAGATGTTCTCAGGTAAGTCATAAACTTCTTTAGGAGCACCTACTTGTTGAATGACTCCATCCTTCATGATAACGATACGTGATGCCATTGTCATTGCTTCTGTTTGGTCGTGAGTTACATAAATCGTTGTTGAGTTTAAACGTTTGTGTAACTTCGTGATTTCAGCACGCATTTGTACACGTAATTTAGCATCAAGGTTTGATAACGGCTCATCCATTAAGAATACTTGTGGATCACGAACAATCGCACGTCCTAAAGCAACACGTTGACGTTGACCACCAGACATCGCTTTTGGCTTACGGTCTAACATTTCAGTTAATCCTAAAATTTTCGCAGCTTCTTTTACACGACGATCAATTTCGTCTTTCTTGAACTTACGAAGTTTTAAGCCGAAGCCCATATTGTCATATACATTCATATGTGGATATAGTGCATAGTTTTGGAAAACCATCGCGATGTCGCGGTCCTTTGGTGCCACATCATTTACAAGGCGATCGCCAATGTAAAGTTCTCCTTTAGAAATGTCTTCAAGTCCAGCAATCATACGTAAAGTTGTTGATTTACCACAACCAGATGGACCTACGAATACGATAAATTCTTTGTCTTTGATCTCTAGGTTAAAGTCAGTTACAGCCTGAACGCCACCTTCATAGATCTTATAAATATTTTTTAAAGTAATATCAGCCATGTTTTTTCGCCTCCAAAATTTTCAACTACTTTTATGTAGAAAATAGTTGATGTGTTGTCTAACTGTTATTAGTGTACCAATTGAAAACGATTTCGTAAATTGTAAACGTGCACAAAATCAATAGATTAGGTTTGGGCACGTTGCACTTATCCTTCTACAACTGTTTATTTCCCTTCATTTCTTGTAAAACAATTAGCATATATAAGGATACGGCTTGGCGGAATTGCTTAATGTCAATACCCGTCTTTTCAATAAATTTATCGATCCGGTATTGTAAACTATTTCGATGAATATATAATTTTTTAGCTGCTAATGTAGCATTTAAGTTACATTCTAGAAAAACTTTTACTGTTTTAATCAGTTCAGCATCATTTTCGGTCGCTAAAATTGTTTTTAACATTGTTTTTGTCATCTCAGATGTTTCATTTAATAATAAATGAGGAATGAAATCACGTTTTTCAATAAAGAACAAATTAGGAAGAAAACGACGACCTATATCGAAAGCGTTTTTTTCCCAACTATAAATGTCCTTTGCAACATCTAAGGATGTAAATGCAGTACCAAAAAATAATGAAATGGTGACGTAAAAATCGGCCATGATCGTTTCAATCGTATGCCTATACGTTTGAATGTCGTCATCGATCAACTCTCTCTCTTCATTCAGGTATTCCACAATCACACCACTGTTATCATCAGCCCACAAAACTGTTACGGACTCAAACAAATTTTGTAATGCTTCAATAAAATCTGCACTATTGTTTAGACTGCCGTGAATGTAAAAATGAAGAAAGCGGTATTGTTTAGCTTGAGTACTACTAGCCAAATCAGCATTTCCAGTATCAAAAAGAAGATGTGACCAAAAAACTTGATCAGATGATAGGTTTTTCTTTTGTAATTTCACAGGTTTTAAAAAAACATTTAACAACTCTTCCTGATCTTTTGATAGTAAATTTTTGTTCAAACTAAAGATTTGTTTATCAGCAGTCTCATAGGTAAGAACATCATTACTGCTAACAGAAGCATCAGCAGGATCGACTAATGCATGGTTGAATAGAGTTTTTAGTTGATTAATCATTTCGTTATCCTTTCAAAAAAGCATTGGTTATTTATAGAAAGGTTATCAAAACAAACAAGAAATGACAATCAGTTGGATCCTTTTTTTCGTGGAAGCGTCTCCTCTTTTAATGGCCTAGCTTCGTCGATTTCTGGATGCTTGTATCTGTTGTTGACAGTGCCCCCTGCTAATCCTTCATTAATGATCCTGTCAATGTCTAAATATACTTTCTCTCTACCTTTATCATTGATATCTTTACTCACGCCCATCCCCCTTTCTATCGAATGGATATAGTTTGTGTATATTTGGAAATAAATATGTTTTATTCAAATTTTCATTTGAATGTTATGATGTTTTTGTGTATAGTAAATTCAAACGAATATTTGAATAAGAGGTGTATACGTTGAGCAAAAACAACCAATGTGATGTTTTTAATTATGACTCATTGAAAGTTGATAATATTAAACAGTGTCTAACGGAGGTAGATGGGGTAGCAGAGATTTTTAAGGCTTTGGCAGATGAGACAAGGGTAAAAATTATTTACGCTCTCTCAAAAAGTGAGCTATGCGTCTGTGATGTAGCTGCGATTATCGATGGTTCCACAGCTATTGCTTCCCATCATTTACGAACGCTAAAAAAGCATCGCCTAGCCAAATCACGTAAACAAGGTAAAATGGTCTTTTATTCAATTGATGACGAACATATTACTGAATTGTTGTTACAAGCAATTGCTCATAAAAAAGAGGAATAAGGAGGAAATGTAAATGGAGCAACAACAAGAATATCGTTTAGAAGGGTTGACCTGTATTGATTGTACAAAAACGTTTGAAAAGAACGTAAAAAATATTTCAAATGTTGAGGAAGTAGAAGTTCATTTCACGACTAGTAAAATGAAAGTAAAAGGAAATGTATCGATTGAACAGCTTATAGAAGCTGGTAAATTTGATGACATTCAGGTAATTCCACTAAACGCCGAACCTGATAATAAACCAATAAATAGTAGGAACAAGCGAATAGCTTATGCGAGTATACTATTTGCTTTTGCATTGGCCATTGATTTGTTGTTTTCTGTTCAGCCAGTATCTATTCTTCTTTTGTATGGGACAGTGACGATTGCCTGCGGATATAAGATTTTTCTTAAGGGTTTCCGGAGGTTGTTTTTGTTTCAGTTTGACATGAATGTGTTAATGAGTATTGCTGTGACAGGAGCATTTTTTATTGGGGAATGGCGAGAAGGGGCATTAGTTGCTTATTTATTTGCAATCTCTGAATGGTTGGAAACCTATTCTTTTGATAAAGCCAGAAATGCGATTCGGTCTATCATGGAATTGTCGCCAAAAAAAGCAACAATCGTAAGAAATGGAGTTAAGGTTTTATTACAAGTCAAAGACATCCAAATTGGAGACTTGATGATTGTTAAACCTGGGGAGAAAATTGCCATGGACGGAGTGGTCGTACATGGAAGTTCTTCGGTTAATCAAGCGACGATTACCGGAGAGTCGATACCTGTTGAAAAGGGAAAAGGTGACATTGTTTTTGCGGGTACATTTAACGAACAGGGAAATTTAGAAGTGAAAGTCTCGAAATTGACGCAAGACACAACGATTGCAAAGATCATTAAACTTGTGGAAGAGGCCCAGGCAAAACAGGCACCATCCCAAGCGTTTGTTGATCGATTTGCAAAAGTTTATACACCAATTGTGTTCGTCTTAGCCATTTTTATTGCATTTGTGCCACCAATTCTCTTTCAGCAAGATTGGAGTCAATGGATCTATAATAGTTTAGCGTTATTAGTAATTGCTTGTCCTTGTGCATTAGTTGTTTCGACACCGGTCGCCGTTGTTTCAGCAATTGGGAACGCAGCCAAAAAAGGTGTTGTTGTGAAGGGTGGAATTTTCCTTGAAAAATTAGCCCATGTGCAGAATATTGCATTCGATAAGACCGGAACACTGACAATCGGAAAACCGAACGTAACAGAAATGATTTGGTACACAAATAATCAACAAGAAGAACTGTCAATAGCAGCATCGATTGAATTGAAAACTCACCACCCGATACGTGAAGCTTTTGTCTCGTACAAACAAGAACATGGTCTCAAAGACTACGTAGTGGAAGAGTTCGGGGCAATTGTATCGGCAGGAATACATGGTGTCGTAGAGGAAAAAGAGTATTATATTGCTAAGCCAGCTTATTTTGCCGAAATGTTAAACACTCATATAAAGGCGGATGTTCGTACGCTTGAGAAAAAGGGAAATACAGTCGTTGTAATGGCAACGAGTGAAGATGTTCTGGGACTAATAGCGATCAGAGATACGATTCGCGAATCAAGCAAACAAACGATAAAAAGATTAAGGAAACAAAAAGTCGAAAAACTAACGATGCTCACAGGAGACAATAAAATTGTCGGAAAAGTAATTTCAGAAGAGCTAGGCTTAAACAATTACTATTCAGAGCTCTTACCAGATGAAAAGGTTAAGCAAATAAAACAGCTTCAAAAGTCTGGAATAACGGCTATGGTCGGCGATGGGGTAAATGATGCTCCAGCTTTAGCTTTGGTAGATGTCGGGATTGCCATGGGAGGAGCAGGTAGTGATAGTGCGTTGGAGACTGCCGATATTGTTTTAATGTCTGATGATTTAGACAAACTTCCATTCATCATTAACACTAGTCGCCAAATGTTAAAGATTATTAAACAAAACATATTTTTTGCGATTGCAATTAAATTGTTGGCAATTTTTCTTATTGTGCCCGGATGGTTAACGTTGTGGCTAGCAATCTTTGCAGATATGGGCGCAACGATTCTCGTTACGCTTAACGCCATTCGATTGTTTAAAATTAAATAATACGAAAAAAATCCCTAAGTTCAATGTGAATTTAGGGATTGAAATTTATTTAAGAAAAAAATGTTTCCGCGTAAAAGTTATCAATAAGTGTTTCCAATTGCTTAGCATAAATATCAGGTTCATCGAATTTCATTGGTTTTGAATTGACCTCAAAGATCCAGAGGTTATTATTTTTATCTTTTCCAATGTCAATCGAAAACTCGCCAATATACCCATATGCTCTTTCTAGTTTGGTTGCAACGAATTGAACGAGATGTTCTATTTCTTCACTAGTAAGTGCGTCACTAAGCTCTTTTATAGAAATGATTTTTCCACCATTTGGAATGTGAGTTAGGATCCCCTCTTTTTTTGCAACACGGACACCTATTCCAGTGATGGTCCAATCACTTCTTAATCGTTGAACAAGAACCCGATAATCGTAGACGCTTCCTTCAAATGTATGCAAAGCAACTTTTCTTTGAATAATATACTTGTTACAAATCAAGTCTAAATTCAATTCATCCCACAAATCTTCAAAATTGTTGAACGAATAAATGGAGGAGTTTGTTGTTACAACGAACGTATCAGCATCAACCGACAGTAGGAAGATTCCCTTGCCACGATTACTTAAGACGGGTTTCAAATATACCTCATCATGAGTTTTTACCCAATTTAGAAGTTGTTCTTGACTTATTAATTCGGCTGTTTCAGGTAAATGATGCATAATATCACCAGCCTCACTTAGCGCTAAATATGTTTTCCATTTATGAAAGAAGTGAGGATTAAAATAGGGAATATTGAATTGCCGAATTAACTTCTTTACTGGCTGCATGCCTTTAAATGTTTCATCTGGATAGTGACGAATTCGATTATAAATAAAGTCAGGAATAGGAAAAACCACGGGCATCCAGTTTGATTGATAATAAATGTAACCTAGTATGTGCTGATCCTTTATGCCTTCGGGTGTAAAAACGAATGAGATTCCTCCTGTCCTCTCAAGTCGTTTTTGAATATCAATAAATAGGTTCCTGTTACCTGAAAAATCCTTTTTACTTCCTTTACTACTTAAGATTCCAATTAGTGGACCTAGCTGATTATTGTTTCTCTTCAATGAAAAGGGGATGGAATGTTGCAAGTCGATATTTTTATTCTTCGATAGCTTCAATCGATTTTTACCAAGGAATAGTCCACCCGATCCTTGTTGCTCCCACCGATTCGTTTTACAATTGTAGTAGATGTGCATGGTTATTCACAAGTGTTGGTTGTTGGCGGATGGATTGATGAAACAAATAAACAGAGTATTCTAACGGGAGCATTCTTGAAAGCAAATCGTCGTTTTTCAGCTTTGGCAAAGAGAAAATGGTACGGCCTGGTTTTGAGTTAGCTTCAAACATCCAAACATGACCTGATTCGTCAACACCTAAATCAAAACCTATCTCACCAATAAAACCTTCTTTTGCTCGATCAATCTTTTCACTTAGTAATAAGGCAGTAGATTTAAGATTCTTAAGAATAGCAGGTTTACAGCCTATTTCCTTCAAAATATCTTTGGCAGCTTTTACTTCACCACCCGATTTTACATGTGTTGTAATACTTCCCTCTCCAGCTATTTTTGCGGCTATTGCACTAACAACCCATTCACCATTTTTATTCTTATTCGTATGAACACGAAAGTCAATCGGTTTGCGATTGAACTTAATTAAATCAATTCCTCGCTGTGCAATCATGTCTTTGATACCATAAGGAAACTGTTGCTTTAGTAGTCGCTTAAGAGAAGAATATCTTCTTAATCGATTCGTTTGACCATCTCGAAAACGACAATAAACATAAGGTTCTTCTTTCAATGTAAACAATTGTTGAATACCAATCCCTAAGCTTCCATTTGCCGGCTTAATATATAAGTGTTGGTAGGTTTCGAGTAAATGTTCCATTTGTTCATATGAAGGTAAATAGTAGCTTTCGGGCAAATGGTTATTAGCCTCTTTATCTTGCATCAATCTTTTTTGAATATCCCATTTGTGAAAGAATCCGGGATTGAACCATGGAATATCGTATTCTTTTTGTAGACGATCTTTTACCAGTTTTGATGTTTCAAGGTTTTCTACTTTTCGATTTGGAAGACGATCATAGACGACATTTGGCAGGGGCACATTGAATTGTTTCCAGCCATCAGGTCGATAAAAATAACCTTGAATCACCCCTTGCTCCCAGTCGATATTGTGTGTACCAAAAACAAAATAATAGGCACCCACTTCTTCCTCTACCGCTAGTAGCTTTGCGAAAAACAATGATCGTTCTCCGATTGGTCTGAGCTGGAATTGTGTGAATCCAGCAGTAAAAATACCTACGAGTGGTCCTAAAAATAGCGTATCGTCTTTCTGCGTTAAATGGATGTTATTTTCATATGGAATCGATAACTCGTTCCATAAATCAGAAGATAGTAAATATTCTTGTTTTTTATTGGGATGAGGTGCTACTCTACAGGTCACAGTTTTTGTACCAAATGCAAGTTTACTAGGGAATTTCATTTGTTTAACATAGTTTCTGAATGTACTTTCTGGGACATAAAAGGTTGTGTTGCTATTCTCTACCCTTTTTAACGGTAAAGCATGACTAATCATTAATATTCAGCTCCTTTAAAACGTATATCTTTCTTGTGCTTAAACAAATACTTACTGTAAAGAACAGGTGCAATCGCTAGTATTTCTTTATTTTCAGTGCTATTTTTAATAATCACATTCCTGCCAGGTTTGGAATTTACCTCTAATAACCATAGTTTATTATTTTCATCAATGGCAAAATCGAAACCCAATTCAAATAGTCGATTGATCTTGTCTTCTAATATAGTGGGAATAATCCCTAGCAAGTTCTCTATTTGTTTTTCGATACGATGTCTGTCTGGAAATGACTTTATCCACTGTTCGTAAGGGATAATTTCTCCACCATTATGAAGATTTGATGTGAAGTTGCCACTTTTACCAATGCGAATGCCTCGCCCAACTTCTTGCCAAAGACCATCCTTATCTTTTTGGACAAAAACACGCAAATCAAAAGGTTGCCTTTGCCTATTTGTTAAGGCTAAAAATGGTTGGAATAAGTATGTTCTTTTTTTTATTAGCCGATTCATTAAGAGGAGTAACTTCTGTTCTGAAAGATCTACTTTATGTGGCATTCCTTCTTTATTATAAGTAAGAGTAAATTGACGTCCTTTCGATACGATAAAAATACCTTTTCCTTGCGAACTACTTACTGGCTTAACTACATATTGACGATCAGCCTTTAGTAGATTTAATAGTTGTTCGGGCTCTTTTAAAAGTTCAGTTTTTGGTAGGTACGGTTGAATCTCTTTAAAATCTTTTAAAATGTTGTAGACAACCCATTTATTCGGTAAGCCGTATCCAATAAATGTTGTGTATTGTTGATTCTTTAGCCAGCTAATGAAAGGGTAATGGTCTTTGAAAGCTTGCTCATCGTAGTAAAAGCAACGATCATAAAGGAAACCTGGGATACGAAACCGTTCTTCCTTCCATCTTTCTGTTATCCGACAATATTTCAGCCCAGTCG
Organism: uncultured Bacillaceae bacterium; assembly: GCA_964541705.1. Classification (GTDB taxonomy): domain Bacteria; phylum Bacillota; class Bacilli; order Bacillales; family Anaerobacillaceae; genus Anaerobacillus. The sequence goes on along the minus strand of CAZIRM010000010.1, from coordinate 3,474 downwards.
TAGTGTTTTGATGAAGATCAATACAGCTTGGAGTGAAAATATAAGTGTCTACATGTAACTTAGCAGCTTCTTTTGCCACTTCAGTAAAATATTCTCTCTCATTCTCAATGTGAACAACAACAAATCCTAAGCTGATCATTCCACCCCTCCTAAACAGAGAATGACATTTCCCTAATCATTTAATGATTTGAATTTCATAATGAATAAAAATGAGTCACATGAATCAAGGATGTAAATAAATGTTCACCAAAGTACAAAAAGAATGTATGATAACATTCATCAAATTTTAAATCCTCCAATCAAACACAGATAGGCAAGTAAAGCCTTTGTTGACGGTCGGGTCATTTCTTTTTTTGTATCATCAATTTTTGATGGTTTGGAATTTACTTCAATAAGCCATAGTTTCCCGTTTTCGTCTAAACCAATGTCAATACCTAGTTCTCCCAAAAGCCCTAAACTGTCGTTGCTACTAAGAGAATTAGCAACATTTAAAGCAAATTGATGCAGTTCAGACAAATATTTCTTTGCTTGTTCCGGTTCATACAGATCTTTGAGAAGTTCAAAGGTTTTCAATTGTAGGCCGCCTTGTGCGATGTTAGAGACCATATTTTCCTCTGGAGAAACTCTGGCAACAGATGAGATAACTTTCCATTGGCCTTTTGTATTCTTTATGCAAAGAATACGAAAATCGATGGATCTGTCATCAATCGTAATTAAATCGATCTTTTGCTGAATGAGATAAGGTAAATGCTTAATTCGTTCCATTAATCGTTTGTATAACACGTAACTAGAGCGAAAGGTAGTTGTCTCACTAGTTGAAAATGAAGAATAATAGACGACAAAACCATCCACCTCTTTTTCAATGCGTAAAATTCCTCTTCCCTTACTTCCGTTTACTGGTTTTACATAGATCGTTTGATGTTCATTGAGTTTCGCTATAAAAGAATCATAGTCTTCTAGCTTAATCGTGTCCGGGATCGATGCTCTTAAGCTCTCGTCATTTAACATGAGTTCGTGTATTTCCATCTTGTTCAAAAACCGATGATTAAAATAAGGGATCTCTTTATCCTTCAACTCATTGACAAATTGAGCATACGCTTCAGTTTGTTCCAATGACCTTACCCCTACACGGTTATAGATAGCATTCGGTTGGGGTAAAATATCTTCAATCCATTTTCCGGCGTCATAATAATAGCCCCTGTCAAATTCTTTGGAATTTAACGATTTTACAGTGAAAAATATGAATTGTTTCTCTGCGTATTTAGCGAATTCGTCAAAGAAATCATTTAAATGATAAAAGTGGTGTCTTTCATCAAATTTGACGCTTGTTACACAGGTAACGACAGGGCCTAATGTTATTTTTCTTTCGTGAAAATCAAATAAGCAGTGAATTGGAATTTCCTTCAAAGGAATACATAATTCTTTGGCGATTTGTTTACTTATTTGTATGATATGTTTTTCATTGCTCGTTTTACAACGTGTTAAAATAGTCTTATTTCCTATCGATAATTGGACTGCATCTTCTTCTTTTAGTTTCCAACTATGGTATAATTGTCTCGGTATTTTTATCGTGTTAGTGTATTCTACAGAATCAGTGTTAACGATAACGGTAATTTTTTTTGCATATCAATCACTCATTTTGTTATTTATTCTCTTGTACCCTTATAAGCCTATTGCATTTGCGCTTTTATTCTAGGCATTTGTTGATATCGTATTGTATGTGTAACACAAAAAAATTGTGAAAAGTAAAATTTAAATATCGTAAGAAAAGGTGAAGACATGGAAGGGTTTATTTTAGTCACATCAATGATCGCTATTGGTGCAATCATCGGAGGTTTTACCAACTCAATTGCAATAAAAATGTTGTTTCGTCCGTATAACCCCATTTATATAGGAAAGAGACGGTTACCCTTTACCCCTGGTCTTATTCCAAAAAGAAGAGGGGAATTAGCGGAACAACTCGGACACTTAGTCGTCAATCATTTACTAACAGCAGATGCACTTAAGCAAAAAGTAACAAGCTCAGAGTTCAATTCTGATTTAACAAAATGGCTTCAATCGGAAGCAACGAACGTATTTAAAAGTAACGAAACCTTGGATACGCTTCTAGATAAGTGGTGTGCAATCGGTAACAGCAGAGAAAAATTAGAGAAGCTCTTTGATCATTGGTTTGATGAACAAATCATGCAGTTTCTTCAAGAGACACGTTCAAATAGGCTAAATGAAATCGTCCCTTTGACGATCAAAGAAAAAATAGAAGAGATTCTCCCAATTCTTGCTACGAGATTTGTGCAGAAAGGAACAAATTACATTAATAGTGATGAAGGAAGAGAAATGATCCGTAAATTAGTCGAAAGTTTCTTGGCCGATCAAGGAACGATGGGGAACATGGTCTCTATGTTTTTAGGAAGTGACCGCCTAGTTGATAAGTTCCAGCCCGAATTAATCAAGTACGTAAATGACACAAACACACACAAACTAATCCTTGATTATTTAGACAGAGAGGTGAGTACTTTTTTAGAAATGAGGGTAGAAGAATTTGAACAGTTGTTAGACATAGGAGCTCTTGGATCAAAAATAAGAGCAATCGTAAAACGACAAATCCCTTTCTATTATATTGAGCAACCATTTTCACAGTTTTCATCTGAATGGCAAAAAAGGGTTGTAAATGATTATATCCCTCTTCTGGTTACTCAATTTGGACAATTTGTATCAGAAAAGGTCCCTCTCATTATGGAAAAATTAAAAGTTGAACAAGTAGTAACAAATCAAGTTGAACAATTATCTGTAAAAAGATTAGAAGAAATGGTATTATCTATTTCCAAAAAGGAATTTACGTTAATTAAGTATTTAGGAGCATTATTAGGAGGGGCAATCGGTCTTATTCAGGGGTTACTCTTGCTTTTTATTCGTTAAAGTTGGTTATGACGTGAATTCCATTTGTAAACATGTTATAGTCGTTACGTATACATTTCATGTAGCTGTGGATTAATCGTACGGCTAATAAAAACTAGGAGGTTTTTTATCCATGTCAAATCCTTATGACAAAGCGTACGAACTTGCAATAGTACTAAAAGAAAGTGAAGAGTTTCAACGTTTAGCAGAGTTGCATAAACAAGTAAATGAAGATGAATCAGCTAAACAAATGTTAGATAACTTCCGCAACATTCAAATTGAGCTACAACAAAAACAAATGCAAGGAATGCAGCTATCTGAGGAAGAAATTAAAAAAGCACAAAGTGTGTTTGAATTAGTACAGCAACATGAGGCGATTTCAAAACTTATGGAAGCAGAACAAAGAATGAGTCAAATGATTGCTGAGATAAATAAACGGATGACGGAACCCCTTGAAGAACTTTACGGTGTTCCAGAGCAACAACAATAATGAAGCATACAAAGACAGTCCTTTTTAGGGTTGTCTTTTCTTGTTGTTTAGGAAACTATAAACTTTTGGTTTTGTGGATAACTTTGAGC
>CAZIRM010000009.1:0-26260 GCA_964541705.1 uncultured Bacillaceae bacterium | reverse complement strand
TGTTTTTCAGTGCGACGAGTAACCGCAGGAGCAATTAGCGATAGGTGGACGCCCTGCGCTTTTCTTCCATTGCCGCCGGATAAGATGTTTTTTTTTTGGTAACAATATTAATAGGTTCTTTGAATGATATTATAAAATGGTGGTGGTTACAGTGAAAGACGGTTTTATAAAAATACTTAAAAACTTCAGTTTGATCCTTCTTTTAAATTTAATCAGTATTAACTTTTTAGCCAATCAAACAGTTTTAGCTTCCAATCAAATCAAAATGGGTAATGTTGAGGATGTCTTTGAAGTTTCTGGGCCCAAAACAATAGAGGTCATATTAGAGACCATTTATTTAGATGGCGAAGTAAGTGAAGAAATCGTAGAAGAAACCATTTGGTCGATGGAAGATTTCTGGTCAGAATATGAAGGCTGGACATTAGTTAATTTAGATGATTCACAAATTATATTTCAACAAACAATTAATGATATCTCACCCTTTCTTAAATTAAATGGATATTTCGGTTTATCGGAAGAGGGAATTTTAAGTATATTTAATGGTAAACCCTCGGATGAAAACGTAATCCAATCGTTTTTCCATATTCAAACTGACAAGCTGGAAAGCCATCAACACGTGCAGTTAAAACAGGGAATTCCAGTATTAACAAGAGAAAAATATGAAGAGGTTATAAAAACCTTTAAACAATATGAAAGAAAAATTTAACGTGCCAAGGGAATCATACGATCATGATTCCCTTTTTCTTTATTCTATTGATTATGATAAAATAGAAATAGATGTTCGTCTATTTAAAAGGCTGTTTTCGCAAACTCTGTTGCTTTTAAAGATTTATTTGAGAGTGTATTGAACTTAGTTGGGTGGCATCTTTTCTTTTTTAGAAATTGATTTAAGGGTTAAATATCTGTAATAACTAACTAAAAACGTTCAAATAGCAACAATCTTTAAGAAAAGAGCCATTTAAAAAGATTAGTATAAAAAAATAAATCATCATTTTAAAGAAATGAGAGGATAGAATGATTGAATTTCTGAATGGGAAAATAAATTATATTGATACACAATATATTGTTCTCGAAGTAAATAACGTAGGGTACCAGGTATATTGTGCAAATCCATTTATCTATCAAACGGACTCGGAACTAACAGTCTATACGTATCAATATGTTCGTGAAGATGCGATTAAGTTATTTGGCTTCAAGACAAGAGAAGAGAAAGCACTTTTTGAAAAGTTATTAAACGTTTCAGGGATCGGTCCCAAAGGAGCTCTTGCAATATTAGCGACAGGAGATCCAGGGCAAGTCATACAAGCAATAGAACAAGAAAATGAACAATTATTAGTTAAATTTCCGGGTGTAGGGAAAAAAACCGCAAGACAAATTATTCTCGACTTGAAAGGCAAACTTGATGATCTCATGCCATCACTATTCTCAGAAGGAATTCAGCCAAAAATGCACTCGACTGTGGCGTCTTATTCGCCTCAATTAGAAGAAGCAATCGAAGCACTAAAGGCACTAGGATATGTTGAAAAAGAGATTAAAAAAATTGTGCCAGCGCTTGCTGAAGAAGAGTTGAGTACAGATCAATACATAAAAAAAGGGTTGAGACTTTTATTAAAAATATAAGATTGTGGAAAACTTTCATGGAGGAAAAGGGTGAATGGAAGAGAGAATGGTTTCTGCTGAAGTTCAGCAAGAAGAAGAATTAATCGAGAATCAGCTTCGGCCTCAAAGTCTGGAGCAGTATATAGGACAAGAAAAGGTTAAAAGTAATTTAAAGGTCTTTATTGAAGCGGCTAAACTAAGACAAGAAGCATTAGATCACGTTTTACTATATGGCCCACCTGGATTAGGGAAAACAACACTTTCTACAATTGTTGCTAATGAAATGGGGGTACAAATCCGGACGACATCAGGACCAGCAATTGAAAGGCCGGGTGATTTGGCAGCAATTCTCACAGCCTTAGAGCCAGGAGATGTATTGTTTATTGATGAAATTCATCGTTTAAATCGGGTAGTTGAGGAAGTTCTCTATCCTGCAATGGAAGATTTTTGTCTCGATATTGTGATTGGTAAAGGGCCTACAGCAAGGTCAGTTCGGCTTGACTTACCTCCTTTTACACTTATTGGTGCAACAACGAGGGCTGGACTTTTATCAGCTCCATTACGTGATCGTTTTGGGGTCCTCGCTCGTTTAGAGTACTATAACATAGAAGAGTTGACGGAAATAGTAATTAGAACAGCGAAAATTTATGATGTTGAATTAAAAACGGGTGCAGCAGAAGAAATTGCTCGTAGATCAAGGGGAACGCCTCGTATTGCAAACAGGCTTCTTCGAAGGATAAGAGATTTTGCCCAAGTGCAAGGAACGGGCATTATCGATATCAGTTTAGCAAACGACGCACTAGAAAGGTTACAAGTAGACCGGTTAGGGTTAGACCATATTGATCATAAGCTATTACTTGGCATCATCCATAAGTTTAAAGGTGGTCCGGTTGGTTTAGATACGATTGCTGCAACGATTGGAGAAGAATCTCATACAATTGAAGATGTTTACGAACCGTATCTTTTACAAATAGGATTTCTACAACGAACACCTCGAGGACGTATCGTTACACACGCTGTTTATGAACATTTTGGTCAGGAGGTTCCAAAGTAATGTCTACGCCTGCAAAAGTTTTAATCACAGTAGGTATTGTTTTAGTTGTTATTGGGTTACTATGGCAAATAGGCGGTAAATACATCCCAATTGGAAAACTTCCTGGTGACATATTACTTAAACGAGGGAATGCCACATTTTATTTTCCTATCGTCTCATCAATTGTTGTCAGTATCGTCCTATCACTCATTTTATTTCTCATAAATAAATTCAAATAAATTCTTGGCAGTTAACGTCAAATTAAGTATGCTATTAAAGATTGTTAAAAAAGGAAAAGGTGAAACAGATGCAACTAAATGAATTTGACTTTTATTTACCTGAAGAGTTAATAGCACAAACTCCATTAAAAGATCGAACATCTTCGAGATTAATGGTGCTAGATCGATATTCTGGAGAGATCGAGCATCGTCAATTTTCTAATATAGGCGATTATTTTCAATCGGGAGACTGTTTAGTGTTAAATGATACAAAAGTTCTCCCAGCTCGATTGTTCGGGACAAAAGAAGACACAGGTGCTAACATTGAAGTTCTCCTCTTGAAACAGATAGAGGGAGATAAGTGGGAAACACTTGTTAAACCAGCAAAAAGAGTGAAAAAAGGAACAATCGTAACATTTGGTGATGGAATCTTAAAAGCAACTTGTCTTGAAGAATTAGATCACGGTGGAAGAATACTTGAATTTGAATACACCGGCATTTTCCATGAGCTTTTAGATAAATTAGGTGAAATGCCGTTACCTCCGTACATAACCGAACAGTTAGAAGATCAAGACCGATATCAAACGGTTTATGCAAAACATTCTGGTTCGGCGGCTGCACCAACTGCTGGGCTGCATTTTACAACAGAATTACTGAAACAGCTAGAAGAAAAAGGAGTCAATATTGTCTTCATTACGTTACACGTAGGTTTAGGTACATTTAGACCAGTAAATGTTGAAAATATAGAAGAACATGATATGCACGCTGAGTTTTATCAAATGACTGCTGAAACAGCAAAAGTACTGAATGATGCTAGACAATCGGGGAAAAGAATTATAACGGTGGGGACAACGTCAACTAGAACGCTTGAAACAATTGCCACAGAGAATGATGGCGTATTTAAAGAAAGCTCAGGATGGACAAGTATCTTTATCTACCCAGGGTATATCTATAAAGGAATCGACGGGTTAATCACAAACTTTCATTTACCAAAATCAACACTAATTATGTTAGTAAGTGCATTTGCTGGAAGAGAGCACACCCTCCATGCTTATGAAGAAGCTGTGCGTGAAAAATATCGTTTCTTTAGTTTCGGTGATGCCATGCTCATTTTAGAAAGGAAACATTAACAATGGTAGCAATTCGTTATGAACATATTAAAACATGTAAACAATCGGGAGCACGATTAGGTAAAGTACATACACCTCATGGGGTGTTTGAAACACCAATTTTTATGCCGGTAGGAACACTAGCGACAGTAAAAACGATGAGTCCAGAGGAACTAAAAGAAATTGGCTCACAAATTATTTTAAGTAATACGTATCACCTGTGGTTACGTCCTGGTCATGAAATTGTGAGGGAAGCTGGTGGTCTTCATAAGTTTATGAATTGGGATCGGCCAATATTGACAGACTCTGGTGGATTCCAAGTCTTTAGTTTAAGTGCTTTACGTAAAATTGAAGAAGAGGGCGTTCACTTCCGAAACCATCTAAATGGGGAAAAATTATTTTTAAGTCCAGAAGGTGCAATGGAGATCCAGAATGCGTTAGGTTCTGACATCATGATGGCCTTTGATGAATGCCCACCATACCCAGCTACTCATGAATATATGAAAAAGTCTGTTGAGCGTACAAGTCGGTGGGCAGAACGTTGCCTAGAAGGGCATAAACGTGCGCAAGACCAAGGGTTGTTTGGGATTGTTCAAGGTGGAGAATACGAGGATTTAAGGAAACAGAGTGCGAAAGATTTAGTCTCCCTTGATTTTCCGGGCTATGCAATTGGCGGACTGTCTGTTGGGGAACCAAAAGATGTGATGAATCGAGTGCTAGAATTTACAACACCGCATCTTCCTGATAATAAACCACGCTATTTAATGGGCGTAGGTTCACCGGATTCATTAATAGATGGGGCAATTAGAGGAATTGATATGTTTGACTGTGTGTTGCCAACGAGAATTGGGAGAAATGGTACATGTATGACAAGTACAGGTAGGCTAGTTGTCAGGAATGCAAAATATGCACGGGACTTTACACCGATTGATCATAATTGTGATTGTCATGTTTGTAAAACTTATTCAAGAGCGTATATTCGACACTTAGTTAAATGTGATGAAACGTTTGGTTTCCGTTTAACCTCTTACCATAATCTCTATTTCCTGTTAAACTTAATGGAGCAAGTCCGCGAGGCTATTCGAAATGATCGCCTGTTAGACTTTAGAGAAGAGTTTTTTGAAATGTATGGGTTCAATAAACCAAACGCAAAAAACTTTTAATTTTCATGATTTTAAGCCATAATGAAACTTGGTTACTATTTTGAAAGGAGGGGAAATGATATGCCAGAAGGTTTAGTTACGTTTTTACCTTTTATTGCAATGTTTGTGATTTTTTATTTTTTATTAATCAGACCACAGCAAAAACGTCAAAATAGGATTAATGAAATGCACGCAGCGTTGAAAAAAGGTGATAAAATTGTAACAATTGGTGGTTTACACGCTACAATTGATTCAATTGATGAAGACAAGGTTGTATTATTAGTGAATGACAATAAAAAACTAACATTTGAACGTAGTGCAGTTCGGGATGTTGTAAATCCTGACTAATAATACATACGAAAAACGAGTCTGCTTATGGACTCGTTTTTTTGTGGAAATTAGATACTACCGTCTAGAACAGCCTTAAATCATCCGGTTTTTCCTTACCATGTTAACCCCTAAGACTCCACCAATCACAGCAATAAATATGTACCCTGCATGGAACATATATTGTGCAGCTGAAAATGTATTATTGTATCCTAAATACTGGATTAAGAATATGATTAAAGAATAAGCAAGTCCAGTACTAGCACCGACAAGCCAGCCTTTTTGGTGGGATTTTCCTCCTGATACAAAACCACCGACTAGTAACGAAATAAATGTCGTAATGATAATACTTAAGTTTAAGGATTGTTCAGTAATAGAAGTGAACCTCAAAATAAGTGAAAAGATAAAACTAAAACAAATGATAAACAAAAATACAGTGATTAAACCAAACATAATTGAGATAAAAATGCTTCTGTTTTCCATCTTTTTTCCCTCCTTTCATCTTCGTGCGTCTACACAGCTAGTATAGATTATTGTTTAATACAGCTTATTCACCCTTGTACAAAAGTAGAAGTAAATAATACACAAATTCACCTTAAAAAAAGCGGTGCTTTAAAGATGAAGACGATTCGTGCAAACTTTACTGTATGATTAACATTTTTAAGACAACCCTTACATACAATGTAGTAATATGCTTGTCACGAAAGGGGTTAAAGATGGAAATAACCTTTGCACTTATCATTTTTGTCTTAAGCTATACCTTTATCATTGGCGAAAAGTACAATCGTGCCCTTGTCGCTTGTTTTGGTGGGGTCCTTATGCTGTTTACAGGCGTTTTAGACTTAGATGCAGCTTTTATTACATATATCGATTGGCACACCATTGCATTACTTTTTTCAATGATGATCCTAGTATCAGTCACAAGTCAGAGTGGGTTATTTGAATACATTGCAGTGACCGTGGCAAAGTTCGTGAAGGGAAAACCAGTGCCTCTTTTAATTGTTCTGTCAATTTTAACAGGGGTGGGCTCAGCCTTCCTAAACAATGTGACAACAGTTTTATTGGTTGTACCGATTGTATTAACGCTTACGAAAATACTGAATATCTCTGCCATCCCCTTTTTATTTGCAATTATTGTTGCTTCCAATATTGGGGGAACAGCAACAATGATTGGTGACCCACCTAACTTGATGATCGGTCAGGCAGTTGAGTATCTTAATTTTAATGAATTCCTTTTTCATCTTGGTCCTGTCGTCATTTTTATTTTTATTGTTGTAGTAAGTACAATGGCGTTTCTTTATAGGAAACAACTTAAAGTAACGGATGGGGCGAGACAACAATTAATGCAAATGAATCCAAGAAAATATTTGAAACATAAATCATTACTTATAAAGTCCACTCTTGTTTTAATGGTGACGACTACGGGATTCATGATTCAGCCCTTATTAAAGGTGGAGTTAACGAGTGTCGCGATGGCGGGTGCTTTGTTACTCCTTTTATTGACTCATCATGAACAGGACGTAGAAGACGTGTTTAAATCGGTTGAGTGGGTAACGTTATTCTTTTTTATTGGTTTATTCATGTTGGTTGGAGGTTTAGAGGAAGTAGGCATTATTGATGAAATTGCAAAATCGATCATTTATTATACAGAAGGAGATTTACCTACGACCGCGTTGCTCATCTTGTGGATCTCAGGAATTCTATCGGGATTTATTGATAACATCCCATTTGTAGCTGCAATGATTCCAGTCATTCTTGAGTTTGAAAGTTATGGGATGACAAATCTAGACCCATTGTGGTGGTCATTGGCGCTAGGGGCATGCTTAGGAGGTAACGCGACGTTAATTGGAGCAACTGGAAATGTTATTGTTGCGGGGTTAGCACGTAAGGAAAACCAATCGTTTAGCTATCTGGAGTTCTTAAGAATTGGTACTCCAATAGCTTTGGCATCAATTGTTATCTCAAGCTTTTATATTTACTTTCGATACCTTATTTACTTCTCATAAAAAATTCCAATTTTTATTCAACATGAACGTAGCTTCATTAGGCAAAACTATGTAAAACTGTTGTTGCATAGACTACTTGAGGAGGCGACGGGTATGGAATATGGAACAATTATTTTAAGAACGATCCTTATTTACTTTATTTTGCTAATTGTACTTAGATTTATGGGGAAACGGGAAATCGGACAATTATCAGTCTTAGATTTTGTCGTATCTATAATGATTGCAGAGTTAGCAGTAATTTCAATTGAAAATATAAAAGTTCCAATGATGAATACCATCGTTCCTATTGTTGTATTATTAATAATACAAATAAGCTTAGCCTACATATCGTTGAAGAGTCAAAAGCTACGAAAGATGATTGATGGGAAACCATCAGTTTTAATAGCGAAAGGAAAAATCGATGAAAACGAAATGAAAAAACAACGATATAACTTTGACGATTTATTAATACAATTACGACAGAGTAAAGTTAGAAATTTGGCTGATGTTGAGTTTGCTATATTGGAACCTTCTGGTAAATTATCAGTAATAGAGAAAAGACCAAACAAACAAACTAGTCAAACAAAATCTTCGGTTAATCTTCCTTTACCACTAATTTTGGATGGAAAGGTTCAAAATGAGCATTTGGATAAATTAGGTAAGACACCATTCTGGCTTCGAAGAGAACTAAGGAGACTAGGCTATAAAGATGTGAAAAAAATATCTTATTGCTCCTTAAATGATAATGATACATTATTCATTGACCTAAAGGATAGCTGGTAACCATCAAGTGACGGTGCCTCTCACATGAGATTGGTCGCATGAAGATCACTTCGCCACTTCGTTTGTTCGTCGTAAAATTCAACTGCAAGAAATTTATAGAAGCGTCTTAAAACTAGACCAACAAGAGAAGAGGGTGAGCCACTAAATGGCCTACCCTCTTTGCGTTATTGTTTAGATATGATGAACCTTGATAGAAACCCACCAATTAGCGGCACTCGTTGCATCTCGGCTTTATGAATTAAACCAAATATCATAAGAAGGAGACAATAGGTTAAGCCAGTTATGCAAATCGAGAGTAAGGTTTTAATGAGCATTGTTGACTGTAAAAATGCATGATCATGAAGAAATATGGCAAGCCAACCACTACCTAAAATACATATGGCAGCCTTAATAAAGTCTCTTGCATGGAAGGTATATCCGATCGCTTTAATTAATGTTGCGAAGTGTAATAATGTAACGAGCATGAAGCCAGCAACAATGGCTAAAGCAGCGCCCATAATTCCCAGTTCAGGTCTAGAAGCTAAAACAAATACAGCAGATATTTTTACTAATGCACCAATTAAACTATTCATCATTGCTGCTTTGGCTAAATTCAGTGCCTGTAATGCCGCTTGTAAAGGTCCTTGAAAATAGAGGAAAATACTAAACGGTGCCATCACTTTTAGATAGGTAGCTACTGTGGGTGCCCCATACATTAGATCCATAATAGGAACAGCAAAGACATATAGAATCACACATGAAACCCCACCAGACACAAGCGCTAAGCGAAGGGCTTGCCGAAGTCGATGGTGTATCAGTTTATAGTGTTTTTGTGCTGCCGCTTCACTAATGGCAGGAACAAGGGAAACGGAGAGCGAATACGTAATGAAAGTTGGTAAAAATAAGAGGGGTATCGCAAATCCAGCTAATTCTCCATATTGTCTTGTTGCCATTACTGTGGTAATCCCTGCTAATGCTAAACTCTGTGAAACGACGATCGGTTCAAAGAAAAAAGAGATAGACCCGATTAATCGGCTTCCAGTTGTGGGTAAGGCAATGGCCATTAATTCATGAAAGGTGTCTTTCCCATCATGAAGGTACCGAAAGAAATGTCGTCTTACTTTGATTCGCTTGTGCATCTTAAACATAAAGATCATATAAAGAATAGATACGAGTTCCCCTGCAACAACCGAGATCATGGCACCTGCAGCAGCATACTCAATTCCGTATGGCAGAAAAGCATTGGTCAATACAGCCACTAGAGTAATACGAACCGTCTGTTCGATTACTTGAGAATAGGCTGTTGGTTTCATGTTCTGCCGGCCTTGGAAATAGCCACGTAGTACCGAAGACAGCGCAACAATTGGAACAATTGGAGATATGGCTATGAGTGGATAAAATGCCCTAGAATCTGTAAGGAAATAACGTGATATGATCGGGGCGAATGCAATCATACCAATCGTAAAAATGATACTTAAAAATCCAGTCGTTGAAATGGATACAACTAAAATCTTTTTTATTTTTTTTCGATCATTACGTGCTTGGGCTTCAGCTACAAGTTTTGAGATGGCGACTGGGAGACCAAGCTGAGTAATCGTAATAATTAGCAATAGTGTGGGAACAGCCATCATATAGAGACCGACACCTTCAGCCCCCATAATTCGCGCGATCACAATTTTGTTAATAAAGCCTAATATCTTTGTAATAAATCCTGCTAATATCAGGATGAATGCACCTTGTAGAAAACTCTGTCTTGACATACTGTCGCCTTCCTTCTAAAAAAATATGGATTTTTTCTGTATTTATTTATATGCTTAGTAAGGGGTCAAGCATGACAAGTTATTAGAAATTAGTTGTATGAAGTTTTCAAATGGAGGAGACAAGTATGAAAGAGGTTATTCAAAGTTTTATTGTAGAGAATTTAGGTTTTTTACCTTCAGAGGCATTAGTAGTTATCATATCAGCAATGCCTATCCTCGAATTACGTGGAGGAATTCCATTTTCTCGTTTAGCAGAACTACATTGGTTTTCGGCATTTTCATTCTCGGTGATAGAAAATTTGTTGCCGATTGTACCCATTTTATTACTTTTTCGTCCAATTAGTAGTTATATGATGCGGTTTGGCTGGTATAAACAATTTTTTGATTGGTTATACAATCGTACAATGAAAAAAAGTAAGAACGTTGAGAAGTTTGGAGCGTTGGGACTTATTCTATTTACTGCAATACCTCTACCTACAACAGGAGCATATTCAGCTTGTTTAGCGGCAATATTGTTCTTTATCCCGTTTCGTGCAGCAGTTATTGCCATTACAACTGGAGTATTCATTGCTGGAGTAGGAGTAACAACAGTCGTTTATTTCTTAATATAAAATGACGGATTACTTTAAGGAGGAATATGAAAATGGAAAAACAACAATTCGAAGTGTGGAAGGAAGACGTGTTACCAGTATTAAATAGTAAGTTAGAAGAATTTCGTTTGATAGGCTATGACCAAGCTACAGCAGAAGAGATATGGGAATGTATTTTAAACAAATTACGTAAGCAGAAAGAACCAATGAGGATCTATCAATTTGTAAATGAAATTTTTAAACTAAAAGTAACCGATTATATGACATGGTTAACAATCGGTGCTTACCAAGGTCCTAATTGGTTTGAAGAAGGATTTGAATTTTGAAGTTAGACTGACACGTCAATGAATAGCATACAGTTGAGTTATGCGACGAGTAAACGAGCTAGGTGCATGTCTAGTAGGGTGACATTGCTTGAAAAATATAAAACCAGCGAAATACCAGTGGAAATTGACAGGGTAAATACCTCGTCTATATAATTGAGTTATTGTTTAAGAGAGAGAATAAATGAAGGAGGCAGTTTTTATGGTGAAAAAAAGTCGTATTTGGGCTTTTTTCCTAATAGTACTTTTGCTAGGTGGCTTAATAGCGACAACAGCAATGGATATTACAAGGGAAATTAAATTGGGGTTAGATCTCCAAGGAGGCTTTGAGGTACTTTATGAGGTACTACCCGCAAATGAAGGAGATGTCATTGATAATGCCGCATTAAAGAGTACGGTAACGGCATTAAATCAAAGAATTAATGTTATCGGGGTTTCTGAGCCGCGTGTTGATATTGAAGGGGACAATAGAGTTAGAGTGCAACTTGCTGGAATTGAAGATCAGCAATCAGCACGGGAGTTATTATCGACAGAAGCACAGCTTACTTTTAGAGATGTAAATGACAATGTTCTTTTAGATGGTAGTGATTTAAGAGAAGGCGGAGCAAGAATTACGTTCGGTCCAAATAATGAAATTTGGCCAGGGATTACGTTAAAAGATGCAAATAAATTTGCTGAAGTGACAAGACAACAACTTGGAAGTCAACTTGTGATCTGGATGGACTATGAGGAAGGCGATTCATTTGCCGAGGAACAATTCAAACCGAACCATAAGTATATTTCAGCGCCATCTGTAGGAGAAGTCATTCATTCAACAGATGTTGTGATTCGAGGTATGTTTACAATGGAAGAAGCACAATTCATTGTCGACGTATTAAATGCAGGAGCTTTACCAGTAAGACTTGAAGAGGTTTATTCCAATTCAGTAGGTGCTGCCCTTGGAGAACAGGCGATGCAAAAAACTGTATTTGCTGGGATTGTCGGAGTAGCATTGATCTTTCTTTACATGATCTTTTATTATCGTTTTATGGGAATTATCTCAGTACTTACTTTATCTGTATATGTTTATCTAGTTTTATTAATCTTCAATATGATGAATGCTGTACTCACCTTACCAGGGATTGCAGCTTTGATTTTAGGTGTCGGTATGGCATTAGATGCCAACATTATTACGTATGAACGAATTAAGGAAGAGCTTAGGGCAGGAAAATCAGAGATGTCTGCATTTAAGGCGGGGACACGCCGTTCGTTATCAACGATTTTTGATGCAAATATCACAACGATCATTGCCGCAGTCGTTCTTTTCGTTTATGGAACAATGGCTGTTCAAGGTTTTGCTGTCATGTTAATCGTAAGTATTTTAACGAGCTTTATTGCAGCCGTTTACGGTTCTAGACTTTTATTAGGTTTATGGGTGAATAGTCGAGTTTTAAATAAAAAACCTCATTTGTTCGGCGTGAAGGAGAGTGAAATAAATGAACTTTAAAAAGCATCTTGAAAATGTTGATTTTGTTAAGCATCGGAAAAAGTTCTTTATTTTTTCCTCATTCCTTATCATTGCCGGGGCAATTTTATTATCAACAATTGGACTTAATCTTGGAATCGACTTTACAAGTGGGACAAGGATCGAATTATTAAGTAATCAGACGTTAACAGCGGATATTGTGACAGAGCAATTTGCGAAGATTGGATTAACTCCGGACAGTATTTTACTCGCAGGAGATAACCAAGAAATGGCTTATGCTAGCTTTATTGGACCACTAGTTCAAGAAGACAACATAAAAGTACAAAATCATTTTCTCGCGGAGTTTGGTGAAGAGCCTAATATCATTTCAGTTTCACCAACTGTTGGGAAAGAGATGGCAAGAAATGCGTTCTATTCTGTGATTTTTGCCTCGATTGGAATCATTATTTATGTGTCGATTCGCTTTGAACTTGTTTCAGGTGTTGCGGCCATTGTGGCTCTATTGCACGATGCGTTTATTATTTTAACAGTCTTTAGTATCGTACGAATGGAAGTTAGCTTGCCATTTATTGCGGCAGTTTTAACAATTGTTGGTTATTCAATTAATGATACAATCGTAATCCTAGATCGTATAAGGGAAAATTTAAAGTATGAAAAAAGAGTAAAAGGGTTTGACGACTTAGCACGCGTCGTTAACAAAAGTTTAGTTCAGACTTTGGCTAGGTCAATTAACACGTCTATCACTACAATTATTGTAGTAGGAGCAATACTTTTACTAGGTGGAGAGGCAATTCGCACGTTCGCATTTGCCTTGCTTGTTGGTCTTGTTGCTGGGACATACTCTTCTATTTTTATCGCGGCACAGCTATGGTTAGTATGGAAAAGTAAAACTTTGAAGAAAAAACGCTTTAAAACGGCAGAAAATGAAGCATAATAGTTAATAGTTCAAACCGAGGTTAATAAGCCACGGTTTGTTTTTAACTGAGGAAAGATATTTCTGTGATTTGCCTACAGTTGAGTTTTACGACGAGAAATCGCAGGCATGTGGCTCGTGAGCAAGGCGCTTGCGCTTCTCTTCTAAACAGAAGAAACACGTTTTCGAAGTGTCCGTATTAATACATAACAGTGAAAAGGTGATAAGATGATTGAAGAAAAAGATGTGCGTTATAAAAAGGTTCAATTTGCCGCATGGGTAGGGATAATTGGTAATATTTTATTAGCGATTTTAAAGGGTGTAGTTGGTTTGTTAGCAAACAGTAGAGCACTGATTGCGGATGCTGTACACTCGGCTTCAGATGTAGTTGGTTCTGTAGCTGTTTTAATTGGTGTACGTGCTGCCAAGATGCCAGCTGATAAAGACCACCCCTACGGTCATGGTAAGGCAGAATCAATAGCCGCAATTGTTGTCTCAGTGTTGTTATTTATGGTTGGTTTAGAGATTGGAATATCTGCATTTCAATCCTTCTACGAGCCAATTGAAGTTCCGGGAATGGCTGCAATCTATGCTGTTATCTTTTCAATTGTCGCAAAGGAATTAATGTTTCGATACAAGTATAAACTCGGGAAAAAGTACCGAAGCGAAGCATTGATAACAGATGCTTGGCATCATAGATCTGATGTCTTTTCTTCTTTTGCTGCATTATTGGGGATAGGTGCTTCTATTTCAGGTGGGTACTTACAATTAGATTGGTTAGTTTACGCGGACCCACTGGCTGGATTATTTGTTTCAATTTTAATCTTAAAAATGGCATATCAACTTGGGAAACAATCGATTCACAATACATTAGATCATGTTCTTCATGATGAAGATACGGTTGAAATGCGAATTAGGGCAATTGCTGTTGAAGGTGTAAAGAAGGTGGATGAATTTCTTGCTAGAGAACACGGGCATTATGTTATCATTGACATAAAGATAGCTGTTGACCCTCACATTACCGTTGAACATGGGCATGCAATTGGAAAAAAAGTGAAAGAGATCTTAATGCAAGAAGACCATGTTCGTGATGTAAGGGTTCACATTAACCCTTATATAGATGAACAAGTGGAAGGTTGAAAAATAATAAAAGAGGGAATGAAAGAAAACAAATAAATAAAGGAGAGTGAGAGTATGAAAGGGCAATGGAGTTTGATTATTGGTTTTATCGTAGCTTTAATTATTGCGATTTTTGCGGTTATTAATATTGATCCTGTAACCGTAAATTATATGTTTGGAACGGCGGATTGGCCATTAGTACTTGTAATTTTAGGATCGGTGGTCATGGGTGGTTGTATTGTTGGATCGGTCGGTTTGTATCACATATATAAACTAAACTCAGAAATGAAAAGGTTAAAACAAGAAAATATGACATTAAAGGCAGAAACCGAGATATTTGGTGAAACGAACAGCATAGATGCTGTTGAAAGTGATGAGCGTTAAAAGTTGTAATTGTCACCTAAACATACCTTTTGTATAATTACTAGGTTAGGGGTGATTTTATGTTACGTTCAAAAAAACGCTGGGTAGTTTTCGGCAAAGAACACAAACTTGTTGAAACATTTGTAAAAGAATTAAATATCTCACCGCTTGTGGCTAATTTATTGCTTAACCGCGGCTTGCATTCTGTAGACGAAGCAAGGAATTTTTTATATATCGAAAAAATGGGATTTCACGATCCGTTTCTAATGAAGGATATGGATCTTGCTGTTGCTAGAATTCTTCAAGCAATCGAAGCCAATGAGAAAATACTTATCTTTGGTGATTACGATGCTGATGGTGTAAGTAGTACAACTGTCCTTTGTTATACTCTGACGAAGTTAAAGGCAAATTATGATTATTATATTCCTAATCGTTTCACTGAGGGATATGGACCTAATGAACCTGCTCTTAGAAAGGCAAAAGAACAGGGGTTTGATCTAGTGATAACGGTTGACACTGGGGTCTCAGCCGTGCACGAAGCAAGCGTGGCAAAGGAACTAGGTTTAGATTTTATTATTACTGATCATCATGAACCACCACCAGTCTTGCCGGATGCGTATTGTATTGTGAATCCAAAGCAGGCAGATTGTTCATACCCCTTCAAAGGTTTAGCAGGAGTGGGCGTTGCCTTTAAACTTGCTCACGCATTACTTGGAGAACCTCCACTTGATTTATTAGATGTGGCCGTAATCGGTACTATTGCTGATTTAGTTCCACTTACTGATGAAAACAGATTAATTGCAAAAAAAGGTATTGACGCGCTGGAAAAAACCGACAAGCCGGGATTGATTGCATTGAAGAAAGTGTGTCGTTTTGCAGATGATAAACTAAATGCAGAACACGTTGGTTTTGGTATTGGTCCTAGAATTAATGCAGCTGGTAGACTCGGATCTGCAAAACCGGCTGTGCAATTGTTATTAAGTAAAACGATTGAAGAAGCAGAACCATTGGCTGCCGAAATTGATGAAGTCAATAAAACAAGACAATCGATTGTAAATGAGATCGCGAGTGAGGCTATTGATATTGTTGAAACAAACTATCGATCGAATGAACATAAAGTATTAATTGTAGCAAAAGAAGGTTGGAACCCTGGCGTAATCGGAATTGTTGCATCGAGGCTAGTAGAAAAGTATTATCGACCCACGATCGTATTAAGTATAAACAAAGAAAAAGGAATAGCGAAAGGCTCTGCTAGAAGCATTGAAGGGTTTGATATGTTTGAGAATTTATCAGAGAGCAGAGATATCTTACCACACTTTGGTGGGCATCCGATGGCCGCAGGATTAACAATGAACGTTGAAGATGTTGATGTGCTCAGGTCGAGGCTTAATAAGCAAGCTACTCAGGTGTTAACAGATGACGATTATATCCCTTTAACAAAAGTTGACTTACCTGTTTCATTAAAAGAGGTAAATCTCTCAGTGATAGAAGAATTAGAAATGTTAGCACCCTACGGTGTTAGTAACCCCGCACCGAAGATACTACTAGATCGGGTTGGATTAACTCAAATGAAACGAATTGGTAGTAGTGAAAATCATTTAAAAATGGTAGTGCAACAAGAGAGTCACTCACTAGACTGTATTGGTTTTCATTTTGGAAGCGTATGTGATCATATCTCTATGGCATCTAAGATCTCCATTGTTGGAACATTAGCGATTAATGAATGGAATGGACATACGAAGCCCCAGTTAATGGTCGAAGATATTGCTGTTGATGAGTGGCAATTATTCGACTGGCGTGGCGCTAAAAATATAGCGAACAAAATTGAGGGGTTACCAAAAGAGAAATTGTGTTTTGTTTACTTTAATGAAAAAACGATTGATTCATTGCAGCTAGACAAACAATTGCCACTTTTTCATGTAAATGAAACAACAACTACCGTTAATCTTTCTGGTCGCTTCGTATTCTTTTTGGACATGCCTTATGAAAAAAAACAAATCAAGTTTTTATTGAAAGAAACAGAATTGCCAGAAAGAATCTATACTGTTTTTTACCAACACGAAGAACATTTCTTTACAACCATCCCTGCTCGAGAACATTTCAAGTGGTATTTCAGTTTTTTAGCGCAAAAGAAGCAATTTGACATACAAAAGCATGGTAATGCCCTAGCGAAACATAAAGGGTGGTCAAAATATACAATAGATTTTATGACACAGGTGTTTTTTGAGTTGGAATTTGTTACAATAAACAATGGAATTATTATTCTATCTACAAATCCTGTCAAAAGGGAATTAAGTGAATCAAAGACGTATAGAAGAAAACAAGAGCAAGCAAAGCTTGAAAATGATCTGTTTTATTCTTCTTATCACACTTTAAAAGAGTGGTTTGAAAAATATTTTTCTTTAGTTTAACGATAGAATTTAGAGAAAACAATCATCTTCTCGTCTAACAAAGGTAATATTAATATTATAGCGAGTGAAAATTAGGAGGAAGTAACAAACATGGATTTCAAACAGTATATTACAGTTGTGCCAGACTATCCGAAAGAGGGTATTCGTTTTAAAGACATCACAACATTAATGCAAAATGGTGAAGTATACAAAAAGGCGATTGATGAAATGTCTAATTTCGCTAAAGAAAAAGAAATTGACATTGTTGTCGGCCCGGAAGCACGTGGATTTGTTGTTGGATGCCCAATTGCTTACGCTCTAGGAGTAGGGTTTGTTCCTGTACGTAAAGCAGGAAAACTACCACGAGAAGTCATTAGTGTTGACTATGGTTTAGAGTATGGCAACGATTCTTTAACTTTACACAAAGATGGGATTAAACCAGGCCAAAGAGTTTTAATTGCAGATGATTTACTAGCAACAGGTGGAACAATTAATGCAACGATTGAAATGGTAGAAAAGTTAGGTGGGGTCGTTGCTGGAATTGCCTTTATGATTGAATTAACATACTTAGAAGGTCGTGAAAAACTTAGTCAATATGATATTTTTTCACTTACATCTTACGAGTGAGGATAGGGAAGGGTGCTCCGGTCATGAGAGCACTCTTTGTTTATAGATCCGCCTAGACAGTATAGGGTCAAGTGCAATAAAAAGTGATAATGCAATCATTCTAATTAACGAAAATCAGTTTAAATATAGAATAATTTTAGTTTCCTCTTTACATGTGTCGGAATCTTAAAGATAATAGAAGAAATATATAAGTACAGGGTGATACCATTGATCAAACATCTAATTGAAAAAGCGAACTCATATCTTTTAGAAAAAGATATTCAATTTATAACTCAAGCGTTTGAATTTGCAGAAAAAGCTCATGGACATCAGTTTCGAAAGTCCGGAGAACCATATATCCTTCATCCAATCCAAGTTGCTGAAATTTTGGTTGATTTAGAAATGGATCCCGATACAATTGCCGCTGCTTTTTTGCATGATGTTGTAGAAGATACGGACGTAACGTTTGATCAGTTGGAAAAAGAGTTTAATAAAGAAGTTGCAATGCTTGTCGAGGGTGTTACGAAACTCGGAAAAATTAAATATAAATCTCATGAGGAGCAACAAGCTGAAAATCATAGAAAAATGTTTGTTGCGATGGCAAAAGATATCCGTGTAATTTTAATAAAGTTAGCGGATCGACTTCATAATATGCGGACGTTGAAGCATCTTCCGACGGAAAAGCAGAGAAGGATCGCTAACGAAACACTAGAGATATTTGCACCTTTAGCTCATCGTCTAGGGATTTCTACAATTAAATGGGAGTTAGAAGATACGGCATTAAGGTACTTAAATCCTCAACAATACTATCGAATTGTCAATTTAATGAAGAAGAAACGTGCAGAACGTGAGCAATATATAGATGAAGTATTGGTGAAGATAAATGAGCGCCTTGAAGAGGTAGGAGTTAAGGCTGAAATCCACGGTAGAGCGAAACATATTTACAGTATTTATCGAAAAATGGCGTTGCAAAATAAACAGTTTAATGAAATTTACGACTTACTTGCCGTAAGAATAATCGTTGAGAATATTAAAGATTGCTATGCAGTTTTAGGGGTTATTCACACGTGTTGGAAGCCCATGCCTGGAAGGTTTAAAGATTACATTGCGATGCCAAAAGCGAATATGTACCAATCTCTTCATACAACTGTCATTGGGCCTAAAGGTGACCCATTAGAAGTTCAGATACGATCAGAAGAAATGCATAAAATTGCCGAGTTTGGTGTTGCAGCTCACTGGGCTTATAAAGAAGGAAAAAAAGTGGTAGAGCAGAAGCAATCAATGGAACAAAAACTGACTTGGTTTAGAGAAATTTTAGAGTGGCAAAATGATGCAAACGATGCCCAAGAATTTATGGAGTCACTTAAGATAGACCTCTTTTCTGATACGGTTTTTGTCTTTACACCTAAAGGAGACGTTATTGAGTTGCCAAAAGGCTCTGTTCCGTTAGATTTTGCTTACCGAATCCATACAGAGATTGGTAATCGTTGTATCGGTGCAAAAGTTAATGGGAAAATGGTTACTCTTGATTATCGTTTAAAAACAGGTGACATTGTCGAAGTCATGACTTCTAAGCATTCTTATGGGCCTAGCCAAGACTGGGTGAAAATTGCCCAAAGTTCACATGCAAGAAATAAAATCAGACAGTGGTTTAAAAAAGAACGTCGCGACGAAAACGTTGCGAAAGGCAAAGAGCTTGTTGAAAAAGAAATTAGGAAGCATCATATTGAGCCAAAAGAAGTATTAACTGATGAAAACCTAGAAAAAGTTGTTAAAAAATTCAATTTTTCTGGTGAAGAAGATATGTATGCAGCCGTTGGCTATAACGGTATTACAGCAGCACAAATCGCAACGAGATTAACAGAATCAATTCGTAAAAAACGTGGGCAAGAACAAGAAGAACAAACACTTGCCGAAGCTATGTCTGAGATGAAGCAGTACACACCTAAGAAAAAAACAAGTATTGGTGTAAGAGTAAGAGGTATTGACAACTTACTTATTCGTCTATCTAAGTGCTGTAATCCAGTGCCAGGTGATGAAATTATCGGATTTATTACTAAGGGACGCGGCGTATCGATTCATCGCTCAGATTGCTTAAATGTAAAAACTGATGATGCAAAACAACGGTTACTTTCAGTTGAGTGGGAAAGTGACTACTCTGAATCAAAAAACTACAATGTTGATATTGAAATTTCTGGCTATGATCGTCGTGGTTTGTTAAATGAGGTATTGCAAGCTGTCACTGAGACTCGTACAAACATGAACGCAGTTTCTGGAAAGTCAGATAAAAATAAAATGGCGACGATCTTAATGACCGTATCCATTCATAATGTTGACCATTTACAAAAAGTGGTCGATCGAATTAAGCGTATTCCAGATATATATTCAGTACGCCGTATTATGCATTAATGTTGGAGGATTGAAATGAGAGTAGTTGTTCAAAGAGCAAAACAAGCTTCAGTAACGGTAGATGGTGAGGTAGTTGGTAAAATCGCCGCCGGTTTTATGCTTTTAGTAGGAATTACACACGAAGACACATTATCTGATGTCGAGTTTATCGCCGAGAAAATTGCAAACCTACGTGTGTTTGAAGACAAAGATGGAAAAATGAACTTATCATTACTAGAAGTCGGTGGAGAGATACTATCTATTTCTCAATTTACACTTTATGGTGATTGTCGCAAAGGGAGAAGGCCGAACTTCATGGATGCAGCCAAACCTGACATTGCTAAAAAAATGTATGATGAATTTAACAACAGACTTAGACAAAAAGGAATTTGCGTAGAAACAGGAGTTTTTGGTGCAATGATGGATGTACAGCTTATTAACAGTGGTCCTGTCACCCTCATCGTTGAAAGTAAATAAATCTTCTAACCATCTTTATTTAAGGTGGTTTTTTTCTCTTTTATCTGGACATCCTAAATGAAAAGAACAAAGGATGTGTGAAAAATGAGAGCCGGAAGTAATCAAGATCGAACTGGGAATGGACATAACCAACTAATTGGTGTAGACTTTCATGATTTTATGCAAAAAGAACAAGCATTAACGAACTATGAACTAGCTGAAGAATATGGGATCTCTCTTAGGAATGTAAAAGACTTAAAAAAGAAAATGTCTAGAAATTAAATAAAAAATAAAGTACAATATTGACAAGTAAAGCGTTCGTACGTATGATAGTATACAATATAAGATAACCGATAATGGAGCAAAGTAATTAAGGGTTATGCATGGTAAGAGAGGAAATGTCTTGGCTGTAAACATTTCTACATGTACTTAATGAAAGAACACTTCGTAGGTTTTTCTCTGAACATTAGTAGGAGAAGACGTAAGCAGGCGTTAACTGTTTTTAAGTGGGAACTTTTTTACATAAAAGTTTCAATTAGGGTGGCACCACGGGAGATACTCTCGTCCCTGATCATATCAGGGGTGGGAGTTTTTTTGTGTTTAAAAATATAAAACCGATCTACTAAGGAGGAGAAATTGTGAATATTAAGATTCCAAGAGGGACACAAGATATTTTACCTGGAAAGGTTGAATTATGGCAATATGTTGAACAGGTAGCTCGAGAGCTTTGTCGTTGCTATAACTATAAGGAAATAAGAACTCCAATGTTTGAACAGACAGAGTTATTCCAAAGAGGTGTTGGCGATACCACCGATATTGTTCAAAAGGAAATGTATACATTTGAGGATCGAGGCGGAAGAAGCTTAACGTTACGACCTGAAGGGACGGCATCAGTTGCTCGTTCTTACGTAGAGAATAAAATGTATGGAAACGTTACTCAACCTACAAAGCTTTTTTACATAGGGCCGATGTTTCGTTATGAGCGCCCACAGTCAGGAAGAATGCGCCAATTTGTTCAGTTTGGTGTAGAAGCGCTTGGAAGTTATGACCCTGCAATAGATGCAGAAGTCATTGCGCTAGCGATGAGTTTTTACTATAGTTTTGGATTAAAACATTTAAAACTAGTGATAAACAGTCTTGGTGATTCACAAAGCAGAGAAGCCCACCGACAAGCACTCATCAACCATTTTTCACCTAACATTGATGAGTTTTGCTCGGATTGTCAAAAGCGACTTGAAAAGAATCCACTACGTATTTTAGATTGCAAAAAAGATCGTGGCCACGGGTTGATCCAAACAGCGCCTTCAATCCTAGAGTATTTAAATGAAGAGTCAAAACAATACTTTAATAAAGTTCAAACGTATTTAGACATGATGGGTATCGAGTATGTTGTCGATCCAACACTCGTTCGAGGTCTTGATTATTATAACAACACTGCTTTTGAAATTATGATTGAGGGCGAAGGTTTTGGCGCTATCACAACTCTAACAGGTGGTGGGAGATATAACGGACTAGTTCAAGATCTAGGTGGTCCCGAAACACCCGGGATTGGTTTTGCAATGAGTATTGAAAGACTCCTAATGGCTTTAGAGGTACAGGGAATTGATTTACCGGTTGTAGAGAAGATCGATTGTTTTGTAATTGGAATGGGAGAAGAGACAAAGGGAGAAGTAGCAAAACATTTGTACGAACTAAGGCAATCAGGGTTTGCAGTTGAACAAGACTATTTAGACAAAAAAATGAAAGCACAATTTAAAGCAGCAGATCGTTATCAGGCTACTTATGCAGCGATTATTGGTGAGACTGAACTACAAAACAACACAGTTGTGATGAAACAGTTGAAAACGGGTGAACAAACGGAAATTAGTAAGGATAAACTAAAACAATTTTTAATAGAAAATTTATAGGGTAAGAGGAGGAAAAAAAGTGATTGGAAGAACGCATCATTGTGGCGAAGTATTAGAACAATTAGCAGGTTCAAACGTTGAGTTAAAAGGATGGGTACAAACTCGTCGTGACTTGGGACAAGTAATATTTATTGATTTACGCGATCGTTCAGGAATTGTTCAAATCGTTTTTAACCCTGAAGTTTCAAAACAAGCGTTGGAGATTGCTGAAAGGGTTCGTAGTGAGTATGTTTTACACGTTAAGGGCACAGTTGTACTTCGTGATAAAGAATCTATTAATCCTAAAATTCAAACAGGGAAAGTAGAAGTCCATGTCGATAAAATTGAAGTTCTTAATAAATCAAAAGCATTACCATTCTTAATTGAAGATGACACAAACGTTTCAGAAGACATTCGTCTAAAATATCGTTATTTAGACTTGAGACGTCCAGAAATGCAAGAAATTTTTAAATTACGTCATGAAACAACAAGATTAATCCGCAATTACCTGGATGAAGAACAATTTTACGAAATTGAAACGCCGATGTTAACAAAGAGTACACCCGAAGGAGCACGTGATTACTTAGTTCCAAGTCGTGTTCATCATGGAGAATTCTATGCTCTGCCTCAATCTCCACAAATTTTCAAACAGTTATTAATGGTGTCAGGTTTTGAGCGTTACTATCAAGTGGTACGTTGTTTCAGAGATGAAGATTTAAGAGCTGACCGTCAGCCTGAATTCACACAAGTCGATATTGAGACATCGTTTGTTGAGAAAGAAGACTTACTATCGATGATGGAAACAATGATGGCAAAAATCATGACCAAAATTAAAGGAATTGAAATTCAAACACCATTTCAAAGGTTAACGTACGATGAAGCAATGAATCGATATGGTTCGGATAAGCCTGACACTCGTTTTGAGATGGAGTTAGTAGAACTTTCACCAATCGTTGAGAACTGTGGATTTAAGGTATTTACAAATGCCATTAAAAACGGTGGAATTGTTAAAGGTCTGAATGCAAAAGGATTAAGCCTTAAATACTCGCGTAAAGAAATCGATGACCTAGGAAAATTTGTTGCAATATATGGGGCAAAAGGTCTTGCGTGGTTAAAAGTAGAAGAAGATGGATTAAAAGGACCGATTGTAAAGTTTTTAAGTGAAGAAGAACAAAAAGCAATAATGAAAGCAATGAATGCAGAGGTTGGGGACCTGTTATTCTTTGGAGCAGATACCAAAAAAGTGGTATTTGAAAGCTTAGGAGCACTCCGTTTAAAATTAGGAAAAGAGCTTGATTTAATTGATACTTCGAAGTTTAACTTCCTATGGGTCACAGAATTCCCACTATTATCTTATGATGAGGAAGCAAAACGTTATGTTGCGGAACACCATCCGTTCACTAGACCAGTTAAAGCTGACGTAGAATTATTAACAACCGCACCTGAAAAAGTGAAAGCAGATGCGTATGACCTTGTTCTAAATGGCTACGAACTAGGTGGAGGATCACAAAGAATTTACGAACGTGAACTTCAAGAAAACATGTTTCGTGCATTAGGTTTCTCTGAGGAAGAAGCCAAGGAACAGTTTGGTTTCTTAATGAATGCTTTTGAGTACGGTACTCCTCCACACGGTGGAATTGCTCTTGGCTTAGATCGTCTAGTGATGATTTTGGCAGGGAGATCTAACTTAAGAGATACCATTGCATTTCCTAAAACCGCTAGTGCAAGTTGTTTATTGACGAATGCACCAGGTGAAGTAAGCAAAGCTCAATTAGCAGAACTTAACTTGTCCGTGGTTGAAAAGGAAGAGCAAAAAATAGAAGTGTGAGTCACTCACAGAATTGCAAACAAATCCAATTTAGGAAGACTGATTGATGAAATATAATAAAGAATATTTAAATTTTTTAATAAATTTCGTTGCGCGAAAGAAAAGAAGATGATATAGTATTTTTACTTACAATTAAATATCGCTTATCAAGAGTGGTGGAGGGACTGGCCCGATGAAACCCGGCAACCTGTTTATAGACAAGGTGCTAAATTCAGCAGAGTAATACTCTGGAAGATAAGTTAAAGTTTAAAACCTTTCTTATCATGATGAGAAAGGTTTTTTATTGGAAAAAAAATAGCTTCAAGGCGGTTCTCTAAATTGCTTCATTAAAGTTTATTGATTGACATCTCTGTTGCTGTGCGACGAGTAATCGCAGGAGCAAATCTTTACTGTGCGACGAGTAATCGCAGGAGCAAATCTTTACTGTGCGACGAGTAATCGCAGGAGCATTTAGCCGATAGGAGGGCGCCATGTGCTTTTAATAAGACGAAGAGGGGGAACAGAAATGCTTAAAATTGGCTTAATCGGGTTTGGGACAGTTAATAAAGGGGTTTATGAGGGAATCATAAGAACGAAGGAGAGATTAAAGGAAATCGTTCAAGATGAGATTATTTTTGAGAAAATACTTGTAAAAGATAAAACGAAGCATAATCTAGATTTATTAATTACAGATGATATAGAGGATTTTTTTAATCACCACTTTGATGTTGTCTTTGAAGCAATTGGCGGAGTACAACCCGCACTGGACTATATTAAGCAGTGCTTGAGTTGGTCCATTCCTGTCATCACTGCCAATAAAGAATTAATTGCGAAGCACGGGGAAACCATTGAACAAATGGCCGAACAAAACAATACGTTTATCGGATATGAGGCTGCTGTAGCAGGAGGAGTTCCGATTGTAAATGTATTAAAGGGTCAACTTCATTGGACCGAAATAAAGCGAGTAACAGGTATTTTGAATGGCACAACAAATTATATACTAACACATTTAGAAGACGGAGAGCGGGAGTTAAGTGAAGTATTAGCAGAGGCTCAACGATTAGGTTATGCCGAAGCAGATCCTACAAATGATATCGAGGGTTATGATGCACTTTATAAAGTACAGATATTATCACGTCTCTGTTTTGGTTTTTGGCCAACGTTTAAACAATTTGAGAGACGAGGAATGACGCATCTAAATCAATCACATTTTTCAATAGCAAAAAAATTAAACTGTAAATTGAAATATATTGCAGATGCTAGTTTTGACGGTGTGAAAATGAATGGATATGTTAGTCCCTGTTTTGTGGTGAATGACCATGTGTTAGCTGCGATTACTGATGTAAATAATGGAGTTCAAATAGAAAGTGATTGGCTCGGGGAATATTTAGCTTCAGGTCCAGGCGCAGGAAAAAAACCAACAGCAACTAGTATGATTGAAGATTATCTTTTTCACTTGTTTTCCAAAAAGAAGAAGTTAATTAAAGGCAATAAAGAGGTTTCTACTATTGATGAAAATTACGCTGTCTTAATAGGAAATAAAGATGATATAGAACTTTTATTAAGCCACTTCAATCAGAATCAAATAAAACTTTTGCACAAGGTTGAAACACTAAACAATGTAGTTGGATTTGCAGTGGAATTGAATGGTTTATGTCCACTATCCTCCTTTAAAGATTTACCTGTTGAAGCGTTCCCAATGTTGAGAAATAAGGGCGTAACAGGAGAAAAAAACCAAGCAGTCTTATTTGAAACTTCAAATACATTATGTTAAAATTAAAATACAAATAAACGTCCTGAAGTGTTCGTGGAATTCTATATGTTTTGAGCCAACATTTTTAATAAGGGAGTTTGACGTTTCAGTTTAGCGTGCAGGCCTTCATGAGAGGAAGTACAACGATCTGAACAGAACACCCACCTGCGAGAGCAGGTTCAAAACTAGAGATACCACGGCACGTCGGGCGTTTTTTTTTTTCTTAAAATTCAACCTAAGTTTGCAAAGTTAAGCTGGCACCAATG
>CAZIRM010000008.1:0-27318 GCA_964541705.1 uncultured Bacillaceae bacterium | reverse complement strand
AAATTCAAAAAAGTAACTTTCTGATAAAAAAACTAGGTTGTTCAGTATTCCCTAGTTATGTCCATTATTTTAATATTATCACATTTTGGAAATTCAGGGATGATTTTTTTGTCAATTCATGTTGATTTTTGCTACTTTTTTCTTGGAACAGTCTGTTGTCTTCTGATATTTCACTTTTGTTGCTTCTCCTCCACGTAAATGACGAATGGATTTGTGATACTCAAGGATATTCTTTACCTCACTTGCAAGCTCTTGATTAATTTCAGGCAATCGTTCTGTTAAGTCTTTGTGAACTGTACTTTTTGATACCCCAAATTCTTTTGCGATAGTTCGAACTGTTTTCTTTGTTTCGACGATGTACCTGCCAATCTTGATTGTTCGTTCTTTGATGTAATCGTGCACACCTCTCGCCTCCCTAATATCTTCGGTACCAAAAGTTGAACAGCAGATCATTCCTTTTAAAACCCATCTTCCTATGTAGGGATGAACTTTTTTCTGCGGCGCTCAAATCCTTTAATACCCTCCTTTATTTACTAATTTGTACCATTTTATTAACGTAGACTGGTTTATATGCACAAAAGGTTTATAAGACAGGCTAAATCTGAAAAAAAGTGTAAAAAATCATTGAGGAATTCATCGTAAGTAGCGATTTAAATGATGAAACGCGTACGTCTTGGATCTAGAATCAAAGCGCATGCGCCCCACTTGGTCATCGCAAAGCTACAAAGATGTCAATCGACGTAGTGGCTTCACTCGAAGGCTGCCCAGCAGCGGTCATGACTTTCGACCGCAACAAAATCTTCATTACACAAAAAACCTCTACCCTAAATAGGGTAGAGGCTGGGCCCAACTTTGCAATTATTGCGCAAGTTGATTGTTAAATCGTTCTTGCTCTTCTGCATTTCTTTCTTCAGCTTGTGCATCAATAAAATTCATTGGATTAACGGGTACTTGGTCTTGATGTACTTGGAAATGTACGTGTACGCCAGCGTCTTGGTTATAAAGATTCCGGCCAGCTTTACCAACCCTTTCCCCTTGTTTGATGGATTGTCCTTCTTTTACGACAACCCCTTCTAAGCTTTGGTAGACTGTTACTAAATTGTTTTCATGTTCAATACGAACGGTGTTTCCAACTAAAGCATCTTTTTCTGATTTGATAACCGTACCACTAAGCGCAGCTACAACTTCAAAACTTTCTCCGCTCTCTAATGCTAGGTCAATACCCTTACTTTCAAACCAATTATTATCATATTGAACGAGAGCAGCTAGCTGTTCTTCCCTTGGTGCGTTTACATCGAAAAAGTATCCAACTACTTGTACGTCATCTTGACTTGTTACTGGCATTTGAAATTGCTCTTGTACAACTGCAACCGGAACTGCTTCTTGATGGTTTGGCTCAGTGACATTGCTTTCTGGTCGATCAATCGGCCCTTCATCCTCAAGTACTAAATTAGGAACACCTTGGAGCCAAATAACCGTTGTTAAAACTACTGCAACTAAACCGAGATAAACTGCAGGTAAAACCCACCGTTTTTTTAACACTTTTTGAAGGTTTGCCTTCATTTTTGTTAATTTAGAAGATTGATTTTCTTCTTTCATTTGATCATCACCTCAGCAATCAGTCTGATCAAATTAATAGAATTATATACACAATTTAAAAAATGTTTTATAAATTATTTTTCGACAAAACCAACCATTTTATTCATTTGTTTTAAAAAAAGTTTCAAAACCGAAAAACCCTCTTAACTCGAGGGCTCACTTACGGTATTAATATGACTTATATAAGAATCAATCGGCGAAATTTCCACACCTTGATAAAAATGCTTGATAATTTTATCGTAGGTTTTTCCTTCAAGAGCCATCCCATTTGCACCGTACTGGCTCATGCCGACACCATGACCCCAACCTTTCGTTTGGATCGTAATAGAGTTTCCATTTCGTTTCCATGTGAAATCACTTGAAGACAAAGTTAACTTATCTCTAATGTCTCTACCTCTGAAAGTTTTCCCGCCGACGTTCACAGAAGCGACTCTTCCCCCTTCTGTTCGGGCTATAATTTCACCAACCTCATTCGGTCCTAACTTTACACCCAAAGACGCTTCAAACTCGGTTACACTTATGATTTTCTCATCTTCAAACCTAGGTGAAACGGTGTCCCACGGACTTTCAACACTTCTCAAATAGGGAAGTTTACTAATCCAATAGTCCTCGGAATTTTCCGTATATCCGTTGCTTGTTGAAAAGAACGATGCACTAATTGGTTTCCCATCATATGTAATAACCTGTCCTCTAGTTGCCTGCACCGCTTCTGTTATTTTTTTTATTTTCCAATCATAATCACTACCCCAAAGCGCTCTTAATTCCTGTTCATTATGAAAAACTTGGTGTGTAACAGTATCTTCGACAATTCCCTCTTTAGGGGCTTCTACTGGGTTTAAGATGTGGTGAATAATATAGGTTCTAGCTACAAGTGCTTGTGCCTTTAACGCTTCCAGTGCGAAACTTGCGGGCATCTCCGAGGCGACAACCCCAATAATATAGTCTTCAAAAAACACGTTTTCTACTTCACTTGTTTTTGTCCGAAAAACGGGGACGGATAAATTTTCTGGCTCTCTTATTTTGCTGACTTCTTTTTTTTCAACAGAAATGACGTCCATTTCAATTTCGACAGCTGCACTACTTTGAAACATTAAAACAAGCATCGTTGGAATGATTAGGATTACGCTGCATAGAATTACTCCGACAATTACGAATGGTTTCATTATTGACTCCTCCATCTAAGATTTGTGCTGTGTTTGGTTGGTCGATGCTTTTTCTATTCTGTTTTCTCTGTCCATTTTATGCTGCTTGTCTCAAAAAAGACCTAAAATATTAGAAATGTGCAAGCGTCTTGCTCACTTTGCGACGTGCTCCTGCGATTACTCGTCGCAAAGTCTGCAAAGAAGGATTTCGGGGCAGTCACTTCACTGGAGGGCCGGCAAGCAGAAGCACATTTGGCCTCCAGTGACGGACCGAAGTGCCCGCGAGCGACTTTACAAAAATAAAAATAACCCCAAACATTTCTGTCTGAGGTTGTTTTTGTTATGCTAAATATGGGTTCATTTTTAAAGGTGATGGCGCTTCTAGATTTTCTAATTGGTCACGACTTACTTCATATACTCTTTCTATTTCCGCGCCTAATGATTTTAACTTTCCAGCAAAATCTACATAACCGCGATCAATATGCTTCAACTCAACCACTCGAGTATAACCATCTGCCACTAAACCAGCTAAAATAAGTGCTGCACCCGCTCTTAAATCTGTAGCTGCTACTTCTGCTCCTTGTAGCTTCGTTGGGCCAGTAATGATGGCCGTTCTTCCTTCAATCTTAATATTACTGTTCATGCGTCTAAATTCTTCGACGTGCATAAACCGATTTTCAAACACAGTTTCTGTAATCACACTCGTTCCATCAGCTCTTAATAGCAAGGACATCATTTGTGCTTGCATGTCTGTTGGAAATCCTGGATGTGGCATTGTTTTAATATCAATTGGTTTTAATTGATCAGGACCAATGACACGAATTCCTTGCTCTTCTTCTACAATGGTAACTCCCATTTCTTCCATTTTAGCAATTAATGGGCGCAAGTGTTCAGCAACAGCACCTTCAACTAATACATTCCCGCCAGTAATCGCAGCGGCCACCATAAAGGTACCTGCTTCAATCCGGTCTGGAATGATTGTATGGTTGCAACCGATTAGTTTTTTAACACCTTCAACTCGGATGGTGCCTGTTCCCGCACCTTTAATTTTTGCACCCATTGCATTTAAATAATTTGCCAAACAAACGATTTCCGGCTCTTCTGCGACATTCTCTATCACTGTTTTTCCTTCTGCAAGAACCGCTGCCATCATAATATTCTCTGTTGCTCCAACACTAGGGAAATCTAAATAAATTTTTGCTCCTTTTAATCGACCACTTACTTTGGCATCAATAAATCCGTTGCCTATTTCAACAACAGCACCCATTGCTTCAAACCCTTTTAAGTGTTGATCAATCGGTCTAGAACCAATCGCACATCCCCCAGGCAAAGCGATTCTCGCATGACCAACGCGAGCAAGTAAAGGGCCCATAACTAAAAACGATGCTCTCATTTTTCGTACATACTCGAATGGAGCTTCAGTTTTTAATACCTTATTAGCATTTACTTCAATAACACCATTTTCATACTTAACATCAATGTTTAAGTTACGTAGTACTTCATTAATTGTGTATACATCAGCAAGAGCTGGAACATTATAGATATAGCTCTTTTCTTCACTTCCTAATATCGATGCAGCGATGACAGGCAACACAGCGTTTTTAGCGCCTTCTACCTTTACTGAACCGGTTAATTGCCTACCACCTCGGACAATAATTTTTTCCAACGTATTCCCCTCCGACGTCCAGTTTCTATATTAGTATTCAACCGTAATTATCGGCGTTCCTATTGTAATGGTTGTTTCACCGCCCATTCCAGTATTTCTTAACGCCACTTGTAAATTCATTTTCTTTTGATTCGTTATAATATACGTATCCCACAATTCAGTGTATGCAGAAAGGGAAATGAACGTTTCTTCATTTAGCTCTTCTACCTTAGTTGCAGAAAATTTTTTTAAAAGTTCTTCGGCCTTTACACTCAAACCAAAATTAAGTTTATCATGGATGATTCCTGTAACACCAGTGAAAATTTTGGTATCTTTTCGAAATAAGTCGGATAGCCTATTTTTGACTTCCTCATTAATCATCTCAGATGAAAGCATTGGAGAGGCATCGCCATTCACTTCGTAAATCAAATAGGTCATATACTCATGTTTGTGGGGGGTAATGATGACTGTGATCGTTTCCGTCATGAAGGTGTGTTCAAGCTTTCCTGTGTACACATTAGTATCACTTGATGTATTCCAATGAAAGGAAGGGGTTTTCTCTATTATTTTCCTAACCTCTAGGTTCGTATCATTGAAATTTTCACTACTATTTAGTTGGCTTCTTGTATACAAACGCCAACCGTCTAGCTCAACGTTTTGATCTTCTAAAGTATTTGCAAGCTGATATAATTCAGCTGTTGGCTCATCAACCGTTGTAGCATTCGTTACTTCTCCAATCGCACTATACAAAATCATGATGGCCAAAATTGATAGCATTAGATGCTTGTACCACTTCTTCCCCATGTTTCTCTCTCCTTTTCGTCGCGACAATAAACACTTTCTTATTAGCATTTTTGCCAACTAGCGAACGAAAATACATGGAAGTTGTAGTTAAATACCGACAAACTTTTTATTCAAACTTTTTTGTTGCATACGTTAAAATAAAAATCTAAGCATTCGAGACCAATTTAAATAACTAATAAAAAAACTACTTACTAAATGTGCGATGGCAACTGTTAAGAGAATCATCAACGTTTTCGCACGAGGTCCTTTCGGTTCACTTAAGAAGAATTCAAATCGAAAAGACTGAAGTGCCCAC
This sequence comes from uncultured Bacillaceae bacterium, assembly GCA_964541705.1. Taxonomy (GTDB): domain Bacteria; phylum Bacillota; class Bacilli; order Bacillales; family Anaerobacillaceae; genus Anaerobacillus. The sequence continues at coordinate 21,833 of CAZIRM010000008.1, read as the reverse complement.
CAAACGATGATTAAAAAAGGAATATGTATAAAAAGGTTTAGCAATGCTTGTTGTCCTAAGTGTTCAGTCAACTTATCTCTCTCCTTTTCCCATTTTTTCGTTAAGTGTAACATAGATGAAACACGGAATAAAAATGATAATAGAAAAAGTTGGAGATGCTCTCCAACTTAGCTTTACTGTAACTTTTGATTTTTTTCTCTCAGAACGTTCTTTTCACCAATAAAAATTTTCGTTTCTAACGTATCTTCTTTTCCATCTTTTCTTGCGTAGATCAATGTTTTGTATAAACCATCTTTAATGTCTAGGTCACGCAAATTTACTTCTAACATCCCACGGTCTACATCCTCTTTTACATCCAAATAAGAAATAAATTGAAAGGTGTCCGGGTCATATAACGTAATTCCTACTTCTTCTGCACCACCAGGTAAATATACTTCATAACGGTACTCACCTTGACCGTCGCCATAGTCAAAATTAAACGCCATTAATCTAGGATAATTCGGTTCTTCAATAAAAAACATATAAGGAACCCTAATGTCTTCTTTCCCACCCTCGATGATAAAATCACCATAGTGTATTCCAGAACTAAGGATATGTGGTGCAATATCTATTGTTACTGGCACTTTTTTCTCTTCATTCGCTTTAACAATCGTTGCATAGGGAACCTTCCACTGAACACCATCAGCTAGCTCAAAGGGTGGTTTTACATGATATACCTTTGCTTTATTTGATGTATTTTTGATTGTTAGCTCGATCTCCCTTGTGTTCCTCGATTGTTCTCGGTTCCAATTACCAAAACTTATTGTACCTGGGTAGACGAGTGTATCTGTGTTCACTGCTTTTTCAATCTGGATTCGTCCCGTTCCTTGTTCATGTGGAGAATATGGTTTACCGTCTTTTGATGTAATTGACTTAGCGGTGTTCATAATTGCTGCCTTAATCTGCTCAGGCGTCCAGTCTGGATGTGCTTGTTTAATCAATGCGGCGGCACCGGCAACGTGTGGAGCAGACATGCTTGTCCCGTTTAACCCTAAATACCCTTTTGGAATTGTACTATCTATTGCAACGCCGGGAGCGACAACATCTGGTTTTATTTCCCAAGTGTGCGTTACTGGACCTCTGGAACTGAATGAGGCAATCTGGTCTTCTTCTTTTCTATAAATGGTACGTGCATACTTGCTGTTTTGGATCTCACTCTTTAGCCAATGACCATCTTCTCCTGATATAGATACGACAGGAAGGTCGAATCCCTGTTCAAGGCCACCAACGAAATGACCGGGTAGATTATTATAAATAACAACTGCCTTTGCCCCTGCCTGCTTTGCTATTCGCACCTTTTCACTAAAAGGAATAATCCCACGCTTAATAAGCGCCACTTTATTTTTTACGGTATCACTCATCTCTTCTTCCATACCAAAACCACAGTCAATGAGCTCTATATCTTTTTTCAATTTCCAAGGACTTGATCCGGCCATTAGTTGAAGAGGAATTTCTCTTTTTGATCCGACGATTGTTAAATAGGGCACATGAAGTGGCGGGGTTGATGCACCGACAGAAATGGCCTTTGTGGAAGTGCCTGGTGACCCTACTGTCCACATGCTCGGCCCACTATTTCCATTTGAGGTGACGGCCACAATGCCCTTTTCCACGGCTTTATCGAGTGCGATACTTGTAGGCCAGTCCGGTCCATTTACTGTATTGCCTAACGACAGATTTATAATATCGACTCCATCTTCAACTGCTTTTTCGATTGCTTCGATGACTTGTTCTGTCGTCCCCTTACCACCCGGACCTAGGGCGCGATAAGCATAAATTTCAGCCTCAGGAGCAACCCCTTTTATCTTTCCATTTGCAGCAATAATTCCTGCTACGTGGGTACCATGAATCGTTTTTAATCCTTCAAGTGTTTCCATTGGGTCGTCATCTTGATCAACAACATCAAAGCCACCTTTTACATTGTCTTTTAAATCAGGATGCTGGTAATCTACACCCGTATCAATGACGGCTATTTTGATCCCGTTACCTGTTAGTCGCTTTCCATCACGGTCTAATTTTGACCGAATATCATTGGCTCCAATAAACGGGACACTTTCATCCAACGTTACACTATACAAATGATTTGGGTCTACTCTTTTTATTCCTTCTACGTCCATTAACTGATCGATTTTATTTTGAGGTAGTTGAAACGAGAACCCATTAAATAATTGATTAAACTCTTTTCTTATCTTTCCCTCTGGAATGTCTATTTGAACTTGTTTAGTAATTTGGTCACGATCTCCGGCTACTTCGACCATGACAACCACTTCTTTTGTTGTTTGCTCTAGAATTCTTTGTGGCGGTCGATTGGGAAATATAGCAGCTTCAGCAATAGAAGGAGTTACCAACTGAATAAACAAAAACACACTTGCTACACTTTTTACTATTTTTCTCGTCAAGTTGCATTCCCCTTCCGACGATTTATTTTCCTGTTATCGTTCCACAATCTAGGAAAAAAATACGAAACAAAGGTGCAAGCATCAGAAGTCGAAAGTAAAAAAACGAAAGTTCTCGTCTATCGGATTACTCGTCGCGAATATAACTTACGCAATTTAGGCGAAACGTCTTGAAACGCCTTTATAATTTGTCACTCAACTTTCGCACCTAGAGACTAGTTATCTCAAGGCTTGGTTACCGACTGCTACGAAAGTTGAGATTAAAAATCCGATTATCTTAACCATTAAGAAAAACTCAGCTACTTAAGGCTGAGTTTTTGTCTAAATTATTTAGTTCCGAAAAGACGGTCGCCTGCGTCCCCTAATCCTGGAACGATATAGCCTTTTTCATTTAACTTTTCATCCATTGCCGCTAGATAAATATCAACATCTGGATGCTCATTTTTTACTACTTCTACTCCCTCAGGTGCAGCAATTAAACACATTAATTTAATGTTTTCTGCGCCACGTTTTTTCAAACTGTGAATTGCTTCTGCTGCAGATCCTCCTGTTGCTAACATAGGGTCGATGACGATGAACTCACGCTCATTCACATCTGTCGGTAACTTTACATAGTACTCTACCGGTTGTAATGTTTCTGGATCTCGATAAAGGCCCACATGACCAACTTTCGCTGCGGGGATTAATTTTAGTATCCCATCAACCATCCCTAACCCAGCTCTAAGGATAGGAACTAGACCTAATTTCTTACCTGCAATTGTTTTTGATTTGGCAGGACCCACTGGTGTTTCAACAGTTACCTCTTGTAGTGGTAAATCTCTGGTGATTTCAAAAGCCATTAAAGCTGCTACTTCGTCAACTAACTCTCGAAATTCCTTCGTCCCTGTTTGCTTGTCCCTTATGTACGTTAACTTATGCTGAATTAGTGGATGATCAAAAACAAATACTTTACTCATTGTTCGTCGCTCCTATCACGTTCTATTTTTTTTACTCCTTGACGATTTTACATAAAATCTTTAAGAACATCAAGCACGTTTAAACAATAAAAGACAAAAAAAGCCTAAATCGTGATAAAATCACAGATTTAGGCTCTTGTCTATCTGTTAGGATATAACGCGTACTTACTTGATAAAGCTGTTACTCGTTCTTGTGCTTCTTTTAACTTTGCTTCATCTTCCACATTTTTTAATGTTAAAGCAATTATTGAAGCAATCTCATCCATATCTTCTAGCCCATAACCTCTTGAGGTAACGGCAGCAGTACCAATTCTAATACCACTTGTCACGAAAGGACTTTCTGGGTCAAAAGGAATTGTGTTTTTATTCGTTGTGACGCCCACATCGTCTAACGCTTTTTCTGCAACTTTACCTGTCAAACCTAAGCTTGTTAAGTCTAGTAATACTAAGTGATTATCCGTACCGCCTGAAACGAGTTTAATTCCTTCTGCTGACAGTTTTCCTGCTAGACGCGCGGCATTCTTTACAACTTTTTCACCATACTCTTTGAAGTCTTCTCTTAAAACTTCTCCTAAAGCAACAGCTTTAGCTGCAATCACGTGCATTAATGGACCACCTTGGATACCGGGAAAGATGGACTTGTCAATTTTTTTGGCAAACTCTTCTTTACAAAGAATCATCCCACCTCTAGGTCCTCTTAACGTTTTGTGTGTGGTCGTTGTGACGAAGTCTGCGAACGGAACAGGATTACTATGTACGCCTGCAGCAACTAAGCCTGCGATATGTGCCATATCAACCATGAAATATGCGCCTACTTCATCAGCGATTTCACGGAACTTTTCGAAATCAATGGCACGTGGATATGCACTTGCCCCCGCAACAATCAACTTCGGTTTATGTGCCCTTGCTTTTGCTAAAACATCCTCATAGTCAATTAATTGTGTCTCTTTCTCTACTCCGTATTCAATAAAGTTATACTGTACGCCACTAAAGTTTACAGGACTACCGTGTGTTAAATGGCCTCCATGAGATAAATTCATCCCTAAAACCGTATCGCCATGCTCTAAAATCGTAAAGTAAACAGCCATATTGGCCTGTGCACCTGAGTGTGGTTGTACATTTACGTGTTCAGCACCAAAAATTTGTTTTGCTCTGTCTCTCGCAATATCCTCGACGACGTCCACATGTTCACAACCACCATAATAACGTCTACCCGGATAGCCTTCAGCATACTTATTTGTAAGAACCGAACCTTGCGCCTCCATCACAGCTTCCGTTACAAAGTTTTCAGAAGCGATTAACTCAATCTTATTTCTTTGTCGTAATAATTCATCTTGAATAGCGTCATAAACCACTTTATCTTGTTGCTTAAGGTTTTCCATACTCTTATCCTCTCCTTTTACAAGCTACATAATATTTTATAGTTTACCATGAAAAACTATAAAAGACTAAATTTTTAGAATTTAGTGTAACAAAACTTACTTGCAACTTTCCATTTCTTGGCCGGTTTCGTAAACAGCTCTAGCGCCACCTATAAGTTTTGGCCTAGTAATCGCTAACGTCACATATGCATTCCCTATCTTTTTCACTTTGCTTCTAACTGGAACGGCTACATGTTTTAAGTGCATCCCAATTAATGTATGACCAATATCAATTCCAGCGTCTGCTTTAATAAATTCCACAACGACAGGATCCTTTAAATGTTTGTAGGCATATGCCGCCATTGAACCTCCTGCTTTCGCTACGGGGACGACTGAAACCACTTCTAGATTTAGACGATCGGCTACCTCACCACTGACAACGATTGCCCTATTTAAGTGTTCACAACATTGGAACGCTAATTGCATATTTGTCCTTTTTTGAAAATCTAGAAATGTATCAAATAAAAGCTTTGCTACTTCTTCTGTTCCTGCTGTTCCTATATTCTTTCCTAAGACTTCACTTGTACTCGTTCCAATCACCAAAATATCTTTCCCTGTTAATGGCTTATGCTGATGTAAATCTGTTAACGCTTCTAATAACTGGCTTTTAATTGGATCCATTCTTTACCTCCAAGTTTAAATGAACGAAACGCCAGTTTGAATAGTGGTTATTCCTACTGACGTTACAATAATTAGCGATTTTCGATTGACGAAATTTTATCTAGGCGATTTTGGTGCCGACCACCTTCGTATTCTGTTTCTAACCACACTTTTGCAATTTCTCTTGCCAATCCTGGACCAATCACTCTTTCTCCCATGGCTAATACATTGCTGTCGTTGTGCTCCCTTGTAGCTTTTGCACTAAAAAGATCATGTACTAATGCACAACGAATTCCCTTTACTTTATTTGCTGCAATGGACATCCCTATGCCTGTCCCACAAATGAGAATTCCACGGTCCACTTCTCCTGTTGCGACTTTATCAGCGACCGGAAGAGCATAATCCGGATAATCGACCGAATCATTGCAAGTACAACCAACATCAATAAAGTCAATATCTTTTGACTTCATATAGTCTTTAATTTCTTCTTTAATATTCATTCCACCGTGATCAGAACCAATTGCTACTTTCATATTCCACCTCTTCATGATTTTTTTGCTAGTTTTTTAATTAATTTATCTATCGCCTGTTCAATCTCTTTACTCGTTTGGCGATAAACCTCTAGTGATCCTCCAAATGGATCTTGTATATCAAATGAAGGAACTTCTTCTTCTAGCTCTTTAATTTTTTCTAAATCGGGTTTCAACAGTTCCTGAAATTGTTCAGTTAGCTTGTCTAATTCCTTTGTATTTGAATGACTTTTACATTGTTCAATTGTTTCTTTATGCTCTGCTATAAATTTAGCACGTTTTATTTCAACTAGGCTATAGTGGTGCTGGAGCATTTGATTTGTCTTTTCGATTGTTTCATTATTGTAAACATATTCCTTTAAGGTGAATACCTTATCAATATATTGCGGGAATGTCTGTAAAATTAAGGACTTGTGACTAGTTGTTAACGTTAAAACTAAGTCGGCCCATTCCATTAATTGCTCATTTACTTTGGTCGATTGGTGATCAAGCTCGATTTCCTTCTCAGCTAAAATCTTCCTAACCCCTTCGGAAGCAAGGTCACCCGGTGATGCATATACACCTGCAGACTTTACTTCTATTTCGCTCGCTTTCGATTGCAACAGTGCTTGCGCGAGAGGACTTCGACATGTATTTCCCGTACACACAAACAGGATACGCCTCAACTTCTTCCCATCCTTTCGGTGATTATTCCATACAACGATTCATTTTACCATAAAGCATCATAGAAAACCGGTCGAATAAATGGAGAGCATTCAAATCGGAAGTAGTAATTTAATTCCAAAAGCAATTAAGATAGAGCCCCCAAGTAATTCGCCATACATTCCAATATACCCTTTTACCTTTTTTCCTAAAAGCAAGCCGACCCATGATAATACCATACTAAATAAACCGATCGATAAAACCGTAATAATGGTTTTTGCACCAATCATTCCTAAACTTAAACCAACGGAAAAACTGTCGAGACTCACACTCAAGGAAAATAAAATTAAACCCCATCCGATAGGCTGAAAATTTCTAGTGTCCCCCTCGTTTTTTGAAAATGGAGACAGTAACATTTGAAATCCCAATACTAACAGCAATATCCCGCCAATTAAAAGGGCAATTGTTCCGAAATGATTGGATAAAAATTTCCCTACGGCTATACCTAATAAGGGCATAATAACGTGAAACACGCCGTTTGTCACTCCAATATTAAAAATATGACGGTAACGTAAGCCACCCATACCCATTCCAATTCCTAAAGAAAAAGCATCCATTCCTAGGGCAAAGGCCATGATACTTATTGCAATCAATTCATTAACCATTCTATACCTCCTATTAGACATGCTAGTTTACTCTATGCACGTCCAAGGAGGTTTATTTGTTTTTTTTCATTTCATCTTTAAACAGACCGCAAAGTCGTTAAGTGGTGGGTTGTTGACGAATGATATTTCCGTTCGCAGCTTTTTTTAGTCGATTCATTACAGCTTCTCCGACACCCTCATACGGAAAGACTTCACTGTAAATAATGTCAAGCTCATGCTCATTAAATTCTCTTAAGGCACGGTACAAGTTTCTTGCTACACTTGAGATATCCTGTCTTTGGCCACAAGAGATCTTTACTGCGGCAGAATAGTGGTTTAACGATTCATCAGTCGTTAACACCCCTACTCGTTCCCCTTGCTGTGTTTTTGAATCAATAAGTTCCTGAATAAAAGTATCACTTCCCGAAACTAGTACAAACTTTGCGTTCGGCGCGTAATGCTTGTATTTTAAGCCTGGAGATTTAGGGGCTTGTCCTTCGTTTTCTAATGCTTGATCAAGTTGTACTTTCCCAATAACCTTTTCGATCTCTTCTTTCGTCACTCCACCAGGACGTAAGATCATTGGGGGGGTAACCGTTAAATCAAGTACTGTCGACTCAACCCCGACCCCAGCTTTTCCTCCGTCAACAATCGCTGCGATTCTTCCGTGAAGGTCTTCCATTACATGACTAGCTTCTGTTGGACTTGGCTTCCCAGATGTGTTAGCACTCGGTGCCGCTACCGGAACTCCTGCTTTTTCAATAAGGGATTGAGCAACCGGGTGATCTGGCATTCTAATAGCAACAGTTGATAGACCTGCTGTCACTCCCGATGCAACATCCCTCCCTTTTTCAAGGACAAGTGTTAGTGGCCCCGGCCAAAACTTGTCCATTAATTTATAACCGACTGCTGGAATAGATGTAACAAGGTTTTCTAGTTGTTTTTTATTAGAGATATGGACGATTAGGGGATTGTCACTCGGACGACCCTTTGCTTTAAATATTTTATTTACTGCACTTTCTGACAATGCATTCGCACCCAGTCCGTATACCGTTTCAGTCGGAAATGCCACTACTTCATCCTGCTTTATCCACAATGCTGCTTCGTTTAGTTGTGGGTAACTTGTCTGTTTATCAACATTTATATCCACAGAAATTATCTTTGTACGATAAGTACACATGCAAACGCACTCCTCAATCTTTGTTATTTATCACTAGTTTACGTTAAATAGAAAAAGTTATCCACTTACTGTGAATAACCTGTGTATAACTATTCGAACCCCGTATGATCAATGGTTTCAACTTTCTACTAACCATAATTTACTTAAAAAAAACGGATTTGTCCACAATTATTTGCTTTTTCTGTAGATTTCACAAGTTTTTTGTCGAGATTGCTAAAACTTTCGTCACTCCGTCCACATATTGGGCAAAGTGATCGGACTCTCTAATATGTTCTGGAACTTCTTCTCGTTCGATAGATGTAAAGCCAATGTGCTCGAAGAAAGGGATTGAAGCATTTGTTAATAAATAAATCGTGGAATACTGTTGTTGTTTTCCATAAGATAACGCCAATTCTATAAAGTCTAGACCTATTTTAGCATTCCAAGACTCCGAAGAAAAGACGAGCGAACGTAAAAATGCGTCTTTTCCTACTGGTTCGAGACCAACGGTACCAACTATTTTTTGTTGTTGTGACTGTGCAACCAGGAAGTTATCAATATTTTGCTCAATTCCTCTTTCAGTAATCCCAGCTTTGACTAACAACTGTTTAATCTCTCGTAGATCTGCTTCTTTTGCAACTCGTATGACGATACCCATGTTTTATCCTCCTACCTTCTATAGCTTGTACTAAAACTATATGTAGGAAGTTGGTCGTTTAGTACTATCTATGAAAACCAGGACTTCACACCATCAACAATTGAGTCAAATAGTTCTACAACGAAGAAACGGACTTCCACTTCTTCTCCAACTTCTTCTGTCACTGTTTGGTGATCTTGATCCGTTTCAATGGCATCTCCATTTGTAAAATCAACAAAACATAACGGTGGAAACAGGACACACCACCAGTTCTCGCCCTTCCCTTCACCAATTGTGATTAACACCGACTCATAAATCCCTGCCGGGTACACGATATTACCGTAAAGTTTCGTCGGAAATTGAACTTCATCGAACTCTACTGTGAATTCGTCGTCAATTCCGAGTTTAAATAACTCATTTGTTACTATTTCTTCTATTCTATCTAATCTCGATTCAATCACTGTTCTAGCATTCTCGATATTGTCTAATTGCTCAACCCAAATCGTGATTTCTTCGTTTACTCGATTTCTGATCTCTCGTTTTAACCACTGGTCTTTCGCACTATCGCTGTTTGCTAAAATTCTAAGCCTAATTGCCTCTTCAGGAATCACACCCTCTTGCCCCGCAGCCACTGTACTCATGCTTTGCATTTCCCAGCTCATCATCAAAAATATCAAACTTGTAAACATATATAAGATCGTTTTTCGTTTCATTTTTCTCCCCACCCTTTCAACAGTATCAATATGGGCAAAACGAACAAAAAACAAACCTATTAAACTTAAAAATACGTACGACAAAAACTGCATTTTATTCTGACGAATAGCGCTATGTGCTTAACCACCTTCTGTCGGCGCGATGGGAATATTATTAAACGCATATAGAAAGCACCTTCCTAAGGAAGGTGCTGAAAACCAATCATGGCAAAAACCATACGGTCTTTACCATTTATGTCGTTTACCAATTCTACTTTTGCTTGAGGGTACTGATTTACGATTAGTTGTTTAACATTCTTACTTTGGCCCACACCAACTTCGAATGCAACGATTGCCTTTTCATTTAACACAGATACCATTTGCTTTGTTATTTTTTCATAGAGTTCTAAGCCCGTTACTCCTCCAACAAGCGCCAATAGCGGCTCATGGTCCTTTACATTTGTTGCAAGCGATTCAATGTCAGACTCGGGAATGTAAGGTGGATTCGAGACCAAAACATCAACACGTTGATTAGCCTCAATCAAAGGCATGAGTAAATCGCCCTCTAAAAAATTGACTTCTGCTCCTAAATCGTCTGCATTTTGTTTTGCCACGTCGATTGCTGCTTTAGATATGTCAATCGTTGTCACTGTTAATTTTGGTTTCTCTAGTTTTAGCGTTAGAGGGATTGAACCGCTACCGGTTCCAACATCAACAACGTTTATTTTGTCTTTCATAAAAAAATACTGTTCAATCCTTTGAAGTACTCCTAGGACAAGTTCTTCAGTTTCAGGACGCGGAATTAAAACGTGCTTATTGACATGAAAGCGTCGACCATAAAACATTTCAAAACCCGTCAAGTGCTGCACCGGAATGCCATTGATGACTTTGTTTAATAAATCTTTATATTCCTCTTCTTGCTGTTTCGTTAATATTGATTGCATTTCCATAAAAAGCCTTGTTCGATCTACAGATAAAATGTTTCTTAACAAGATTTCTCCTATCATTTCTTCATAGCCATGTTTCTTTAAAAAAGAAGAAGCCCATCGTAGGGCTTCGAAGATTTTTAACCGCTTTTCTTCCATTTACTCCTCAGCCTGCTGCATGAGAGTTGCTTGTTCTTCAACAATTAAAGTATCGATGATTTCATCAAGCTTCCCCTGTAAAATTTGGTCTAACTTCTGGAGCGTTAAGCCAATACGATGATCTGTTACACGGCTTTGTGGGAAATTATATGTTCGAATACGCTCAGAACGATCTCCAGTTCCTACGGCAGATTTTCTATTTTCTGCATATTCGGCTTGTTGTTCTTGTTGCATTTTATCGTAAATACGCGCTCTTAATACTTTCATGGCCTTATCTTTGTTTTTGTGTTGCGACTTTTCATCTTGACAAGTAACCACCGTATTTGTTGGGATATGGACAACACGGACAGCAGATGCTGTAGTGTTTACACTTTGCCCACCCGCACCACTTGAACAGAACGTATCTACACGAATATCCTTTTCGTGGATATCTAACTCAACTTCCTCTGCTTCTGGTAATACCGCCACCGTAGCGGTCGATGTATGAATTCTACCACCGGACTCCGTTGTCGGAACACGTTGCACACGATGAGCACCATTCTCATACTTAAGTTTTGAATATGCGCCCGTCCCGTTGATCATAAAGATAATTTCTTTGTATCCGCCAATTTCTGTAAGACTGGCCTCAATCACTTCTGTTTTCCACCCTTGACTCTCGGCAAACCTCGTGTACATTCGGTATAGATCGCCAGCGAATAGAGCTGCCTCATCCCCACCGGCTGCTCCCCGAATTTCAACAATAACATTTTTATCGTCATTTGGGTTTTTAGGTAAAAGTAAAACCTTCAAATTTTGCTCTAGCTCTTCTTTCTTCTCGCTAAGCTCATCGATTTCCATCTTAACCATTTCATACATTTCAGCATCTAGCTTCTCATCAAGCATTGATTTTGCATCTGTGTATTGGTTACTAATTTCTTTATATTCTTTATAAACTTGAACAGTTTCTGACAAGTCAGACTGCTCCTTTGAAAATTCACGTAGCTTCTTTGAATCATTGATCACATCTGGATCACTTAAAAGTTCATTTAACCTTTCATAGCGGTCCTCTAACGCTTGCAGTCGCTCTAACACGTTTTTCACCTCTTTTGATAGCATAACATTCTAATTATAGTCGATCATCTATACTGAGTCAAAATCGTACATTTAACCCCCTTATATAGGGGGTTAAATGATTACAATGATATTTCCATTTGCTTTAATTGCGTCGGCTTATTTGGTACGTCATGACAATGACGACAACGTGGCTCATACGCTTCCGATGCACCAACTAAAATGACCGGTTCATGGTAAGAAGCTGCTCTTCCGTCAATCAGGCGCTGCGTCCGACTGGCCGGCGAGCCACAAGACATACAAATGGCCTGTAGTTTCGTCACAGACTCAGCAAGAGACATCAACATCGGTACTGGTCCAAATGGCTCTCCCCTGAAATCTTGATCGAGCCCAGCCACAATGACTCTCATTCCACGATCAGCAAGGTGCTGAACAACATCTATAATAACATCGTCAAAAAATTGAACTTCGTCTATTGCAACGACTTGAGTTTCTGTTATGATATTTTCCAAAATATCCGCTGCACATTTTACTGGCATTGCTATTACCTTTGTTCCGTTGTGAGACACAACTTCATCAGCACTATAGCGATTATCTAACAACGGCTTAAATACTTGAACTTCTAATTTCCCGTAACTAGCACGTCTAACGCGACGGATTAATTCCTCAGATTTGCCTGAAAACATACTCCCACAGACAACTTCTAACCAGCCTTCTTTGCTTGTCAAATGCATACTATTGTCTCTCCCATCTAGCAGATCGATCAATCGAACTTATGTTATCTATTTTACATTCTTCTCAAACATTTTAACATTGATTATCAGTAATTGTTTAAAATTTATTTTTATTTGAATGAAATATAACGATTTTTGACATAAAAAACAGGCAGAGATTTAACGCTGCCTGTTTTTTAAACACGCTAGTACCGTTTGACTTCATCGGTACTATTTGTTTATTTCATATTATATTTCTTCTTAAAGCGATCTACACGTCCACCAGCATCAGCAAACTTTTGACGTCCAGTATAGAACGGGTGAGAATCAGAACTAATCTCTACATTTAGTAGTGGATAAGTATTGCCATCTTCCCATTCAACCGTTTCATTAGATCCTTTTGTTGACCCGCTTAAGAACATAAAACCAGTACTTGTATCTTTAAATACAACTTTTTGGTAATTAGGATGGATTCCTTGTTTCATTTGTTTTTCATCTCCTTTTTGCCCTGAATCTCTTCGAAACAGAGTTTGTCGACGTGCTTTTAAGAAATCAATAGCACTTTGCTCTACTAACCGCCAACATATGGCAGACTTTAGTGTGATCGAGCAAATAAGCCTAGGTTTCTTCATCTTCACACATGAGAGAATTATATCAAGTGTGAATTTGTTTTGCAACTGTAATTTTTTGTTACGATTTTGTTCTTCTCGTCCCTGCTTTATCTTGCTCAATCATATTAAAAAATTCTTCATTTGTTTTCGTGCTTTTAATTTTACGAATGAAATGGTCGATAAAGTCAGGAGAGTCATTCATCGTTTTTCTAATTGCCCATAAATTCTCAAGCTGCTGTTTCGGTAGGAGTAATTCCTCTCTCCTCGTTCCAGAACGACGGATATCAATCGCAGGGAAAATACGCCTTTCTGCTAGCTTCCGATCTAAATGCAACTCCATATTTCCAGTACCTTTAAACTCTTCATAGATAACTTCATCCATTCTAGATCCAGTGTCTACAAGAGCTGTCGCTAAAATAGTTAAACTTCCGCCTTCTTCTATGTTACGCGCTGCCCCAAAGAAGCGCTTTGGCCGATGAAAAGATGCCGGATCAATCCCACCTGATAGCGTTCTTCCACTTGGAGGAACAACTAAGTTATATGCTCTTGCTAACCTTGTAATGCTATCCATCAAGATGATGACATCTTTTTTATGTTCTACTAGACGCATTGCACGCTCTAATACAAGTTCAGCGACTTTTATATGATTTTCAGGAACTTCGTCAAACGTTGAACTAACTACTTCTGCTTTTACAGAACGTTCAATATCTGTCACTTCTTCTGGGCGTTCATCAATTAAAAGGACAATCAGTTCTGCATCGGGATGATTGACTGCAATGCTGTTCGCGATTTCTTTAAGCAAAATTGTTTTTCCTGCCTTCGGAGGTGCAACGATCAGTCCACGTTGACCAAATCCTACTGGTGAGATCATATCAATAATTCTAGATGAGACTTTCTCAGGAGCTGACTCCATTTGGACTTTTGTTTCAGGGTATAATGGCGTCAGTGCCGGAAAATGAGGTCTATGTTTGGCAGTATCGGGCTCTTCGCCATTAACTGCTTCTACTTGAAGCAATCCATAATAGCGCTCATTTTCTTTCGGTTTCCTTACCTTACCTGAAACTTTATCCCCGTTTCTTAATTCGAATCTTCTTATTTGTGAAGCTGAAATGTAAATATCCTCGGAACTAGGTAAATAATTAATCGGCCTTAAGAACCCAAAACCCTCTGATGAAATAATGTCTAGCGTTCCCTCCATAAACATCAGTCCATCTTCTTCTGCTTGCCCTTTTAAAATGGCAAAAACGAGTTCTTTTTTTGTTAATTTACTATAATAGCTTACTTTGTATTGCTTTGCTAGTTCATAAAGCTCACGAAGCTTCATATTTTCTAATTCTGCTAAATTGACTCCCATTATAACACCACTCTTTAATAGATTTTTTAAATTTTTTGAGAGATTTTTTTAATAAATTCATTAGGATTTTAGATCAATGAATTTCTACTAGAGTCAACACCTCAACCTATAAAAACCATTCGTAATCTTTAAATGGCTTCAGGTGACTCATATTGGAAATTTTTGAAAATCATCTATGTAAGATTTGATAAACGTTGAAGTTGAAAGAGGTTATAGACCGATGGCTAAAGGATCTTTAAACGGAATAGCTTGAAATACGTAATTTTATGATTAAATAATCAGTACTTTTTATTTTAACCACACTTTGCAATTTTATACAAGCAAAAGAATAGAAAAGAACAATTATAATTACGAAAAACACTAGAAAGCGCAAGGCGAAGTGCTCCTGCGCTCACTCGTCGCAAATAATAGAACGTCTTAACGTTAGACAATAGTATAATTTCAGATATTTTTATAACTCTTAGCTAGCTTGGTACTAACGCGCAAGTACCTTGGTCCTCCGTTTAATCGTTTAGCTTTCTCATCTTAAAATAAAGAACAAACGCTCTGTTCAACGCTTGTTCTTCTTTTCTTAAGCATTTTCGACTTCTTTTAATTCCTTGGCATCTAGTTTTTCACGCCAAACTTTTGCGCCTAGACTTTTTAATTTTTGTTCTAAGAGTTCATAACCGCGATCAATATGTTCTACACCTGTAATCTCAGTAATACCCTTTGCCATGAGCGCAGCTATAATAAGAGCTGCTCCAGCGCGAAGATCACTCGCCCGCACTTTTGCACCTTGCAATTGACAAGCTCCATTAATAATTGAAGATCTACCTTCCACTTTAACGTCGGCTCCCATTCTTCCAAGCTCGTCAATGTGCTTGAATCGTGCACTGTAAATGGTGTCTGTAACGATACTCGTTCCGTTAGCTCTTGTTAGCAAGGACGAGAATGGTTGTTGCAAGTCCGTTGGAAACCCCGGGTATACAAGTGTTTTTACGTCTACACCTTTTAACGTCTCGCTACCAAATACAAGAACCTGCTCTTCATTCGTTTCAATATGAACGCCCATTTCTCTAAGCTTTGCAATCAAAGATTCAAAATGATCAGGGATAACATTGTCAATTAGCACTTGTTGTCCAACGGCAGCAGCCATGATGATATAGGTACCTGCTTCAATTCGGTCTGGAATAATTGAGTGCCTGCAGCCATGAAGTTGTTCTACTCCGTCAATTCGAATGACATCTGTACCGGCACCCTTTATCTTGGCACCCATACTTGTTAATAGAGTGGCAACATCAATAATCTCCGGTTCTTTTGCTGCATTTTCAATTGTCGTACGCCCTTTAGCTTTTACAGCGGCAAGCATAATATTAATTGTTGCCCCTACACTCACTAAATCTAAGTAAATTTTGGCACCCTTTAATTCATCAGCTCTTAAGTAAATGGCGCCCTGCTCATTTGTCACTTTTGCTCCAAGGGCTTCAAACCCTTTAATGTGTTGATCTATAGGCCTAGGTCCTAAATTACAACCCCCAGGCAACCCAATAACAGCCTGTTTAAATTTCCCTAACATTGCACCCATCATATAATAGGATGCACGTAATTTTTTCACCTTGCCGTTTGGCAAAGGCATTGCAAACATATTTTCCGGATAAACCGTTAGTGAATCTTCATCCAGCACTGTTTTACCGCCGATTTCTTCCAAGAGTTCACTTAACAATTGCACATCAGAAATTTTTGGCAAATTATCAATTGTAACAGGCGTGTCTGCTAAAATGGCCGCAGGTATTAAAGCAACTGCACTGTTTTTAGCTCCACTAATATTTACTTTACCTTCTAGAGGGTAGCCCCCCTCAATTAATAACTTTTCCATAACAGCTTCCCTTCTTTACTCTATGATCAATTTCTTCGCTTTTACATACTTTTACCATTATAACCATAACAGACAAAATAAACCTTTCATACTAAGATATTCATAAAAAATTGTTCCTATGTTTTATGAACGGACTGTTCACTTTTACCATTATACCACTTCTTTTCCGATTGCCAATGTCTATAGTCAAAGTTTGCAAATAAAGTGAAGTGTCTTATTAACTTTTTCATGATCAACCTCACAACTCCTGCGTACTTAATATGTCTTTGCTTATGGTGGAAACAAAAAAAGCACGAAAGCATAAGCTTTCGTACTTTTTATCCTATTAATTAAGCTCTATTTGAAGAACCGAACTCTCTCATTTTACCTTTTACTGTTTCTTTAATCGCTTCACGAGCTGGTCCTAAGTATTTACGAGGATCGTAAACATTTGCATCAGCTGCAAGTACATCACGAACTGCTTTCGCAGAAGCGATTTGGTTTTCAGTGTTAACGTTAATTTTAGCAGTACCACAAGAAATAGCTTTTTTAATATCAGCTGTTGGAATTCCCGTACCACCGTGTAATACAAGAGGAAGGCCAGTGATATTAAGAATTTCTTCCATTTCTTTGAATCCTAAGTTAGGCTCACCGCTATATGGTCCGTGAACAGAGCCTAAAGCTGGAGCAAGGCAATCAATACCAGTACGCTTAACTAACTCTTCACACTCTTTTGGATCTGCATAGATAACGCCATCAGCAATAACATCGTCTTCTTGTCCACCTACAGTACCTAACTCTGCCTCAACAGATACACCGTGAATGTGTGCAAGCTCAACAACTTTTGAAGTAATTTCGATGTTTTCTTCGAATGAATGGTGAGAAGCATCAATCATAACTGAAGTGAATCCAGCGTGGATTGCTTCAGCACATTTTTGGAAGCTTGAACCATGGTCTAAATGAATAGCAACCGGAACAGTGATGTTGAAATCTTCCATCAGTCCATTAACCATCGCTACGATTGTTTTAAACCCACCCATATAACGAGCAGCACCTTCAGAAACACCTAAAATAACTGGTGAATTCTCTTCTTGAGCTGCTTGTAGGATCGCTTGCGTAAACTCAAGGTTGTTTAAGTTGAACTGACCTACTGCATAACTTTCTGACTTTGCTTTTTCTAGCATTTCCTTCATTGAAACTAAAGGCATTTGATGAATCCTCCTTTTAATAAACACATACTTAACCTGAATAGAAATAAAATGTCTTAACACTTTCATTTTAACCAAAATCACATAAGGATTATGTATTGAAGTTCGATGTGCATGTTCTCGTGAAAAATAACAATTATTTATTATTCAAGCCATACTTGTTTATTATAGCATATGAATACAAAAATTGATAAAAAAATTCTTGACAAATCGATTTTATTTATGTAATCGTTTTCAGTGTGTATGTATTAGTTTTGAGTACAATATAATTGATTCTTAATAACGTCTCTTACTTCATCAATATCAAACGGCTTGACGAAGTGAGTAATTGCCCCTAGACTCATTGCCTCATTAATCATATCCAGTTCCCCATAAGCCGTCATCATAATTACTTGAATTGATGAATCGTATTTTTTTAGTCGCCTTAAAATTTCAATTCCGTCCATACCGGGGATCTTCATATCTAAAATAACCAAGTCTGGTCTATCTTTGCCTACAATCTCCAGAGCTTGTAAGCCGCTAGCTGCTTGAAATGTTTCATATCCATCCTTTTTAAAAATTTCATTTAATAAAACTCTAATCCCAAATTGATCATCGACAATTAGTATTTTCTTTTTCAAAATATTTCCTCCATCTTCATATTTATCCTGATTCGCCCATATTAAATATTCTCGTTTTGTTTGTTAAATTCCTTCAATTGGTGTAACAATTTTATTTTTGTGATTATTTGTGTAAAATATAGTAGATTAACGACGAAAGGATGTTCGCACTTGTTAAAAATATTTACAACACAATTAGTCGGAAAGTTAAACGCTATTGGAGAAAATGAGGACATCGCTATTGAAGACGCTTCTCGGTTAATAGCACAAACCATCCATAACAACGGTAACATCTATGTTCATGGTTTCAAAGATTGCTCGGCCATCCACTCTATTTGCCATTCTGAAAATGACCGTCTTCCGAATACAGAAGTCCTTTATGAAAATAACATAATAAAGGCTATTTCTCCCTTGGATTGTGTCATCATATGTACGACAAAAACTTCCATTCAGGAAGCAGTTTTACTCTTGCGAGAGATTAAGGAAAAACCAAGTGCAGTTATTTTGATTTCAAGTACTGAAGTTGAAGACCATTCAATCAATGAACTTTTTGATGTTCACATTCAAATGAACATTGATGATCCAATTGTTCCGATGGAGAATGGAAAAAAAATTGGCGTACCCATTTCTATCGCGACACTTCATGTTTTTTACTGCTTGTATTTGACTACAATCGAAATTTTATTAGAACGCCAATAAAAAAAGTACAAGCGACGTGCTCCTGCGACTACTCGTCGCAAGCCTGAACAAAAACCCCCTTTTTCAACGAATGAAAAAGGGGGTTTTTGTTATGAAAAGACAGATTTTATTTTGTCTAAGCAGGCGTAGATCATTTTTTTAGCTACCTGAGCGAAGCTTGAATAAATTCTCTAAACAATGGTTGTGGCTTCGTTGGGCGAGAAACAAACTCCGGATGAAATTGCGATGCTACAAAATAACGGTGCTCTTTAATTTCAATAATTTCAACTAAGCGCCCATCAGGACTAGTTCCTGAAAACGAAAGTCCCGCCTTCTCCATCGCTTCTCTGTACTCATTATTGAACTCGTAACGGTGCCTATGTCTTTCGTAAACGACCTGTTCCTTATAAGCTTCGTGAGCTCTAGAACCTTCTACCAGTTTACAAGGATATAGCCCTAAGCGAAGTGTACCACCTAAATCTTCTATATCTTTTTGCTCCGGTAAAAGATCAATGACTGGATATGGTGTTTCTGGGTTTAGCTCTGCCGAATTCGCTCCTTTTAACCCCAATACATTTCTAGCAAACTCTACAGTCGCCAGTTGCATCCCTAAGCAAATTCCTAAAAATGGGACATTGTTTTCCCTTGCATATTGCGTCGCTAATATCTTTCCTTCAATCCCTCGATCTCCAAATCCCCCTGGAACAAGGATTCCATCTATATCACTTAGCAACTCCTTGACATTATCTTCGGTTACATCTTCAGAGTTAATCCATTTAATATCGACATCGGCATCAAAAGCGTATCCTGCATGTCTTAGAGATTCAGCAACAGAAAGGTAAGCATCTTGTAATGATACATATTTTCCTACTAAACCAATTCTCACCTTTTTAGAAAGGTTTTTCACTTTATGAACGAGTGCTTCCCACTCAGTCATATCAGCTTGTCCACAATTTAACTTCAAATAATTGCACACATACTGATCTAAGTGTTGTTTTTGTAAATCTAGTGGTACTTGATATAACGTATCTGCATCACGAGCTTCTATCACCGCATCCGCGTCTATATCACAGAAAAGCGCAATTTTATCTTTCATATCTTGTGGGACTGGTCTTTCCGTTCTAACAACAATGACATTCGGCTGAATACCTAAGCTGCGCAACTCTTTTACACTATGTTGAGTCGGTTTTGATTTCATTTCTCCAGCGGCTGATAAATAAGGGATTAATGTACAGTGAATGTACATCACGTTGTTCACACCAACATCACCTTTTATCTGTCTAATGGCCTCTAGGAAAGGTAAGCTTTCAATATCCCCTACAGTTCCACCAATTTCTGTGATGACAACGTCAGGCGCTGTCTCTTTCGCTGCACGATAAACACGTTCTTTAATTTCATTTGTAATATGAGGAATAACTTGAACTGTACCACCTAAATAATCTCCGCGGCGCTCCTTTTTCAAAACAGTTGAATAGATTTTTCCTGTCGTTACATTACTATTCTTACTTAAGTTTATATCAATAAACCTTTCGTAGTGTCCTAAATCTAAGTCTGTCTCCGCGCCGTCATCTGTTACAAAAACTTCACCGTGTTGATACGGACTCATTGTACCCGGGTCAACATTAATATAAGGATCGAATTTTTGAATCGTTACTTTTAAACCACGGTTCTTTAATAACCGACCGAGCGATGCAGCGGTAATCCCTTTTCCTAATGAGGATACAACCCCACCAGTTACAAAAATATACTTTGTCATGTTATTCCCTCTCTTTTGCTTAATAATTTATAATAATAAGCCAGTCTAACAATACTATTCCCAATATTAAAGTCTGTTTATTAGAATTATTTTGTAAGGTTATGGGCTTAAGGAAAGCCTGTAAGCATTTCATAGAAGCGTCTTGGGGCTAGAAAGTAGTATAATTTCAGAACCTTATACATTCATATCTTTAATAAAAAAAACAAAAGCTAGTTTCCCCATTCATTACAGGGGGCGTAACTTTTGTTTCGTTGTTAATGTTCTTCAAATAGGATAAACCTTTATGAAGAACGACTTATATTTAAATATTAGAAAAGCCCAAAAATGATTTTACCTACTTTCGAATTAAATGTCAAGGTTCTAAAGTAGTTCCTCTTCATCCACTTCTAGTTCCTCGTCCTCATCTAGATCCTTAGCGTCTTCATCAAAGTCCTCTAATTCTTCCTCAAAGTCGACGCTATCGTCATCGTCATCGTCAAGGCCGTCTTCTTCACTCGCTAACTCGTCTAGTTGGTCTCCAAGATCTTCGTATTCATCTTCTTCATCCACTAAAAACTCATCTTCTTCATCTGTGCTCTTAGCTGCTTTATTACGTTTCACGGTTTGGGTAACTTCTTCTTCTGGATTTTCATATTTATACCAGCTTCTTAACCCCCAACGGTTCTCCCCTATAGAAGTGAAGCGTCCATCAATATTTAAATCTGTGTAGAGGTATGAAATTCTCTCTAGGACTTCCTCTTGTGACATCTCTTTAATTTCTGCTACTTTGTTGATTAAATCACCATATGTAAAAGGTTGCTTTGTTTCCACCATTAATTCATAAGCGACTTCTACCATTGACATTTCTTTGATTTCTTCTGGACTATAACCGGTTAAACTCAAACACGACACTTCCTTTCAATACTATGTCTTTTTAAAATTATTGGACTAATATTCTTTCTTTGACGTAGCAAAATAATGAAAATTATACCTTTCATTATAAACATAAATGTAAACAATATGCTAGTGCATAGAAATATTTCTTAGTGGGTGGATAATGTTGAAATTTATAAAGATTTTCTATTCCTATTCTGGTATTTTTCTTATCGTTTTTTTCACGCATTTATAATTATTCCTTAAAACCAAGTGAAAATCCTTTTAGATTATTACATTATTTCTTCTATTTATTGGCACACTGAGAGTATAAAATATTTTGTGTAAATAGAAAATTCCATGTAAAAAGGAAGACC
>CAZIRM010000007.1:0-27458 GCA_964541705.1 uncultured Bacillaceae bacterium | reverse complement strand
ACTGATTGAGCTTATTCAAGATGCGTTAAAACAAACAAGCAAAGCAGTTACAAAATTAATAAAAAGGTAACTACAGAAGTGGATATCCGGCCTTCCTAGTTATATCAAGGCATATTTGCCGATTTCAGTCTGCGAAAGTTGAGATATAACAAAAGGTTTCACAAAACTTTATATCAATGGTAAAGTGAGTACAAAGTTTCACTACTTATTTTGTTAGGGGTGATTAACGTGACAGATAGATTAAATTCAGTTAGACATTGGCTACAGAGACATGAGATTGATTTTACTTTTGTTCAAACAAAGGCTAACGTATTTTACTTATCTGGTTTTTATTCAGAACCACATGAACGTTTGATAGGTCTATTTATTTTTCCTGATCATGAGCCTTTTCTTATTTGTCCGAACATGGAGGTTGCTCAGGCGAAAAGAAGTGGTTGGGGGTACGAAGTAGTCGGCTACAATGATTCAGAAAGTCCATGGGAACTCATATCTATCCATGTAAACAAACGTTGTAAATCTGTTAAACGTGTGGCAATAGAGAATAAGCAAATATCTTATTTCAGAGCCGCTCAGATTGCTCTGTCATTTAACAACCCTGAGCTTGTATCAATTGAAGAGATGCTAAATGAGAAGCGAATGATCAAAAATGATCGTGAAATTTCTATATTAAGGCAAGCCGCGGCTCTTGCAGACGACGGTGTCGCAATTGGAATCCAGGCAATTAGTCAAGGAAAAACAGAAATGGATGTGCTAGCAACCATTGAATATGAGCTAAAACGAAAGGGGATCAGGGAGATGTCCTTTTCAACAATGGTATTAACAGGTTTCAATACAGCTGATCCACATGGAAATCCCGGACTTACACAATTGAAGCATGGAGATTTCATTCTTTTTGATTTAGGCGTTGTCCTCGATGGCTATTGCTCAGATATTACAAGAACTGTAGTTTTTAATCATATCAGCGAGGAACAGAAAAGAATCTACGATACAGTCCTATCGGCACAACAGCGTGCCTTAGCTATTTGTCATGAGGGAACAAGAGTCGGTGAGGTAGATAGAGTTGCGAGAAATGTAATTACATCTGCTGGTTACGGTGAATATTTCCCACATCGTATCGGTCATGGACTAGGGATCGATGTTCATGAGTTTCCTTCAATGCATGAGAAAAATGAACAATTATTAAAAGAAGGATTTGTATTCACAATCGAACCAGGTATTTACTTACCAGGTGTTGGTGGAGTAAGAATCGAAGACGACGTAGTGATAACGAAACAAGGACACGAATCCTTGACGAACTTCCCTAAAGAGTTACTAATCATTTAATGAATGCATATCTTGCTTGTAGAACTATAACTCAAGTAAAAAGGACATTACTTCAACCGTAATATCCTTTTTCACTACTCGTTATTTTCAGTTGCAGCCCAGATCCAAGTATAAAGCTTATTTTCACCTGTCATCCAACGAATATCTAACCGTTCGATTTTTTTGAATTTATTTTTTCTAAGTGCAGCAACCATGTCTGTGATCTTCGAATGTTCAGACAGCTCAATCATTCCTAATATTTCGGCCATGCTTTGTTTTGCCTGTTCGCCTTTTATTACTTTTTCGCCTAGCTCATACTCGTATTTACCCGGACTCGTATACTCCCACTCATGTTCAACACCATTTTCAACTGCTGTAATTTTTATCAATAGACTTTCTTTTACATTCACTGCACGCACTTGAATCGGCAATAGCAAGAAAATAAATGCAATCAAAACAAGAAAAAATATGTTTTTATTTTTCAAATTTATCACCTCACCATTACTATTGGTGAATGTTGGAATAAATATTCAACTAAAATAAAATTAACGAAAACGGTGGACCACATCGACTCCCCCAGTTACTTTAATGACCGCTCCTGTAATCATATCTGAGTTTTCGTCACACAGAAATTTAATTACTCGAGCAATATCTTCCCCTGTCCCTGAACGGCCAATAGGGGTCTTGGCATCTGTTTCTTTTCTTGCTTCTTCTATATCAGCTTCTTTCATAGAACCAACGATATTTCCTGGCGAAACCATATTTGCAGTTATTCCAGAATCAGCTTCTTCTATGGCAATTGTTTTTGTTAAGGAGACTAAACCTACTTTTGCGGCAGCAAACGCTGAACGGCAAATCCATGCTGGAGTGGCCTCTGCTCCTTGAAATCCGTATGTAATAATTCTACCGAACTTCTCTTGTCGCATCATCGGGATTATGTTCCGGCATAAATGAAACACACTACTCAAGTTTCCCTCTATCATTTCATACCATTCTTGATCTGTATAATCGGCCATTTTTTTTCTTTCAAAGACATAGGGACCTGCATTGTTAACTAAAATATGAATAGGTCCATATTTGGCGCAGGCTAACTTTACTAATTGACTGAGATCATGTTTCTTCGTAGCATCTGCCTTTACAAAATGAAAGTACCCTTGGTAATTAACCCATTCCTCTCTCAATTTTTGTAGGATGGCATCATCACTTCTATAATTAATGGTGACATAGTACCCTGCACGTAACAATGTTTCTGTTACTTTTTTCCCCAAACCTTTTGTACCAGCAGTAATTAGGACATGTCGCACCACTTAACCTCCTCTCAAGTGAAAAGAGCATTTAACACTATTATTATACTTTTATCTATAAACTAAGTAAAAAATAATGCTTCTCATTTTTACGATATGTCTTTAAAATGAAAACATGTGCAAGAAGCCTTGAGAACGAACTCCCAAGGCATATCATTTATTTGGTATCTTTTCTTACTTCAATGCTATACTTTTCATTAGCCTCAATCGTTCCTTCATAGTATGAGTCTAGTACTTGTTGATGTGTTAACTCATTTCCTTCTTCCTCTAGATAAGCTGGTCGATTTCGATCCTTCATTTCCACACCCCCTCTTTGCTTTATTATGTATCCTCGTCACTACTATTATGAATGGACACTGTTTTTAAAATAGCGCTTTCATGTTATAATAGAATTAGGAAATATATTCAAGCTTGTTGAAAGGGTGGCGGTTATGGAAAAAAACTATAAAACTATTTTAGTTGCTGTAGATGGTTCCAAAGAAGCAAGAAAGGCATTAGAAAAAGCAATCGATATTGCCAAAAAGGATAAATCTCACATAATCATTGGCCACGTTGTTGACACGAGAACCTTTGCAACGGTAGAACAATATGATCAATCAATTATCACTCGTGCTGAACAATATGCAAGTGAACTGTTAGAAGATTATAAGACTATTGTTCTAGATGCTGGAATCGAATCTGTTAAATGTATATTGGATTTCGGTTCGCCTAAAGTGAAAATCCCAAAAGAAATAGCCAAAAAACAAAATGTTGATTTAATTATTACAGGTGCTACTGGACTTAATACAGTTGAACGCATTCTGATCGGCAGTGTTTCTGAATACATTGCTAGAAGTGCAAAATGCGATGTTTTAATTGTGAGAAACTAATAGTGTTAACAACAGTCATCAACAATTTCGTGGTGGCTGTTTTTTGTTGGCTAATGGTGAGTGACGAACCTCATTGACATAGAAAAAAGGCTGGGATTTTTTTCCTAGCCTATCGTTTCTTTACTATCTCATTAGCTTTTATTAATGCCGCTCTTACTTGATCAAAACCTGTACCACCAGCACTATTTCTTCTTGCAACAACATTCTTAGACTTTAACATTTCATAAATGTCTAACTCAAATAATGTGCTAGCTTCTTGAAATTCTTGAATCGTTAAATCAAGCAAATACTTGTGATGATTAATACAATAGAGAACCAGTTTGCCAACCACCTCATGGGCCTCTCGGAAAGGCATACCTTTATTTGCTAAATAGTCGGCAAGTTCAGTCGCATTAGAAAAGTCTTTATTTGTCGCTTCTTCCATTTGATGATTTTGTACCTTCATTGTCTCGATCATTCCGGCAAAAATCTCGAGACTTCCCTTAACAGTGTGAACTGTATCAAACATACCTTCCTTATCTTCTTGCATGTCTTTGTTATAAGCCATCGGAAGTCCTTTTAATACAGTTAAAAGCGAAAATAGGTTACCGTATACACGACCAGTTTTACCACGAATTAACTCAGCCATATCTGGATTTTTCTTTTGTGGCATAATGCTACTTCCAGTTGCGAAGGCATCATCAATTTCAACAAATTGAAACTCTTGGCTAGACCAAAGAATAAGTTCTTCACAAAGTCTAGATAGATGCATCATTAGCATAGAAGAATTACCTAAAAATTCAATGATAAAATCTCGATCACTGACAGCATCCATGCTATTTTCATAAATTCCATCAAACCCAAGTAATTGTGCAGCATACTCTCGGTCAATCGGGAATGTTGTTCCGGCAAGAGCACCTGCACCTAGTGGCGACTTGTTAATCCGCTTCAGACTGTCCTGTAACCGCTCGTAGTCTCTTTCTAGCATCCAGAAGTATGCCATTAAATGATGGGCAAAAGACACAGGCTGCGCTCGTTGTAAGTGTGTATAACCTGGAATCAATGTCTCTATATGTTCGTTTGCCTGCATGAGGATAGACTCTTGCAAATTTGAAATCGCCCTCATGATTTCTTCTACTTGATTACGCAAGTACAAGTGCATATCTGTTGCTACTTGGTCGTTACGACTTCTTCCTGTATGAAGTTTTCCACCGACAGGACCGATCTCATCAATTAACATTTTTTCTAAATTCAAATGAATGTCTTCATTTTCAACCGAAAAAGATAACTTGCCTTCAGAAGCTTTCTCTCTTAAAATCTCTAAACCTTCTAATATTTTTTTTACGTCTTCACTAGGTAGAATATGACACTTACCTAACATTTTCACGTGAGCTTTACTTCCTTCAATATCTTCGAAAACAAGCTGCTGATCAAATCCAATTGAAGCACCAAAGGCATCAACCCAGCTTTCAGCTTTTTTTGTAAAGCGTCCACCCCAAAGCTTTTGGGTCACTGTTTAACCCCCTTTTTTGCAACCATACTGTGAACCTTAGTTGGTAATCCCCAAAGCTTGATAAATCCAACTGCTGCAGAGTGGTCGAATTCATCATCCGTTGTATACGTTGCTAATTTCTCATCGTACAATGAATATTCCGATTTACGCCCTTCAACAATCGCGTGTCCTTTAAAGAGTTTCACACGAACAGTACCCGTTACGGTTTCTTGTGTTTCTTTTAAGAATGCTTTAAGAGCATCTGTTAATGGTGAAAACCAAAGACCTTCATAAATAATCTCTGTTAACTTCTTTTCTATTACTGGTTTGAAATGTGCTACTTCTTTCGTTAGCGTTAAGTCTTCAAGTTCTTTATGAGCCTTAATCAATGTCATTGCACCTGGGCACTCATAAACTTCTCTTGATTTAATGCCAACCAAACGGTTTTCTACATGGTCAATTCGTCCAACCCCATGTTTTCCGGCAACACTATTCAATTCAAGAATTAATTGGTCTAGTTCATAGTTATGGCCATTTAACGTTTTCGGTACGCCTTTCTCAAAACCAATTTCAATGTATTCTGGCACATCTGGTGTCGCTTCGATTGGAACTGTTAACTCGTATGCACCTTCAGGCGGTGTCGCCCACGGGTCTTCTAGAATGCCACACTCATTACTTCTGCCCCACAAGTTCTGATCGACTGAATAAGGATTATCTAAATTTACTGGAATTGGTATGTTGTGTTTCTTTGCATATTCAATTTCTTCATCTCTACTCCAAGCCCATTCACGAACAGGTGCTAAGACCTCTAAATCTGGATCCAATGCTTGAATCGAAACTTCAAAGCGAACTTGGTCGTTTCCTTTTCCAGTACAACCATGTGCAACAGCAACTGCGCCAACTTGATTTGCAATCTCCACTAACTTTTTAGAGATTAATGGTCTAGATAGAGCGGATACTAATGGATACTTTTGCTCGTATAGCGCGTGACTCTGCATCGCTGGCAATACGAATTCTTCTGCATACTCTTTCTTTACATCAATAGTATAGGATTGAACAGCACCAACCTTTAATGCCTTTTCTTTTACAAATTCTAAATCCTTTCCTTCTCCTACATCTAGACATACTGCAATGACATCGTACCCTTGATCTCCTAGCCATTTAATTGCTACCGATGTATCTAGTCCTCCTGAATAAGCCAACACAATTTTCTTTGACATTTGTTACCCTCCATTTATGAATATTAATACTTAAAAAAACAATAAATATACATAATTCTTTAAAAGAAAAGTGCATTTTTTCTAAAAGCACTTTTTTCGTTCCATATAATTTATACTCTAACATAAATTTCTTTAAATTCAATACATATTTATAATTAAAAATAAATATTTATGTAATGTTTGTATTTCTCTATACGATCACTTTAAAAATGCATAAAGATAATTCAACACATGATATGGATATTCTTCCATTGGCAAATGACCACAGTGTTCCAATATCGTTAGATTCGAATTTTGTAAACAGTCACTTAGAAATTCTCCCTCCTCTAAGGGCACTACTTCATCTTCTCTTCCCCACAGTAAGAATGTATCCTGTTTAATTAACTTGACTATCTCCCGACTCAAGTCATCTTCCCTTTCTTTGCCTAATTTTAGAACGGCACCTACAAGTTCTTTGTTTTTACACATATCAATGTAAGGTTTTAATACTTTTTTTTCTAACCCTACTCCACCAGATAATACCTTAGCAATCGCAACATCGACTAGTTCATCATTAAAATATAACTTATAAACTAATTCATTCATAAACGGGATGTAACAAAACATTCGAACAAACCATGGGGGCCGTTTTCTTTGTGCTGAAGCTGAAATTAAAAACAACTTTGAGCAAAGAGTAGGTTCTAACACCACTGATTGAAGAGCGATTTGTCCCCCTAAGGAATGACCAACGATATAGAGTGGATTCTTTAGATTTAGTGAATGAATAAATTCTATGACAGTACTTCCATAGTTTTTAAGTGTGTAGCTATAATTGCGACTTACTTTTGTCTTTCCAAAGCCCGGGAGGTCTAATGCTATGACTCTAAAATGCTTTTGCAGATGGGAGAAAATGGGTCGCCAGCATAGTAAACTGCTTATAAACCCATGAATAAGTATGATCGTCGCTTCTCCATTTTTACTATCTTCATAGTAAATTTCACACCTTTTAAGGGTAAGATATTTTCCATCCAATGCAAAAAACTCCTTTTAACTGAATGAATTTCATCATTTCCAGATACTCTATCAATAGGATTTGTTAAAAGTGGTGATTTTCATACATAATTGAAAAAACTCCCCTTATTCTAGAGGAGTTATACTGATGACAACATTTACTTATAAAGAACGTGACGCTTCTGATAAAATTGATGTGAGATTTCTGTCACTTGTTTTGCAAGTTGGTAATTAGCAACTGCCCCTAATGTTAAACCAAATAACGGCACACCTTTATATAATTTATTCCTTAGCGAGAAGATCAAAATTGCTTTTGCTAATTGTCTAAGCGGTTGTTGCAGCCACATCGTTGTTGTGACTTGAATGTGGTCACTAAAATAAACAGATTCGTTTTCAATTGAGGCTAGCTCTTCACTCAATAAGTTCCAACTTTGTTTTTGAAGACTTTTAGGCATTGTCGCAACATGAAACAGTTTTAATGCAATAAACATTTCTTTCGGCTCTCTTAAGTCATGTCCGTAGGTTGTTGCAGCTAGTTGAATAGAACGTAAATGTAACGCGAGAAGAACTGGTAAATCACTTAGCAAAATCAATGGATTCGACAGCCCCGTAATGCCCCCTTGGGCAAGGGACAGTAATCGTTGTTTAGCTAGTTGTTGGTCAGCGATAAACCTCAAATGGTCGATCGATAACTTTTTCATATCGTTGACAGACTCGATTTCCGAGTCAAATACACGTCCATGGTTTAAGATCTGTTTTACGATTTCTTCGTCATATTTACTGTTTTTCATGATAGCGTGTATGTGAAAAATAAAAGTATCTACCGCTTTGGTTAATACTTCTTTATGGGTTGGGAATTTTTCTTCTAAATGTTCAAACAGTTTGTTTTGGTATGTACTGATGTTTGAATGCTCCGTTTCTTGAAAATAGTCGAGCTCCCAACTTTGAATTTCTTCCAAAACCTTTTGTTCTCGTCCTTGCACACTCACCACTCCTTTACCATTTTTGATTATAAATCTTTCGTTTAAGCATTGGAGAATATACCCACTCATCCTCACTTTCTTGCTTAATCATTTGCATACCGTTTAATTTTGCATCAATTTGATCTAAATAGTGAAAAAAGATGGCTTCTGGTAATTTACCAGACACTGCACTTCCATACCCTAAATCAACGTCCCCATGATGACTTAAAATACAATGTTTGAGTGCTAAAATCTCTCGATCGTCAGAGGAAATTCCGTTACTGGCAGCAGCCTCATTTATCATTTCTACTCCTAACACTAAATGTCCAATTAGCTCCCCCTCTGTTGTATACTGAGGTGAAATCGCGTCGGCTAACTCTCTTGTTTTCCCTATATCATGCAGTAAGCAAGTTGCAATAATTAAATCTTTGTTTAAATGTGGATATATGTGAATGAGGCTCGTCGCAGTGTGCATTAATGTCACGATGTGTTCGAGCAGCCCTCCATAATAGGCATGGTGCATTTTTTTAGCTGCTGGTATTGTTGTTAAGCAATCACGAATCTCTTTCGTTCCTAGAATTTTCTTTACAATCTTAGATAAGGTAATTGATTCGATGTCTTGAATAAACATCCTTAGTTCTTGCCAGAGATCTTCTCGAGGAACTTTTACGCTTTGTATAACATCTTCAAGCTTTATATTGTCTTCTGGAATGGAAAGACGAATTCGCTGAATTTGCAACTGCTTTTGACTTCGATATACAGTTACAATTCCATCAACCTTAACGATCTTCTTTATTTCATATCCTTCTTCATGTTGTTCAGTTATATCCCATAACTTAGCAGAAATCGTCCCTGATCGATCTCCTAATAATAAGTCGTAATACAATGACCCATTGCTTGCAACTTTTTTTTGTATTTCTTTTATTATAAAGAAGCCAATTAGCCGATCTCCTTCTTTTGCGTGATGAATATCTAATTCCATACTAACTCCTCCAACGTTTTGCTAGTTCTATTTTACAAAAAAAACTGTAAATATGAAAACGTTTGAATAGAAAAAAGAGCTACATTCGTAGCTCTTTTTGTATTATTTCGTTAAACGAACAGTATCTCTTGCAATCATTACTTCTTCATTCGTCGGAATTACCATTACTTTCACTGGTGAATGAGGATAGTTGATAAACGCTTCTTTTCCTCTAACTTGGTTTAATTCATTGTCCCAATATACACCCATAAACTCAAGACCTTCTAATACGCGTGCACGAACAACATCACTATTTTCACCGATTCCAGCTGTGAAGATAATTGCATCGACTCCACGCATTCTTGCTGCGTAAGAACCAACGTATTTATGAATAATTGAAGTGAAGACTTCTAGTGCAAGCTCAGCACGTGCATCTCCAGCATCAGCCTTTTGTTCAATGTCTCGTAAATCGCTAGAAAAACCAGAAAGGGCTAACATTCCACTCTTTTTATTTAGCACATCAAGAACTTCTACTGCCGTTTTACCGGTCTTTTCCATAATGTATGGAATTAGTGCAGGGTCAAGGTTACCCGATCTTGTACCCATTGTTACACCTTCAAGTGGTGTAAAGCCCATTGACGTATCGATTGATTTGCCATTTTCAATCGCTGTAATACTTGCACCATTTCCAAGATGACAAGAAATTAAGCGTAATTGATCTAAAGGTCTTCCAAGCATCTCAGCGGCACGTTCTGAAACATACTTATGAGATGTGCCATGGAAACCGTATTTTCTAATACCAAATTCTTCATAGTACTCATAAGGAATACTATAGATATAGGCTTGCTCAGGCATTGTTTGATGAAACGCTGTATCGAAAACTGCTACAGCTGGTACATTAGGTAGGACTTCTTTGAATGCTTTTATACCTACAACGTTAGCTGGATTATGAAGCGGCGCAAGTTCTGACACGTCTTCAATTCCTGCTAGTACATCTTCCGTAATTAAAACAGAATCATTAAATTTCTCCCCACCATGTACAACACGGTGACCAATTCCTTCAATTTCATCTAAAGATGCAATGATTCCTGCACTTGTTAACTTTTCAAGTAAGATTTTTACCGCTACAGAATGATCAGGAATATCGAAAATTTCTTTTTGTTTTTCGCCGTTTACCTCGATTTGAAAAACAGAATCATTGAGTCCAATTCTTTCTACAATACCTTTTGTGACAACTGTTTCATTTGGCATGTCTAGAAGTTGAAACTTTAATGACGAGCTCCCCGCATTGATCGCCATAATTTTTGACATTTTGCTACATCTCCTTCAAATAAAAGTTTTACCGTAATTATAATCGAACGTAGAAATTACCCCTCATCGACTACTTAATTTAACCACTCTTATTCACTAATTTCAATACTTAAGCAGTTTTTTCTTTAAAAAACCCTTAAAGACAAGTAGTACAGTTTTACAGACTTTAACAAATGAATACAGAATCCAGAAAAACTGTATCATTATTTTTATCAGTCTGTATCATTCAAATTATGTGATTAAGATTAGTTTTCCGAAACTAGAGTAATTTTAACCATGTTTATTGGTTGCTAGGACGGATTTGTTTAAAATCCTTCATTCATCTCGGTTGGTTATGTTTTTTATTAATCTTATTAAATGATGTTTTTATCGATTACTTTATAAATGATCATCAAACCATTTCTCCATGCTCTTTATAATATCACCCAAGGCTGTCTTATTTGAGAATGAAGGTAATTCAACTAGCAATGCTTGACTTGGTGGCTGGATGTCGTCTCCGTGCTTTCTTAAAACCAAGATACTCTTTTCATATTTTTCATTATTAAACATCGATTTGGGTAACTGTAAAAGTGCATAAATCCAAGCTTGTTCTTTTAAGAATTTATGTAATGTAGCAGCTTCAGGTGTCTCAAGCATAAAGTTTGGAATGATAAAGAAGAGAAAGCCGCCATTTTTCACGTACTTCATGGTTTGTTCAATCATTAAGTGATGGACATAAGATAACCCATTAGCAGCTTTTAATTGATATTGTTTGGCAACTTCTTCATTTGGATAATATCCAACCGGCAAGTCTGCGATCACCACGTCTACAGGATCTATGTACATGTTTGTTAAACTATCTTGATGAAAAAGCTCGACATTATGTTGTTGAAGGTTAGCCGAAACATATGCTAATTTTAATAATGTTTCATCAGGTTCAAATCCGTAGCTTTGTCTAACTCTTTCTATTTGATTTAAGACAGCGGTTAACAAGTTTCCAGTGCCTATAGCTGGATCTAGGATACTGATTTGCTTATGATCTTTTGTAAACTTATTTACTAAATAACTAATGAACATTGCAACTGTATCTGGCGTCATTGCATGATTCGCTTGAGTTGCTTGTTTCATTCCCTTTAAAATGAGAAGTTGCAAAGCTTTCCTTATTTGTTCTTTTGTCAAATCTGCGATACTTATTTCATTTTTTAACTTCTGTATGTACTCATTATGATCACTTGCTTCTTCCTGACGAAACAAAACTTCTCCTACATTCGTCAATGCCTCTAAATATGTCATGTTTTTTTTCTTTTGTACACTTATTGTGGCATCGTCTATCCTTTGAAAAAAAGATTCAAACTTCTCGTCCATTTTTAACTCCCTTTCATACCTATTGCATCATTCTATCTAATTGTAACACACTTAGTCACACATAAAAGGTACTGACGATTCAGTACCTTCTAAAATATTATAATAAATCTTTTACTGCTTGAATTGCTGCATCATAATCAGGATGATTAGATGCTTCTTTTACATATTCGACATAAGTAACCTTATTATTTGGGTCGATCACAAAGATTGCCCGGGTTAATAACCTCAACTCTTCAATTACAACCCCATATGCCAAACCAAAAGACAAGTCTCGGTGATCTGAAAGTAACTCAACTTTTTCTAATCCACTAGACGCACACCATTTTCGCTGAGCAAATGGAAGATCCACACTGATCGTAAGAATGCTGACATTATTAAGCATGGCTAAAGATTCATTAAACCTTCTTGTTTGTGAATCGCATACACCTGTATCAATAGAAGGAATAACACTGATAACTTTAACATGATCTGACTTATCTTCAAGTGTAACAGGCGATAAATCATTTGCTAAAACTGTAAAATTCGGTGCTTGATCACCTACTTTTATTTCATTTCCTAATAAAGTAACCGTGTTTCCTTTGAACGTAACTGTAGCCATTAATTAACCTCCCTTTATCTTCTATAAACATATTTCTTGTGGACTGTTAGAAATTCACTTATGTAAGTACGATAGGTTAGTTTTCTTTAGTTTTCAAGTAAAACAACTTAGGGGTTAGCAGTTGCTAACCCCTAGGTAAAGTTATAGATCTAACTTTGGTTCATGTGCATGATGATTCTTTTTATTGGTGTTTATCATTTGTTGGATTTTATCGACAACTTGTGGTGCAAAATCCAATAATTTTTCGTATAAGTGTGTATTTTCGTCTAGATGAACCATTTTAACTCCAGCTGCGTTAACAATTAAGAAAGCAACAGGGGTAATTGAAACTCCGCCACCACTACCTCCACCAAAAGGCATTTCCTTTTCTCCATTCGTTGCTGGTTTATCAACAATAAATTGACTTCCGCCAGCAGCGAAACCAAATCCAACTTTGGATATAGGGATGATCACACTTCCGTCAGGTGTTTCAACAGGATCCCCGACGATCGTATTTACATCAACCATTTCCTTTATATTTTCCATTGCTGTTTTCATCAATCCTTGAATTGGATGATCTGCCATACTACATTCCACTCCTTTAACTATTAATGCCGTTCTGCTCATACAAGTCTTGACTTGGATTCTGACTACTTTTCCAGTGCTTAATGACTTGTAAAGCTGCGAGTATAGCATTCCCTAGACGAAATGAAAACATACACGTTAATTCTGTATGAGATGTCACCAATTGAAAATGAGGCTGAACATGAATCTCTGGACGTACTTTGAGTAACATATAGTTCGATATAATACCTAATATTGTTCCTTTTAATCCCCAGACTACTCCTGTCAGAACTGCTGTATGTGCTGCATCACCGATGCCTAAAACAGTGTTCCAAGAGAAATGATGGACTTTTACTTTCTTTAAGAAATTTTTACCTATTTTATGAAATCCTACAATATGTTCTAAAAAATCTTTTACTTTTTCAATTCCTTTAGTTACGTCTTTCGCTGTTACTTTAGATGTGTTTTCTGAGTCACCTAGACCAGAGTGATGCTCTTCTTTTATGACAATAGAAGGCGATTCCTTATCAATAGCAATTAACGGAACCTCGAACCGAAATTTTAGTAGACCAAACAGTGTGGTAACTTTTATTTTCAAATCATCATTATCTTTGTCATGCAAATAACTTAAGTTTATTTTGAGCCTTAAAAATGGAACTGCCATTAAGAGTGTAAGAACGATGATCATTAACCACCAATACCAATGCATACAAGCTCCTCCTTATTCATCCATTATCACCTTTTCTTACTAGAATAAACGTGAATTTCTAGTTTTCTGTTAGCTTTAAGAGGAATTCTGTCGTAAAAATCGAAATAGTACCATATATTCATATAAATTGAGTAGGGGGAGATTAACCTTGAATATTGGTAAAAATATTTTCTTTTTTCATAAGCCGACAAATGAACTGAAACAAAAGTTAGTTCCACTAAAAGAAATAGCACGAGAAAATGGTTTTTTTATTACGGATGAATTTAATCATGCAGACATCATTGTTAGTCTCGGAGGAGATGGAGCGTTCATACAAGCACTTCATAAAACAAGTTTTAAAGAAGACTGTTTATACTTTGCTTTGAATACTGGCGACCATCTAGGTTTTTATGCAGATTATCCAATTGAACAATTTGAATCATTGATAAAAAAAATGATTTCAGGTGAAATAAAAATTTTACAATATCCTACAATTGAAGTACAGATTGATAATCAGACACCCTTCCATTGTATAAATGAATGTTCAATTCGATCTAACGTTATTCGAACCTTTGTAATTGATGTTTATATTGATGGGATGCTATTTGAGACATTTAGAGGTGACGGCTTAATAACTTCCACACCTACAGGAAGCACCGCTTATAATAAGTCTGTAGGTGGAGCGGTTGTCGATCCTCGTATCCCATCTATTCAACTAACAGAAATTGCATCAATTAATAACAATGAATATCGTACTTTAAGCTCTCCACTTATTTTAAGTGATAAAACTGAACTGAGATTAAAAATTGTCCAAGATGGTAACGATCACCCAATTATCGGTGCGGATAACGAGGCGTTAAGTATCCGACATTGTCATGATGTCCAGATTAAGGTCGGCAAGAGAAGAGTTTCAATGGTCAAAATGAAAGATTGTTCATTTTTTCGTAAAGTACAGAAAACATTCTTACATTAAATAACATAGGCGCAAGGACCAGCAAGCAGAATCCCGCATTTGGCTTCAATTGACGGACTGAAGTGACCTCGAGCGAGTAGGCGCTGAAGCTAGATATCAGTCTAACTTCAAAATTTTATACATTCAAAAAAAGGGGGTGACGTACGTCACCCCCTTTACAGCCATAGTATTTAATTATTGTCTTCCACTTAATTGTTGTTCAGCCATTTGAACTAAACGCTTAGTGATCTCACCACCAACAGAACCGTTAGCACGTGCCGTTGCATCTGGACCTAATTGCACGCCGAACTCTGAAGCGATTTCATATTTCATTTGATCTAAAGCTTGTTGTACACCAGGGACTACTAATTGATTTGAGCTGTTGTTGTTAGCCATTTATCTCACCTCCCTTGTAATCATAGAATGTGTACAAAGGGGTAAAACAATACTTATTTTTTAATTGGTAATTGTTACATGTTTTACACAACTAAAGTAGGTCAGAAAAATGGTCTTCTTGTTGTTCATTATGGGTAATACTTAAGACTTCTAAATTTGATACAGCTTCTTCAATTAACTCCTCAATGTTTAGCTTTTGTTCAAAAAGGTTTGCTTTCTCTCTTGTCGGTTTTGTTTTTGTTTCTGGTGGCAAGAAAATAGTGCAGCAATCTTCAAACGGCAATATAGATAAATCATAGGTACCGATTTTTTGAGCTACCTCAATGACTTCTAATTTATCCATTGTCACAAGGGGACGAATAACTGGTAAGTTCGTCACTTCATTGATTGTATTCATACTATGAAGGGTTTGACTTGCCACTTGACCTAAACTTTCCCCTGTTGCAATGGCTATCGCCTTTTGATTACTAGCGATTCTTTCACTAATTCTTAACATCATTCTTCTCATAATTGTCATCGTATAGTTGCTAGGAATGTTTTGATGGATTAATTTCTGAATATTAGTGAAAGGAACAATGTGCAACTTAATGCTTCCACCGTATTCCGTTAGCACCTTTGCAAGATCAATGACTTTTTGTTTTGCGCGCTCATTGGTATAAGGAGGGCTATGAAAATGAATCGCCTCAACCTTTACTCCTCGCTTCATTGCTAAATATCCTGCAACCGGGCTATCAATTCCACCTGAGAGCATAAGAACTACCTTCCCACTCGTACCCACAGGCAAGCCTCCTGAACCTTTATAGACGGCACAAGAGATATAAGTAGATGTTTCCCTCACTTCAACCTTTACCTCTACATCCGGATGGTGAACATCAACTTTTAAATGATTTAAATGGTAGAGTACGTGTCCACCAACTTCATGGTTTAGTGCTTGTGACCCAATGGGGAAATTCTTAAACGACCGTTTAGCATTTACTTTAAAGGTATTCGGCTTAGTTTCAAGGGCTTGAATGGCACTTAGTGCCCCTTCTTTAATTTTATCGATTTCATTGTCAACTTTAATCGCTAAACTAAAAGAGTGAATACCAAAAACCCGTTGTAGCTTTTCAACAATTGGCTCATGATCTTGACCGTTTAGTTCGATAAACATTCGACCAAATGTTCTTATAATTTTAATCTTATCCCTATATGGCTTCAAAGCAATTTTTACATTTTCCTGCAATCTTTTCTCAAATACAGAGCGGTTTTTACCTTTTAAAGCGAGTTCTGCGTAACGAATTAAAATGTGGTCATAGTTCATTTTATTTACCTCTTAACTTCCTTAAGTTCTTTTATTACTTGTTTTAACGTTAAACAAAAAATCTCTAACTCTTGTTCAGTATTTTCTGTTGAAAAACTAACCCTTATAGCAGATTCTGCTCGATGGACGCCTATCCCCATCGCCATTAACACTTTACTTGGCTCAGCCAATTTTGATGAACAAGCTGATTTCGTTGACACGTAAATTTGCTTTTTCGTTAAAGCTTGTACGACAACTTCTGGTTTTAGTCCCAGTAATGAAAAATTCAAAATATGTGGTGCTCCATTCTGTGGACTATTTATTGTAGTATCATCCAAGGTTTGTAAAAAACAAAAGAGGCTAGTTCTTAAACGACTTACTTTATCTATACCTTCCTGCCCAGTTTGGAGAGAAAGCCTTAAGGCTTTAGTCATTGCTACGACTCCAGGGATATTTTCGGTTCCAGCACGCATTTTATACTCTTGAACACCACCTGAAAGTAACGGAAATAAAGTAACTCCTTTACGAATATATAAAGCACCAATCGCTTTTGGTCCGTGAAACTTATGGGCGGATATTGTGCATAAATCAATTCCACTTTCTTTAAACGATAAAGGGACCTTCGTAATACCTTGGACGTGGTCAACGTGAAAATATATTTTAGGATAATTTCTTAATAAATCCCCTATTTGTTTGATTGGTTGTATTGAACCCGTTTCATTATTAACATGGATAATTGACACAATCACTGTATCTTCCCTCAAACTTTGTTCGAGTTGTGTCAGTGAGACGATTCCATCTTCATCAACGTCTAAATACGTTACTTCAAACCCTAATTGTTCCAATTGGGCAAATGCCTCGAGATTTGATGCGTGTTCAATCTTCGTTGTGACTAGATGTTTACCTCTCTTTTGATGCTGTAGAGCGGTCCCCTTTATTGCTAAATTATTTCCTTCTGTTCCTCCAGAAGTGAAAATAACCTCTTTTTTATTAACTCCAATTAATTGAGCAAATTGTGTTCTTGCCTGGTCTAACAAAGATTCTGCTTCTTTACCTAATGTATGAAGTGATGAAGGATTACCGAAAAACTGTTCAGAAACCTTTAGGTAACTTTC
Source organism: uncultured Bacillaceae bacterium (assembly GCA_964541705.1). Classification (GTDB taxonomy): domain Bacteria; phylum Bacillota; class Bacilli; order Bacillales; family Anaerobacillaceae; genus Anaerobacillus. The sequence goes on along the minus strand of CAZIRM010000007.1, from coordinate 10,153 downwards.
TACCACTTCAGGGTATGGTTTTGTTGTAGCACTATTATCGAAGTAAATCATTGTCTAACTCCTTTTCTATATTGCATTTAAATATCATACCATATGTCTTTTTTTAAATGAATAGTAGAAGCTTGTTTTGTTTGGAGGGGAAGAGTTCCTTTGTGCGATTGTTCTCACGTTTTATGTTCATGAACGAAAATAGATAATGCCTTTGCCTGTAATTATGTTAAGATAACTTTCGGGGTACTATAACTAAAGAATGTAACTATTTTTAGGAGGAACAAATGAATAGTCGTTTAACAATCAGTCAATTATTAGCAATTGGTTTAATGATGTTTGCATTATTTTTAGGTGCTGGAAACTTAATTTTCCCTCCAGCAATGGGGCAAGTTGCTGGAGATCAAGTATGGATAGCAATCCTCGGCTTTTTAATAACAGGAGTAGGTCTTCCCTTACTAGGGATTATTGCCATTGCACTTTCGGGTGGTGACTTGCAAACAATTTCTAGTCGGGCCCATCCTAAATTCGGTCTAATATTCACAATCATTTCCTATTTGTCCATTGGACCTTTTTTTGGAATTCCAAGAACTGGTACAGTCGCATATGAAATTGCAATTTTTCCTTTCTTATCAGAAGGAACACGATTATCTTTTTTACCTTTGTTTTTGTTCACCGTTTTTTTCTATAGTATTACTTTTTTTATCTCTTTAAACCCGGAAAAGATGGTAACGTCCGTAGGGAAAATCATCACCCCAATATTATTAATTTTGCTTTTTATATTAAGCGTCAAGGGAATCCTCTCTCCCGTAGGAGCAATTGGAGAACCACACGGAAATTATGCCACCCAACCCTTTTTTAATGGCTTTCTAGAAGGTTATTTAACGATGGACGCCATAGCTTCTTTAGTGTTCGGTATTGTCATTATTTCTAGGTTAAAAGAGCAAGGGATTAACGATAAACGAAAGTTAGCAAGCTATGCGATCTATGCTGGCATAATTGCAATCGTTGGTTTGTCTGCCGTCTATTTATCTTTAGCTTATTTGGGAGCAACAAGTGTAGGAGTAATTGGTGTCTTGGATAATGGGGGTGCAATTTTATCTAATCTTTCTTATCTCTTGCTCGGAACTGTTGGAAGGGGTATGCTCGGCGTTGTTATTACATTAGCATGCTTAACAACTTCAATTGGACTTGTTTCCGCGACTAGCGAATACGTCAATAAACGATTTAAGAAAACATCATATCCTCTTGTAGTGGCAGTTGTCACGGTATTTAGCTTTGTGATGGCAAATTTAGGGTTAACTCAACTTTTAAAAATTTCTTTGCCTATTCTCGTAGCCATTTATCCTGTTGCTATAGTACTTATAATTTTATCAATACTTGAGAAGTACATAGGTGGCTCACATTATGTTTATCGTGGTGGGGTGATCGGAGCTTCACTCATTAGTATTGTTGATGGCTTTCAAGCTGCTAATTATCCGCTAACAAACATTCGTCGTTTGTACGATTATATTCCTTTATATACCGTCGGAGTAGGATGGGTTATTCCTTCTGTAATAGGTGTTTGCATTGGTTTTCTCTTGTTTTTGGCCAATAGAAAAAGGTTGGGTTAATTTTCCCAACCTTTTATTTCTAAAACATCCAAAAGTTCATCTATTGCTATTGTTCCATCCGGCGCTAGAAAAGCTAAATCTTCTTTATGAATTCCTCTTTTTCTTATACTTTTTATCATTTTTTGCTTTTTCTCAGCTTTATTTTCTTTAGTCTTTAACGCTTCGTCAATTATATCTGAGTCTGGTTGCTCTAATGGCATTTGTTCCTCAATGACTAAACTCGAATGCTCAACCATAGGGAATTCTTTAGGAATAAAAATTAAATAAATCAAGTAACCCCATATAGATAAACAAAAAAACACTGATACGAAAAAAGGGAACCATTTTTTCATGTAGTCACCTCATTTTCTTTTCTCTCATTGTAGCTAATTAAAAGACCTTGTACAAGGGTACAAGGTCTAGATTTAGTGATAAATTTTTTCAACATACGTATTAATAGAGTCGAGAGCAGTTGGGTCAATTTTTTTAATTGCTGTCAATGAAATGTCTAAAGCAACTTCATAATCAAAATTGCGGAAAGCCTCTTCAGCAATTAACAGCTCCTCGTGGATAAATGAATAGCGACTCCTAAAACGATTTCCGTACTGGATCACTTTTTCTGCCATTATTGCTTGTTCAATTGCTGTTGTGATTTTTTCATAAATCTGTTCTACACTTTGCAGTGCATCCTTCATCGAGTCATTTACTTCTGTCATCACAATAGGGATTTCATCAAGCTTATTTTTTGCCCCCACTAAACTTGCATCGGCTTCTTCAATTTGATCGAGTAGTGTTTCTGGAAGCCCAGGAATATTACTTTTTTTGACTAAACGATTACAGTGTATAATTTTTGTTTTCAAACTTTTAATGGTTTCTTTTGCCTTTAATTCGTCTTTTCGTAATGAATTTAATCTTTCAACAGAATGCTCTAGACTATCTTTAGCATCGAGATACTCAACATTTAACTCACCTATCATTGTTTTTATTGCTGTATAGGATTGCTTTTTATTCTCATGTAAATCTTCGGTCACTTTTAATTTGTAGTACAGATCTTTGATTTGCTTTTCAAGCTTCAGATGGTTTTTTATTTCTTCCGGAGATATTCGGTAGCTTAGTTTAACCCCTTCCACTTCTGCCTTAAGTTCATTCAGGCGATCATTTAGCTCGCTCATTTTTTCTAGAAGAATTGGTAGTTCATATTGGATTTCTTGTTTTGACAAGACCTCATATTCTAACGCTTCATATATTTGATCTATTTCTAGTTGAATATCTTGAATAGGTATTGTTACAGAGCCGACATTTCCTTCTTCAATAATCGTTAGTAGGTTCTCTAATTTTTTCCTTAGAATAAACAAATCTTTCTTATATGAAAAGTGATCTAAATGATACCCTTCAACTTCCATCTCTTCCATTCCCTTTGATAACTCATCAAGGTGCGTAGGAAGTTCCGTTTGAATTTGAATAAGTAAGGTAGGCACCATACACATCTTCTGTTTTTCTTCTTCTAATTCCTCGCTCATTAGGCGCAAGATTTCACTTGCTTCAAAATAGTTCCCTTCTTTTGTAGCATCTTCAAAATGTAAGAAACCCGCACTAATTTTCTTAAGTCTTTTTTCAAAAAATGGCGCAATGCTACCAAGAGCTCCCTCATTGGCGTGGAAATATTCTTTTGTCTCCTTATAAAGCAAACTTACTTCATCAATTTTCGTCCGGTTTTGCTCTTCACTATGTATTAAGAAATTTATCTCATCGGTGATCGACGTTATTGTGTCTTCAATCGTTTTTAATTCCGACGTTATTTGTTCGGACAGCTTTTTTGCTTTACCAAACTTGTACTTATTAGCTGCTTCCTCTACGTCGAATAATTTTTCCTCAATCTCTGGTAAATAAAAAGTGATGATTTCATCCCAATCATTACGCCAAGATTCAAATTTCTCTTCCGTTTCACCAGACATCGTTAACCCTTTTATCTTAGCAATCTCATCACTTACGGGTTTATTCATAATCTGTATTTTCCAAGCCTCTAAACGATCAACGATTGCGTAGATTTTCTTCCTAGAGATTGCCCCATATATTATAAAAGCCAAGATTATTAGGATAAGTCCATATAAAAACTCTTTCACCTCTGGTTAACTCCCTTCTGCCTTACAAGAAATTGTACTATTTTGACGGAAACTATTGTTTAATAGTCCTCTTTATTATCATGATACCACGGATATGACTTTTTTTGACTATTTTTTTCAAGTTTTTTAACAAAAGCAGTTTGTTAGTCTCTCATCTGCAAGTTGAAAGCAAGAAAAGGGGGAGTGAGGTGACTAAGAACAAGAGCGTAAGCGGCTTGCTCACGAGCGACGTGCTCGTGCGATTAATCTTCGTAAAACTCAACTGTAAGCAATTCATAGGCGCGTCTTGCAGCTAGACGTCAGTCTAATTTCAAACTTCCCTTATAAACAAAAGATGTAAGTCATTGCAACCAACGACTTACATCTTTTTATGAGGGCTTTATCTACTAGCCTATATAGCAAACTTCTTTTTTTTCCTTGTAGAGAGGCATCAACATATGGTATATCCACTTCTCTACAACTTTCATATATTTACTAACGAAATATGGTTCGTGAGGAAATAGATGAAAGACTTCTTGAATATACTGTGGCTGAGAGTAAGGCATCGTTATTAGTGCTCGAAGTTGCATGATAAAAAAATCAACAGAATGGCTCTGATCGTTCATTTGGAAACTATCAACAACGATTTCTCGAAGGTAATGCTTCTCTTTCATAAAGTAAGTCATCATCAATTCTCTAACTAGCGTATTATCTAACGTTACCTCTCTATGAACAAACCTTGCAAGATGAAGGTTACATTGCTGGTACTTCATTAGTTCATATGTAATTGCTATTAAACAACTACAATGATCTACTTCCTTTTTTTGTTGAGATACTACTTCAATGATTTCTAGATAACCCTCAAAAAATTGCAACATTAAAGTTTCTAGCAAGCCTTGCTTATTATTAAAATAATAAGAGATAAGTGCCACATTCACCCCGGCTTTCTCCGCTATTGCACGTATCGATGTACCATTGTATCCTTGCGTATTAAATAGCAATGCAGCTGCATCTAACACTTTATTCTTAGTTAGTATACCTTTTTCCATGCCATACTCCTCCCTTGTCTAATCATGCAACCTTTGGAGATTACTCATCTTTAACAACTTATATTTTTTTACATAATCTCCTTCAAAAATCGCTCGACATTGCTTAAGAAAAGTTCTACAATTCGTGATATGATATACTATAATTACTGAATAAAGAGGGGGATATTGATGTTTAAAGTCGAGAATTATCAAGGGAGTCTTGAAAAACAATACGAGTTATTACTTAAACAATTAGATGCGCTATTAGACGGAGAAACAAATTTCATTGCAAATTTATCAAATGCCGCTGCTCTTTTAAATCAATTTTTACAGGAAACTAACTGGGTGGGCTTTTATATTTTAGAAAATGAGGAATTAGTACTGGGTCCATTCCAAGGGTTACCGGCATGTGTTCGAATTCCACTTGGAAGAGGTGTTTGCGGAACGGCTGCCTCTAAACGGGAAACTGTTTATGTTGAGGATGTACATAAATTCCCTGGACACATTGCTTGTGATGCGGCTTCACAATCAGAAATCGTAGTTCCTATTATCAAAGATCATCGACTGCTCGGGGTTTTGGATATCGATAGCCCTATTAAAAACCGATTTTCAGAAGTTGACGTACACTATTTAACTAAATTTGCACAAACGTTGACAAAACACCTTTAATACAGATCTAAAAATGGTTCCAACCATCTACCTTTGACGGTTGGAACCATTTTTTTAATGTTGAACGTTGTATGTCACAACTTTATTTTTTCCACTACGCTTTGCCTGATATAATCCTTGGTCTGCACAATTAAATAATGTTTTTGGGCATAATTTATTTTCTTTTGACCAGCTAGATAAACCGCAAGAAACCGTCACTTCTGGAAATGTCAATGTTTGAATTTCCTTAACAATATGTTCAGCACGAACTTTTGCTGTTTCTTGATTCACGTCTGTCATGTATATCGCAATTTCTTCGCCACCCCACCTTGAGGCTACGTCTAAATTTCTTATGTTTTTTTTAATAATGTTTGCGACTTGTATAATCACTTCATCGCCTACTTGATGTCCATAATGATCATTAATGTGTTTGAAATTATCAATATCAAACAGTAGAAAGCTGCCTTGTCTCTCATATTCCATTGCTTGCTGAACATGATCATCCAAAAAGCTGCGAGCATACAGTTTTGTTAAATGATCAGTAATGACCAACCGTTCTAGTTCTTCATGAAGAATAGAGTTAGAGAATGCTAGTGTTGAGTGATGAATAAGTGATTGCAACAACTTAAATTGCTGAAATGTAAAATGATACGAGTCTTTATGCACAATTATCACTGCTCCTATTAACTCGTCACTTTGAACCATTGGCACTGCAATAAAAGATTTAAAACGACCAAGCTTATATTGGTTCGTTTCTGTCAGATCTCCAACATATACTGATTCTTTTTCTTTTTTTAACATTTTAAAAATGGGAGCGAATTCCTTTTGATTATTATTGATAAAGTAGCTAGTGCTACCATCTAACACTTGTACTTTACCACTAGAATAATGAAAAAAGCCTACCTCCTGAGCAAAAGTTGATTCTTTAATTTGTTTAACGATGAAATGAGTCACTTCCGCTATTTTTAGATTTAAATTTAGCTGATGAGTGGTTTTGTTAATAAGTTGTAGATCTTCAACTAGTTGGCGTGACTGTTGATACAGCTCCGCATTTTCAATGGCATTACCTCCTGTATGGGCAAGGACCTCAATAAAGTCAATTTCATTGTGATAGAAATGCATTGAATGACAAGTTTTTATTTCTAGTACTCCGTACACTCCTTGTTTTCCACGAAGAGGTGCGTACAAGACAGAATAATCGGTAAGATCCTCTACTACAGTTTCGCCATTCAAGTAAGTTTTCATTGCAGAATTCTTGACATCTCTGTATTCCAACTGCTTAACTGGTAATGTTTTATCCACTTCCCATTCATGCGATAGAAGTAAATAAGTTTCATAACTAGGGTAGATCCCTTTTAGGGCTAAAATAATCTCTTCTAGAATGTCGCTCACATTCATTGAAGAATGGAATTTTTTCGTTACTTTCAAGAGGAGTTCTTTTCTTTTTCTTTCTTTATTTAAATTTTCATTAATCAATAAACGGTTAATTAATTTTGAAGTCTCACTCACACAAGCTTTTATTATAGCAACATCAGAATCATGTAGACGACCAACACAAAGTAAAAAGCCTAACATTTGCTCATCCGTTTTTACAGGAATTAGCGTGACATGATTGAGACTGCGTAGCACTTGCGGTATATGATAGTTACCTTGTTGTGAACTTATTACATGTGGAGGGCAATTAAAATCAGTGATAACTTCTTCTTCCCTTATTGAATAACTTACTTTTTGTTTTACAAAAGTAGCGTTTGTGGAGAAAGCTGGGAAAAATATTTTCTTTTCATCATTTATTAAATATAAAGCGAAGTCAACATGCGCATATTTTGCTTTTAATTTCTCCAAGAAAACTTGCGAGACAAAGTCAAACTTTTTCGCGTAATTTGTCTCTCTTAATAAGTCCACAATAAAATGGTCAGCTACCTTCGTACAAGCACACTTTGAATTTGAAAAAGCAAAATGTAACGTTTGTTTATAGCCAAGTAGGAGAGGATTGACATGAGCAGTATTTATACTTTCTTTATCGACAAGCATTCCAAATACTCCACGCCAGCTCCCAAATGCAACAGGGATATTTTCAGAATATATTGTATTTTCATTATATCGGTGTTCCTTTATTTCCAACTGTTTAACGATTTTTGAGATCTCTACTTCATCTAGAATCAGTTCATTTCCTACACGATAGTAAGAGACAAACTTTCCATCATTACTCATTAAAAAGAGAATGCAAGCGAAAGGAACGCTGTCATTGGAAAAACACTTTACTAAAAGGGATCCTAAGTTACAGTCTTCTTCAACCATTTTTTCACCACTTTTCTTATTCCATTAATATTTTTTCGGCATAAAGTAGTAGTTATATTTTACTATTAACACAACACCTTCTACAAGTAGTTTAAGAAAAATGAAATAATTTAATTTATCCTCGAACGTTCCTTGACATATCTTTCAAAAAAACATATACTATTCTTTGTGTAAAATAAGACAGCCCAAGGTAACTTCTTATGTCCATCTATTCATTTTATACCTCACTAATGCGGCTGAACGATTGTTTTAGTGAAGGTGCATTGCGTAACTTCAAGCTGTCGAAGCGAAGATGCATGAATATAAAATGAACATTTGAAGAGATACCCACAACTGTTGTTATTTTATCAATACTAAAATAACAAAGGAGGAGTCATTCATGGCTCGTTATACAGGTCCATCATGGAAATTATCACGTCGTTTAGGTATTTCTCTAAGCGGTACAGGTAAAGAATTATCAAAACGTCCTTACGCACCAGGACAACACGGTCCTACTCAAAGAAAGAAAGTATCAGAATACGGAATACAGCTTCAAGAGAAGCAAAAATTACGTCATATGTACGGAATCAATGAGCGTCAATTCCGTCGCATCTTTGATGATGCTGGTAAAATGTCTGGTATCCAAGGTGAGAACTTCATGATCTTACTTGAGTCTCGCTTAGATAACTTAGTTTACCGCATGGGATTAGCTCGTACTCGTCGTGGAGCTCGTCAGTTAGTAAACCACGGTCACATTATGGTTGATGGTGGACGCGTAGATATTCCTTCATACCGTGTAAAACCAGGTCAAAAGATTAGTGTACGTGAAAAATCTGCTAACCTTGTCGTAATCAAAGAAGCAATTGAAGTGAATAACTTTGTACCTGCTTACCTTGATTTCAATGCAGAAACACTAGAAGCTACTTACACTCGCTTACCTGAGCGTACTGAATTACCTGCAGAAATTGCTGAACAACTTATCGTTGAGTTCTACTCTCGTTAATATGGTAAAAGCCGTAAACATCATGTGTTTACGGCTTTTTTCTATTAAATGTATTGAATAACGAAATATTTTTTCTTTCCTCGTCTAATGATTGTGAACTCACCTTCGATGCGATCTTGTTTTGTTACTATTTTTTCTAGCTCGGTAATACGTTCTCCATTTACATAAATCGCGCCATTTTGAATATCTTCTCTTCCTTGACGCTTTGACGGAGATATTTTTGCACTTACAATTAAGTCTAATAAGTTAATTTCATTATGATCACACATAAAAGATGGCGCATCTTTAAAGCCTTGTTTAATTTCAGCTGCGCTTAAGCTTGCTATATCACCACTAAAAAACGCTTCAGTAATTCTTATCGCTTGCTGCAATGCTTCTTCCCCATGAATTAGCCTTGTCACTTCTTCCGCTAATTTTTTTTGTGCGCTTCTCTTTTCTGGAGCCGACTCCACTTCTGATTCAAGGCTGTCAATCTCTTCTTGCGAAAGGAACGTAAAGAACTTTAAGAATTTAACAACATCACGGTCATCTGTATTAATGAAAAATTGGTAGAGCTCATAAGGTGAGGTTTTCTCACTATCCAACCATATTGCTCCACCTTCTGTTTTTCCAAATTTTGTTCCATCACTTTTCGTTACTAATGGAATTGTAAAACCAAATGCCTTTGCCTCTTCATCCGTTGATTTTCTGATCAGCTCTAAACCAGCGGTTATATTCCCCCATTGGTCACTGCCTCCAATTTGTAGTCGGCAATTTTCTTTTTCATATAATTTTAGAAAATCATAAGATTGCAAAATCATATAGCTAAATTCTGTGAAAGAAATTCCAGATTGAATTCTTGATTCAACCGAATCTTTTGCCAGCATGTAGTTCAATCCAAAGTTTTTTCCCACATCTCTCAAGAAAGAGATAACGTCTAGACGACCAATCCAGTCATAGTTATTAACCGTTTTAGCTGCATTCTCACCCTCAAAAGAAAGAAATTGAATCAGTTGATTTTTTATTCTATTACTAAACTCAATTACTGTTTCTTTTTCATTTAACGTACGTTCAGCTTTTTTACCACTCGGGTCTCCAATTAATCCTGTTGCACCACCTACAAGCGCTAATGGTTTATGTCCCGCCAATTGAAAACGCCGCAAAGTAAGAATCGTTAACAGGTGACCAATGTGTAAACTGTCTCCCGTCGGATCAAATCCACAGTATAATGTCACAGGTCCTGCTTCTAACTGCTTCGTTAATCCTTCTAGGTCTGTAACTTGATTGATTAAACCACGGTATTCCAAATCTTTTAATAAATCCATTAAAAAACACATCCTTTAGTCGTCTTTTTTTAAAAAGAAAAAATTCAATTCAAATGATCCTCTCTACTAGATTACAGCCAACACAACTTTACTACCCGTAAACTCATGGAGTATAGCTTTAACTGGTGGGTCGAAGTGACCTGGAGCGAGTGACGCTGCTCCTGCGATTACTCGTCGCACGAAAGACATTTGCTCCTGCGATTACTCGTCG
>CAZIRM010000006.1:0-29499 GCA_964541705.1 uncultured Bacillaceae bacterium | reverse complement strand
TAAAAACGTAGTGTCACCAACTAACCATCTGAATTATTTAGGTGCGAAAGTTGAGCTATTTACAATATCTTAATATTAAACAGATTGACATATAAGTATATACTTATATTAAAATGTACTTAGGTTATATTAGGAGGTGAATATAACAATTGAGTCCTCATTTTGAAGAAACGATTGAAAGTACAGCAGTTGTGTTAAAGCTACTAGGAGATAAAACTCGGTTAAAAATGATTGCGCTCATTAAACAACGAGAATGTTGTGTTTGTGAATTTGTTGAAATGTTTCAAATGAGCCAACCATCCATTAGTCAACATGTTCGAAAACTAAAAGATGCACAATTAATTAAAGAAACACGGAAAGGTCAGTGGATCTTTTATTCAATGAATGAATCTCATCCAATGATTTCCGTTGTTGACTCAATCTTAACCCATATCCCGGATCAAAAAGAGCACGTACGACAGCTCGAAAAAATTGGGAAAGCGGTTCGTTGTGACGAAAAGAAAGGTGGAAACGTATGAGTGAACAAAAAGGAATTGGATTTTTTGAGAGGTATCTAAGCTTGTGGGTTGCGTTATGTATCATTGTAGGTTTAACAATCGGACAGTTGTTACCAATTATTCCAAGCACATTAGAACAGTTTGAGTATCACCAAGTTTCTGTTCCGGTAGCAATTTTAATTTGGTTGATGATTTATCCAATGATGGCACAAATTGACTTTAAAAGTATTGTTAATGCTGGTAAAAAGCCAAAAGGGTTAGTTATTACACTTGTGGTTAACTGGTTGATTAAGCCGTTTACCATGTTTTTCTTTGCTTGGTTGTTTTTTAAGGGGATTTTTTCACCATTCATTGATAGTGGATTGGCTACAGATTATATTGCAGGTGCCGTCTTACTTGGTGCAGCACCTTGTACGGCGATGGTCTTCGTTTGGAGCTATTTAACAAAGGGTGATGCAAGCTATACGTTAATTCAAGTTTCCGTGAATGATTTGATTTTAATTTTTGCCTATGGTCCAATTGTGATGTTATTACTACGTATAAATGAAGTGGTCGTCCCTTACGAAACAGTTCTTTTATCCGTTGTTTTATTCATTGTTGTTCCACTCGTTGCTGGATATGTCTCAAGGGTAGTGCTAATTAAATATAAAGGACTGCAGTGGTTTGAACAAGTGTATTTGAAGCGAGCCGGAAAATTCACAATGGTTGGATTACTGTTAACTCTTATTATTATTTTCTCGTTCCAAGGAGAAGTAATTTTAGCAAATCCATTCCACATTGGTTTAATTGCAATACCGCTGATTTTACAAACACTGCTAATCTTTGTGATTGCCTACTTTTGGGCGAAGAAGTGGAAGTTAGACCATAGCATTGCAGCGCCAGCGGCAATGATTGGAACGAGTAATTTCTTTGAACTTGCGGTAGCGGTAGCAATTGCACTGTTTGGACTAAATTCAGGCGCGACCCTAGTAACTGTTGTAGGGGTTTTAGTGGAAGTACCACTCATGCTCTATTTAGTAAAAATTGCAAACAAGACAAGACATTGGTTTCCGACAACAAAACTAGTTAAACAATAAAAGGAGCGACAACAAATGACGAAAAAAATTATTTACTTCTTATGCACAGGAAATTCTTGCCGTTCTCAAATGGCAGAAGGGTTCGGCCATCATTATTTAGGAACGGAGTGGGACGTTTACTCTGCAGGTATCGAAGCTCATGGTGTGAATCCAAATGCAGTAAAAGCGATGAAAGAAATTGATCTTGATATTACCAAGCAAACTTCGGACATTATCGATCGAGACATTCTAGCCAAAGCAGATTTAGTTGTGACACTTTGTGGTCATGCAAATGACATTTGCCCTGCTACTCCAGCAAATAAAGAGAGAGTACATTGGGGATTTGATGACCCGGCCAAAGCAGAAGGAACAGAAGAAGAAAAGTGGGCATTTTTCCAACGAGTAAGAGACGAAATTGGTGAAAGAATTAAAACGTTTGCCCAAACAGGTAAATAAGAGAAAACTAGAGCTTAACGGCTCTAGTTTCTTGCTGCTGGTCCTTCACCTTTTTCCTAAACAATAGGTGAAACAAAGCGAGTAGTAATAGTAAAAGATATGTGATGCCATTTGCAACGACTGGCCAATAGTTTTTTAACAAAAAGTGAGCACGATATTGATCAACAACAACCCAATAAGCAAAGCCACTCAAAATGATCGCTACCGGAACATTGACAACTTTTGTGTCGCTCAATTTTAATGTGTGGGCAACAGCTAACGATGCACATTTAAAGCACATCATAATCTGGATTAAGATAGAAGTCGCAAAGAAAACAACCATGATTAATTCATAGCGATGTAAGAATAGCCCCACCTCTGCGCTCCTAGCCATTTGCATACAAGCAACAAAATAATGACCTGTAATCTCAGGAGAAATAACACCTGCTTCAAAAATTGGCCACATTAAGATTAAACCACCTGCGAAGGCAACTCCAGTTATACTTGATTTCATCCAGAGCTTTTCATTTTTCACTAGCGGTAATATGATCATGACCATGACTTTGGCAACGGCCCAATCAGCGTGATTATGTTGGCTAACGATCAACGTATTTGTCAGTCCATTTTTATATACCGGCATCATTTCAGACATATCAAAATAAGCAAAAGAGCCGATCATTAATAAAACATTTAAAACCATGACGGAAAATACACCGAGAATAGCCACTCTCCCAATCACTTCGATTCCATGAAATACAGCATAAATTCCAACCATTAAAGCAGCAAGGATAAACCAAAACGTTTGAAGGTCGGGAAGAAAGTAATCCCTTAAATGGTAGACGAATGTAATCATAATCGTCGCGTACGCACCTAAGAATAAGGCAAAGATTAGCACACTAACTAGCTTACCAAAAAGTGAACCAACAAAAAAATCAAATTGCTGCATGAGGTCCTTGGATGGTAATTGTTTGATTAAATACACTGCCAGCCCTATTAGAAGAATGCCCTGAACAATGGAGATGAGTGAAGCAATCCAAAAGTCAGTTCCAGCTTCCTTTGCCATTAAACCTTGAGTAACGCCAATTGCTTTAGAATAGGTCATATTAATAATTAAAGCGATTAGGATACTATTGGTAATTCTTATCTTCATGTTATGATTCCTTTCAGTGAATTAATTAAGGTGCTTTTATATGGAGCTATGGAAGTACCTGTTCAAATTAATTTTAATTTTGCGTACGAGTCGGCTTTGTCAGTAATCCTTGCCTATTTATATCTGCATTTACATGAACTTCAACACTTACAGTAGGAAATAGATCATCCCATTCTTCATTTATCGTTTTCCATACTTTTGGGTAGCGCATTTTAAATGTTCGACCTAACCGAATGATATCGACTTTATATTCCTTCTGCACTTTTTCTAGCATTGCTTCAACTTCATCCTTTAAGGTCTGTTCCAATTCTTGTTCAAGTTGATCGTAGATCTCACCCATCGACTTTGTACTTGGACAACCTATTTCAACAATTTCACCTTTTGTAGTAATCGTTGCCTGAAAAGATATGGTTCCATCTTTGTAGAGAGGTTCTAACTGTAAATTGTTTCTTCTTAATTCTACACTCGTTTTATTTTTTTCATTTTCACCACAACTAAGTGGAATAATGGCAGAGTCAAATGGATCTGTGAACCATAGCATTCCTCTCGTTTCTCTCCGATCTAGGTAGCCAACCAACTTGTCGTCTCGAAAAACCGCCGTACCGGACATGGACACTTGCTTTTCTTGGCCAAATTCCTTTTCGCCACCACCCGACAGTTGACGATCATTCACGGTAATTCTTGTAATAATTGGATGTTCGCTATTTTTTAAATATGCGGCAGAGACCGACCGCATATCAGTTTTCGGAGCCTCCGCTAATATATCTGTATAGCGAAATAGCTTATCAACAGAAAGACCGGGAATGATTTCAAGCCCTGTTTTTTTTTTGTCACAATTTCTCTAGCTTCTCCTTCGGTGACAACGACCCATGTCCGCATTCGTAATTGGTTGTTTCGAGAAAAAAAATCGATCACGTCGACAATGCCACGATTTCTCGCAAATGAATCACCTATAACTACTACAGCAGTATGGGCCCAAAATACGCGTCTTGAGGAATATTGACCTAAATCTCTTACCGCTTCGAAAATCGTATCACCCTCACCAACCGCTGACCAAATAGGCGCCCCAGTGTCTCCACCGCCCCCCCAGATAATCCGGAAGAATCAGCAGGTCTAACAATTTGAACGGTAACCAGTACTTTTCCATCATCTTCTCTTTCATCAACACCTACGGCCATTACGAATCCTAAATCGTCAATTTCTTCACTGCCAATACATCCAGCTAGCAATATGAAAGATACACTTAAAATAAACAACCGGTTAATAAGTAACATAAAATGCGTCCTTTCTAACCCATCGGCTTCCCAGGTTTTTGTTTTTCCCCTTGACGATCCGGGTCTTGTTGGGATGTAAAAGGTCGATTATTCATTTTCCACCAAGGTTTGCGTAACATAAAGTCCTTCATTTCTTTTGCACGATAGTTCGCCAGTGGTGCGAAATAAGGTTCTCCGAAAGAACGAAGTGAGATTGCGTGTAGCATAATGACTATTAGTACGACAGAAAATCCTAATAACCCAAAAAGTCCAGATGCAAGCAGTAATGGAAATCGTAATAGCCGTATCGCAAATGCAGCTGAATAATTAGGGATGGCATAGGAAGCGATACCGGTTAAAGCAATGATTATAACCATAAGTGGAGAGAGTATTCCTGCTTCAACAGCAGCTTGTCCAATGACAAGTGATCCTAAAATGCTTACTGCTGATCCGATTTGTTTTGGCATTCGGATTCCTGACTCTCTCATCAATTCAAAAGAGATCTCCATCATTAGAGCTTCTATTAAAGCGGGAAACGGGATGTTTTCTCTTCCAGCAGCGACTGCAATTGCAAGCTCGGTCGGGAGCATCTCTTGGTGAAACGTAACAAGTAAAACATAGAGAGAGGGCAGGGTTAAACTTATTGCAAAGGCTAAATAACGAATCAGTCGAAAAAATGAACCCATCCAGTAATGGGAGTAATAATCATCACTTGCTTGTAAAAAATGCCAAAATGTTGACGGAACGAGTAACGAGAACGGTGTATTGTCTACTAAAATTGCAACCCGACCTTCTAAAATTGCCGAGGCAACTTTGTCAGGACGTTCAGTATTTTGGACGGTTGTAAAAGGTGACAACGGAGCGTCTTCAATAAACTCCTCAATATAGCCACTCTCTAAGATCGCGTCGATTTCAATTTGATTTAGACGTTTCCTCAGTTCATCAACAACACCAGGCTTTACAACATCCTGAATATAGACAATGTTCACATCTGTTTTTGACCGTGTTCCAACAGTTAACCCTTCGACTCGTAAATAAGGGTCTCGAATTCTTCGGCGAATCAGCGCAGTATTCGTACGTATATTTTCAACAAATCCATCGCGTGCACCACGTACAACAGGTTCGGTTTCCGGTTCTCCTACTGCTCTCGTGTCCCACGCACGAGTAGATACGATTAACGCTTCGTTATAGTAATCTAAAAAGAGAATGGTATCGCCACATAACATTTTGTCGTATGCTTCATCTAAATAGCGAACGGAAACTACAGATGGGTTCAAAACAAGACTATCTTTTATTTTCTCACTGATTTTTTCCGCATCTGCATTCGTGGTGCCTAAGTTATTTACATGTAATAAAAGAGGTTCAATGATTGTACTTTCGACAACCTCTGTATTTGTTAATCCATCAACAAAAAATATAGCGCATTGGATGGATTGCTTGTTTGAAAGGGTAAAATCTCTATTAACAATATCAACATTTCCACCAATATATAAAGAAAGATAATCGATATTTTCCTTTACATTATGACT
Source organism: uncultured Bacillaceae bacterium (assembly GCA_964541705.1). GTDB lineage: Bacteria > Bacillota > Bacilli > Bacillales > Anaerobacillaceae > Anaerobacillus. The sequence continues at coordinate 23,580 of CAZIRM010000006.1, read as the reverse complement.
TATTTTTCTTCTTAGAGTTATTGGATGTATTTCAGAAAATTCCATATAAAAACTTCCTTTTTTGAGGTATAAATAGTTTCTTATTTGTATAGACAAAAACTAAATAAAATATTCATTCGAGGGAGTTTAAATGATGAATCTATATGACAATTGGTTTTATATTCATGTACTGAATACAGAATGGTATATCTTTTTCCTTGTTTCACTTGTTGTTGTCTTTAATTTTCTTTCACCGCTACTATTCGTTCTGATTTTGAAGAATGAAGGCAAAAAAAACCAGGAGGAACAAGAAACACAAAAGATTGGCTCTAGCGGAAGTATTTAATCTCTTTCATAGAAAATGAAACCTTTAAGACTATTTAACAAAAACGAAAATATATTTGTAATAAATAGTGTACAAGGAGGTTTCTATGATTCAGGTTGAGATTTTACGTTGGTTTACAAGTATTCAAACAAATGAATTAAACAAAGTTGCTCAAATCTTTACTTTTATGGGGAACAAGGAATTTTACTTTTTCTTTCTGCCCATGATTTACTGGTGCATCAATAAAAAACTAGGTTTTCGCTTGTTTTATGTCTTGACTTGTTCAAAATGGATAAACGGTCTAGTAAAAGTACTAGTAGCGACGAGGCGTCCAGTAGGAGTAGAAGGAGTGAATAGTTTATTTGTTGAGTCTGCTGATGGAGGATCTCACTATCCATTTGATTCGTTCCCAAGCGGGCACGCACAAGGTTCAACAACCTTATGGGGCTATTTTGCTCTATTGATGAGAAAGAAATGGATTTGGACTGTTTCTATTATTCTTATTTTTTTCCTTTCTATTTTTCGTCTGTATACAGGAATGCACTGGCCCCTCGATATTATCGCAGGTGTAGCATTTGGCGTCTTAATGATTACTGTGGGTACGATTGTTGAGCCTATCGTTACACGTGCAAAACACTCAACCCAATGGCTACTAGCAATGGCAGTGCCAATTGTCATGTTCATCTTGTTCCAAGAAAAGGTTGGGGCGGTGTATAGTGGACTTTTGTTTGGTTTAGGTGTTGGCTATTTACTTGAACAAACATTTGTAAGAATGAAAATTAGTAAAAGAAAAATGAACAGAGTGATCGCCTATGCGATTGGTTTCGTTGGAATCGTCACACTACTGGCTTTATTTAAAAATTGGCCAGATCAAATATTTTTCACATTTTTAAAGTACTCTTTTTTTGGTTTGTGGGTATTATTTGTTTTACCGGCGTTGTTTGTTTTTCTTAAGATCTACCGGAGAGAAGGGGAGGGACAAAAGTGAAAAAATTATTCTGGACGTGTTTAACGGTATACGGAATTTATTGTTTATTAATCATTTTATATATTGTGAATGCTGAAGCTGTTTTTCCACAACACTTAGTTGGAACAAAAGCAGACCCAACGACATTTATGACGGCAGAGCAGCTTAGATTATCAGAAAAATTTTCAGCTTGGCGTAACATCATTTATTTTATTAATCAACCGTTTGAATGGCTGATCTACTTATTTGTCATGTGCTTTGGACTATCTCAATTGTTCCGCAAGTGGGTAAACAGCGTCACTCGTTTTCGCGTTTTAAGAACGAGTGTATATATTCTCTTGCTATCAACATTTAGCTGGATCGTCACATTTCCAATCAGTTATTTTTCTTATTGGATAAGCAAAGATTTCGGTATTTCCGTTCAAATTTTTTCTAGTTGGATGAGGGATCAATTAATTAGTTTTTGGGTGAACGCGATTATCTTTATGATCATTGGGTATGTCCTCATGCTCCTGATTGATCGAAGTGAAAAAAGATGGTGGCTATATGCGTGGGCGTTGTCAATTCCCTTCACCCTGCTTTTAATGTTTATTCAACCAGTTGTCATCGACCCCTTGTATAACGAGTTTCGCCCAATTCAAAATAAGGAATTAGAAAGAGAAATATTAAACCTTGCAGCTAAGGCAAATATACCAGCGGACAATGTTCACGAAGTAGAGATGAGTGATAAAACAAATGCAATGAATGCCTATGTGAACGGGATTGGTCGAAACTTGGAAATTGTGTTATGGGATACGACTCTAGACCGTTTAGAAATGGATGAGGTACTGTTCATAATGGCACATGAAATGGGGCACTATGTGTTGAAACACTTGCCATTGCTTTTATTCGGTACGATTGCCTTGTCTTTTTTCGCCTTGTACGTGACTTATCGGCTTTATCATTGGGCTGTCAATCGTTTTGGAGATAAGTTGCAGATTAAGCGGAATGACCTAGCTGCTCTACCACTCATCCTATTAATCTTGTCTCTATTAAGTTTTGCTTCAACTCCGTTTACAAATGTTATCTCAAGAATTTACGAATACCAAGCGGACGAGTATGCGGTAGATTTAACGAATGATACAGATGCAGCGATATCTACTTTCCAAAAGCTATCAGTAGAATCACTATCAGAAGTAAATCCTCCAACGTTAGTAAAAATATTTCGTTATACCCATCCACCAATGGTCGATCGAATTACTCACATTAAGCAATACGGTGAAAATTAAGAAGAAATAGTGGAGACAATATTTTTGTTGAAACATATGTTATAGTTACGGTATAGCAATGAATTTCAAATTCAAAAAGGGGGATTGCTATTGCATAATTATCTTACTTGTTCATTATGTCGAACAAAACAACTTATCCCTGAAAAAGGCAAATTTCAGCTTAAGTTAAACAGTTCTGACAAAACAACTGAAAAACTCCATTTATTAAATGCAAGCCTTGGGAATCTCATTACTTATCAATCTTTTGAAGAACTCCGTAGAATTATTGAGCAGATTGAGAATGTCTTTAACTATGAAGAATGCAATCAAGTAGTTGTCACATTCAATCAGGTTGAGCTACCTTTATCACAGTTCATTTCTCGGGTAAATCATCCAAAGTTTATGAAAATAATTAATGAGCAATTGTTTATGAATTATGTTCAACCTATTGTATCTTTAGAAAATCAGACGGTCTATGGATACGAATTTTTACTTAGACCCAATCAACAAGACTATCCTTTTTTCCCAGGTGAATTATTTAAGTTTTCACAAGAGGCCGGACTACAATCGCTATTAGATAGCCAAGCAAGAATTAAAGCGATAAAAACAAGTGCAAAGCTCGTACCAGTAGGGATAAAACGACTCGTGAACTTTCTACCTTCGTCTATCTATAATCTTAATTTTTGTTTGAAGACAACATTCGCAGCAGCTGAAGAGGCGAATGTAAATCCGAATGATTTGGTTATTGAAGTGGTTGAAACAGAGAAAATAATAGACATCAACCATATCAATGCAATCTTCGACGTATACAAAAAAGAAGGGGTTAAAGTTGCGCTAGATGATATTGGGACTGGATTTTCAACATTAGAATTGTTAAAACGATTAAAACCAAACTACGCTAAAATTGGTCGTCATTTAGTCGATCAATGTGATAAACACGTAGAAAAACAAAATCGTTTATCTGAAATTGTTAAACTAGCAAAAGAATACGATATTACGGTACTTGCTGAGGGAATTGAAAGAAAAGAAGAAGCGGAGTTTTGCAGAGCAATTGGAATTCCGTTAGCGCAAGGGTATTACTTTGGTAAACCACAAGCGAAAGTTTAAGAATGTGGTATAGCGGTAGAAGGTATCATATTCTAAGAGTATATTGTAGCGCGAAAGGGAATCGAAGTAAAATGATTCCCTTTTGCGTGGTGTCGAGGGAAGAAGGGAAAGGGCATCATAGAATGGAAAAATGCTACAAGGATAAAACAAAAGCACAAAGCATCATGCTCATGAGCGCCGTGATCCCATGATTACTCGTCGTAAGACTTAACAGTGAATCATTCGTCTTGAAGCTAGACGTTATCTAACTTCAACCATTCTTACCTTATATAAAGAAGAAGCTCAGGTCATAGTACCCTGAGCTTCTTCCTTTTATCCAATCTTCTCTAATACGAAAGGGATTGTTCCTTCTTGGTTTGCGTAAAAATAAACGATTAATAGTGACGGTTCCATCACAATCTCATTAGTTGCCAGATAAAGTGAAAGATTGAATGGAATCTTCTCGATCATTGTGCGCTTGTGCAACTCTTTTTCGGATAGTTCTAACTGCTCAAACTCTGCGGAAACAAGAATAGGCTGTTCCGCAAGCATCTTCAACACATTTGATTGTTCTTGTTTTGACATGGTGAAATTCCACCACGTTTTTCGTGGCTTATGTTTATGGTTTAAGAAAAAGTCATAAATCATTAATCCACGAATGACATCCATTTGTTCAGTACCCCTAGCGAACAAAAATTGTTCAAGACGTATAAACAAATCTTCTAGCTGGTGACCAATTTTTGCCCAACCGTATTCGTCCCAGAAATCTCCAAACTCCTGGAAAAAGTCGAACGGTGTTTCAAACTCGTGAGTGACTAAGTATTCAATCGTATGATCCATCCGGTGCGCGTTCCAATACTTCTCTAGAATATCCTCAACCCGCTTAATCCGAGTAACTTCACGGAACGACAATACGTCATTACTAAAAATCTCATATGGCGCGGTATCCATAAATACATAACCATACTCATCTGCTTGACGGCGTAATCCCGTTCCTCTCAACATTTTCAAAAATCCAAGCTGCAGTTCCTCAGGACGCATCACAAACACGTCATTAAACGTCTTCTTAAATGAATCATAATTTTCTTTTGGAAGACCTGCGATTAAATCAAGATGTTGATCAATTTTTCCACCTTGTTTAATCATGTTGACTGTACGAGATAATTTTTCGAAATTTTGTCTGCGCTTTACTAACTCATTTGTGTAGTCGTTTGTCGATTGAATCCCAATCTCAAAACGGAAAATTCCTGGTGGCGCATGGGTGTTTAAAAATTCAAGTACTTCAGGGCGCATAATATCAGCAGTAATTTCAAATTGGAACACACAGCCTTGGTGATGATCAATTAAAAATTGAAACATTTCAAGAGCATAGTCGCGTTTAATATTGAACGTCCGGTCTATAAATTTAATGATTTTTGCGCCGTTACGAATCAAATAAAGAATATCTTCTTTCACTCGCTTAATATCAAAGTAACGAACACCAACTTCAACAGAGGACAAACAAAATTGGCAACTAAACGGACAGCCACGGCTAGTCTCAAAATAAACAATTCTCTTGGTTAAATCAGCTCGGTCCTCTTCAAAGCGATACGCAGAAGGAATTGTTTCTAGTTTCATATTTGGTCGTGGAGGATTAACGATCACTTCATTTCCTTTTCGGTAGGTTGCTCCAAAAACATAATGATAGCTTTTCGCTCCCTTCAATTCATCTAACAAATGCTTAAACGTTTCTTCTCCTTCACCAGAGATAATAAAGTCAATTCCAGGTTCACGTTTCATCCAGTACTCGGTATCAAACGAGACTTCAGGTCCACCTAAAATAATCGTTAACTCAGGTTTTACTTTCTTTAACATGTTCACAATTTCGAGTGTTTTATCGATGTTCCAAATATAACAGGCAAACCCAATCACATCTGCATCGCGATGAAACAGATCGGTTACAATATTCAAAGCAGGGTCTTTAATTGTGAATTCCTTGATTTCGACGTCGTACTCTTTTTCGGTATAAGCTTTCAATAGACGAAGCGATAACGCCGTATGAATATATTTTGCGTTTAAAGTTGTTAAAACAATTTTCAATCGTGATCCCTCGATTCAACATATTTCGTACTTTACCATTTTACCATATTTTTATTGGTGGCATTGCTACTTCAATTGTTGCCAAAATTTAGATGTGAAAACAACAATAAAGGAATTTGTTTTCGTTTTGTTGAATAATAAAAAAGAGAGAATATAATATAGAAGGAGATTGTGACATTGATGGGCAAAAGATTGAAACTGGTTGTTTTAATGATCACATTTCTATTGTTGTTTGGCGGGATGTTCTGTGCTCCTTTTCTACCTGTTTTAGGAATTTTTATGATTTTGTTTCACTTTTTTGGTTGGGTTGTATTAATTTTTTTAATGATTGTTGAAAGAATCGAAGAAAAGAGAGAGGAAGATGAAAATGATTATAACAAGTACTGAAAATGTTCCAGGGAAAAAGGTTGTTAGCTACGAAGGATTTGTAAAAGGGAGTACAATCCAAGCAAAACACATCGGTAGTGATATTTTGGCTGGATTAAAAAACATCGTAGGTGGAGAAATTAAAGAATATTCAAGTATGATGGAAAAGGCAAGACAGGTTGCTATCGGAAGAATGGTGAAAGAGGCTGAAGGATTAGGGGCAAATGCGATCGTTGCTGTGCGTTTACAAACGTCAAGCATTATGAATGGTGCTTCAGAAATTGTTGCTTATGGTACCGCTGTCGTTGTCGAGTCTGAATAAAACAAAGCGTTCAACTTTAGACACTTAGTGTTCTAGGTTGAACGCTTTTTTAATAATTTCCCCATTAAAATAAGATCATCATATTCTCCATCTGAAATTTTCACCTGCTTTAACTGCCTGCCTTCTTCAATAAAACCGAAAGATTCGTATAAACGTATTGCTCGTTTATTTCTACTTAACACTTCTAAGCATATTTTTTCTATTTCCTTGTTTTTTTTAGCCCATGAAATAAGAGCGGATATTAATTGTTTTCCAACACCTTTATTTCTCCACTTTTTATTAATGATCATTCCTAGTGTGCCCTGGTGAGATAGCTTTGCGGGAATTCCTCGTTGAAATGTTAAAAGGCCGATTAATGAATGGTTGTGAAACGCAACAAGCATTAAATTTCCAAATAACTCATTGTACATTTCAATGTGTTGTCTTTGTTGTTCCTTCGTTACTTGCATTTCACTAGGTTTTGTAATGAGTGTGTCATTTTCACTTATAACGTCATAGCTTAGTGTTAAGATATCATCGGCATCAAATGGGTTAGCAGAGCGGATTAAAATTGACTCGCCGTTTGCAAGCTTTATTTGCCTCGGTTCAAACCAAAACATTAGAAATCACTCTTTTCCTAGGTTGGTCATTGTCAATATATGATGAACACGAAAGAATGTTACAAATGTAGATGACCAATTTCATTAGGAAACGGAACTGATGAACGAGTTACGATATTGCCAACATACCCACACACTAAAACGCTTTAAAGCGCAAAAACTTTTTATTTACTTTTGAATACCAATATACTATGATGGTATACATAAAGAATTTAGAAAATTTGGAATTTTTAAAAAGGGGAGAACTTTATGAAGAACTGTAAGAATGTAATTTTAACTTTAGTAGTGGCTTCATTCCTTGCTTTGGTTGGGTGTGGATCAGAAGGTGCTAGTAGTGGAGAGAAAACATACAAAATCGGAGCGTCGCAAATTGTTGAACATCCTGCGTTGGACGCAGCATTTGAAGGGTTTAAGGCTGCTTTGGCAGACAATGGATTTGTAGAGGGTGAGAACATCTCTTACGATTTTCAATCGGCACAGGGTGATCGTAACAATGCAGCAACCATTGCTACAAAATTTGTGGCAGACGGTGTGGACTTAATTTTTACTAATTCAACACCAAGCTCGCAATCTGCTTTAAATGAAACAAAGGATATTCCAATTGTTTTTACATCAGTCACTGATCCAGTTGGAGCGGAATTAGTACCTGCTATGAATGAGGCACCAGGAGGTAACATAACAGGAGTGAGTGACTTCTTAAGTGAATCTGTAGATGAAACAGTGAACTTTATCAATCAATTCTTTCCAGGGGCAAGGATTGGTCTTATTTATAACTCAGGAGAACAAAATTCAATTGCACAAATTGAAGCGGTTGAAGCTGCAACAAACAAAGTTGGCTTAGAAGTAGTAAAAAGAACAGTATCCACATCGGCAGACGTGCAGCAGGCCGCACAATCGTTAATCGGTGCAGCAGACGTGATATACATTGTCACTGATAATACCGTTGTTTCAGCGTTAGAATCAGTGGTTGCTGTTTGTAATGAACAAAACATCCCGTTACTTGTAGGAGAGCCAGATTCGCTTGAGAGAGGTGGCTTTGCCACTTTTGGAATTGATTATTTTTCGATTGGCTATCGTTCTGGTGAAATGGCTGCTCAAATATTAAAAGGTGAAAAAGCACCAGGTGAAATCCCAGCAGAATTTCCTGCAAAGATGCAATTGATGGTTAACAAGGAAGCGGCAGAAGCGCAAGGGATTGAGTGGAACTCTGAGTGGGATTGATAAGAATTTTGAAGTTAGACTGACATTTAGCTCCAAGACGCAACAATGAATTGCTTACCGTAACGTTTTGCGACGAGTAATCGCAGGAGAAGGCGGCATTGGCTCAATCATCAGTCTGCCTATTGCGGTTGAAAGTCTTAACCGTTGCTGGTCAGTCTTCCAGTGCTTTTTGTGCAAGTAATAAAAGCTTCGTGGCTTTAGCTTCGAAGCTTTTAGACAAATTTTAAGAGATTAGAGAAGGTGAACGGTCATGTTTATCGCAATATTTGGTTCAATAGAGGCTGGTATTTTATATGCCATTATGGCATTAGGGGTGTATATATCTTTTCGAATTCTTGATTTTCCGGACTTAACGGTGGACGGTAGCATTGTTACTGGAGCTGCCGTTGCTGCTACATTAATTGTTAGTGGTTTCCCACCAATAGTAGCAACACTTGTGGCTACATTTGCTGGATTTTTTGCGGGATGTATAACAGGGATCTTGCACACGAAAGGTAAAATCAATCCATTGTTATCAGGTATCTTGATGATGATTGCTCTTTATTCAATCAATCTAAGAATTATGGGAGGAAGATCTAACGTACCATTATTAAATCAAGAATCGCTTATGACCAATGTTGCAAATTATTCAGAAACGTTAGGGATAGATAAGGTACTCGGTTCAGCTTTTCAATCATTGGGAGTGGAGCGACTACCGCGGACGTTTGGGATCATTCTATTTGGATTAATCATTACGATTTTTGTTAAATGTTTAACAGACTATTTATTGAAAACAGAAGTAGGATTAGCGTTAAGAGCCACAGGGGATAACAAAAAAATGATTCGTAGCTTTTCCGCAAATACAGATTTATTAACGATTATAGGATTAGGAATATCGAATGCTTTCGTTGCTCTGTCAGGTGCACTTATTGCACAGTACGGCGGTTTTGCTGACATTGGAATGGGTATAGGAATGATTATTATTGGTCTCGCTTCCGTTATTATTGGTGAAGCATTGTTTGGAACAAAGACAATTTCGCGAACAACGTTGGCTGTTATTGGTGGATCAATCATTTATCGCGTCGTAATTACTCTTGCACTTAGAGTTGAATTTTTAGAAACGGGAGATCTAAAAATCATTACAGCAGTAATCGTTATTTTTGCGCTAATTGCTCCCAAAGTTTTTAACTCCATAAAAGAGAACACACGTCGTAAAAAAAAGCGTGCTAATCAAATTAAGTTAGCGAGCTAAAGGAGGGAATTTCCGTGTTGAAGGTAAAGAACGTAAGTGTGACGTTTAACGAGGGAACGTTAGATGAGAAAAGAGCATTAAGTAATATTAACTTAACTTTAAATCAAGGTGATTTTTTAACAGTAATCGGAAGTAACGGAGCAGGGAAATCAACATTAATGAACATTACATCAGGTTCGTTTTTCCCAGATGTAGGTAGCGTTGTCATTAATGGAAAAGACGTAACCTTTATACCGGAATACAAAAGATCACAGTATATCGGTCGAGTGTTTCAGGATCCGATGGCTGGTACTGCTCCAACGATGACAATTGAAGAAAATTTGGCAATCGCCTTTAATCGGAATAAGCGGAGAACACTTAGAATTGGAGTGACAAAAAAACGTAGAGTGATGTTTCGGGAATTTTTGGAAACGCTTGGGTTGGGATTAGAAAATCGATTATTTGCTAAAGTGGGTTTATTATCCGGTGGAGAGAGGCAAGCATTATCATTATTAATGGCCACTTTTACTGAGCCAGATATTTTACTCTTAGATGAACATACAGCTGCGTTAGATCCATCTAGAGCAGAGATGATTACAAAACTAACGGGTGACATTGTCAGTAACTATAACCTTACGACAATAATGGTTACGCACAACATGCAGCAGGCATTAGACTTAGGAAACCGGCTTGTGATGATGGATAAAGGACAAATCATCCTTGATGTTTCAGGTAAAGAAAAAAATCAATTAACCATTGACAAATTATTAAAAGAGTTTCAACACATTCGTGGTGGTAATGCGGTTGTTTCCGATCGAGCTGTCCTCGGTTAAAAGTTCTCTAGTTATCTTCTAGAGGACTTTTCCTATACAAGTGACTTTCATTTTTAGTACGATATAAGAAATTCCAAGAGGAGGTTATTCATGATGAGATTTATTTCTTTTTCATATGAAGGGCTGGATTCTTACGGGTATACCAATGCTTCTTTGTCAATGGTCGTTGATCTAAAGAAAGCTACTGCCATTTATAAAGAACAAATAAATGTTCCATTAACCCTACTTGATGCTATTAAACAAGGAGAAAAATTTCTAGAAATGGTTGCTAAGATTAAAACATGGGTAGAAGAAGAGAAGATGAGTGAACTAATGATTGACCCAAAGAACGAACAGTTTAGGTTGAGAGCACCAATTCCACGGCCTACAAAAAATATATTTTGTGTAGGTAAGAACTATCGAGAGCATGCAATCGAAATGGGGTCAGTCGAAGATATTCCTGAAGACATTATTGTGTTCTCAAAAGCGCCGACATCGGTGATTGGACATCAAGAAAAAATTGAAAGCCATAAAACAATAACAAATGCCCTTGATTACGAGGGAGAACTAGCGGTCGTGATTGGGAAAGAAGGGAAAGGAATATCAGTTGAAGAAGCTCATCATTACATATTCGGTTACACAATTTTAAATGATATTACAGCTAGAGATTTACAAACAAAACATAAACAGTATTTATTAGGGAAAAGTTTGGATTCATCTTGCCCTATGGGACCAATCCTACTTTCAAAAGATGAGATTCCTAACCCTCATAATTTAAAAATTAGAACAAAGGTAAATGGGGAGTTGCGCCAAAATGGTCATACAAGCCAAATGATTTTTGACATTCCGACGATTATTTCGCTTATTTCTCAAGGAATAACCTTGGAGCCTGGTGACATTATTGCCACTGGAACTCCTGAGGGGGTAGGGAAAGGGTTTCACCCACCAAAGTTTTTACGCGGTGGAGATCTCATTGAAATTACCATCGATTCAATTGGAACGTTAAGGAATTCCGTTTGTAATTAGTTCTAGGGATTTGTCACAAAGACCTAGCTCTTTTCATACTATTTATAGTGTTATTAAATTTGTATTTCGCAAGACTGTTTTTTTATGACTGGGTACTTTTCTTTTTGCTCGTTGCTTCTTTTTCTGCATAGGGAAAATGACTTCATGATTAAAACAGTGAAACGAAAGGAGCTAAATTGAATGTCTTGTGGATGTAGTAATAAACAACAAATGTCTTACGGACACATGAATATGTGGCAACCGCAAATCGGTATGGCGCATCATGGGATGACTATGCCTCACACAACAGCTTGTCAAGGAATGGCAACGCCACATATGGGGACTTATCAAGGTATGGTACCCCCACATTCCAACTGCACACCAAGGGATGGTAGCACCGCATATGGGATCTCATCACGGAATGACGGCTCCATTTATGGGAACGCCTTACCAAGGTGCATACCATACACAAATGGGAACAGGATTCCATGGAATGGTTCCTTCTCAGGTCGGACCAACGCCTGGATTAGTAGCGCCACATATGGCGCAAGCCAATGCAGGAGTGATGCCTCAACCACATACGCACCAGATGCCGTATATGCAACAACAAAAAGTGGTTACTCAACAGCCAACTGTAAGAGATGAATATGATCAAGATTATGAGTGGTAGTTAAAAAGGTAGCCAATGGCTACCTTTTTGTGATCGTTTAGTCATTTTGGTCAATCGCGATCGGTACATTAAATTCAAAAGTAGATACAATCAAAGGCGATTGTTGAAACCGGATACTAAAATTGATTTCTTTTGGAAGTGCCATTGCAAATGTTAGGTCAAAAACAATTTGCTCACTCGTTTCATTCAACGTTCTAACATTCGAGAATAGAGGGAAAATTTCTTCATTATTCATTAGCAATACTACCTCTAGATTTTCATTTAACTCAGTAATTACTTGATTAGCTGAGAGGATAAATTGAAGTTTCTCATCGGAAATGTTTAGGCGTTCAACTGTAAATAGATCATTCGTAAGTACGTTTTGTTCATTAGAAGCATGACTAAATGTAATTGTATCAATACTGTATTTCTGACTAACGCTATAGTTAAATGTTAATGAATCAGTATTGTTATACAAAGTAGGTTCAAAAAGTTCTTTATGTATTAGTTGATACTCATTTTCTGTTCTAACAATATGCATGTACCTACTATTATACTGAATTTTATTTTTGCCTTTAACGCTGGATATAGGATTAAACCAAATGTCTTGTTCAAGCAGGGAATTAGTTTGAAGATCGGTAATTAACAGTTCTACATAAAAACCATCTTCAATGGAAGAGTTCATTACTTGCAGAAAATCTACTTTTATTTGCTCGTTCTGATTTGTCGTAATAAAATTTGTCTGAATGCTGTTATCTGAAGTTTGGTCGGGATTTACTTGTAAACATCCGACTAGGAAAAAAAGACTTATGATTACGATTATGTATACTTTCATAGATACTTTTCAACTCCTATTGTTCATTTCTATTTTCATTGTATCAAACAATAAAAGAAATAGAAGGGGAAAAAGTAAAATGAAACACCAAAGAGGTGGGAAGCTCCTTGGTGTTTTAAAACAGCTTTTAGCTAGAGAGGCGATTTAATGAACCAATTTTTCACTAGCCTTTTTGCCTAGGTTGTTTAGTCTCTCGGCAAGCCCTTCACTAACAGTTAAGGAAGACTTGGTCTCAATTATATTTCCACTAAAGTCATATGCGGAAGAACCATGCTCTGCAAAATCTAGGCCTTGAAGTTCTTCCTCTTCTGATACGCGTATCGATGTAAATCGTGTAATAATAAATAAAGATGTGGCTACAGCAACGATCGTCCAAAGGATTACCGCCAAGACACCTATACTTTGAATCATTAATAGGGATGCACCATCTCCGTAAAATAGACCGCCATTTGTTGCAAACAAACCAACAGCAATTGTCCCCCAAACGCCGCATACACCGTGTACTGAAATAGCTCCAACAGGATCATCGAGTTTTAAGCGATTATCTATAAACTGTACAGCAAAGACAAGGATAATCCCGGCAATAAAACCAATAATAATTGAACCTGCAATCGAAACATCAGCCGTACCAGCAGTAATACCAACTAAACCAGCTAATGCACCATTTAACGTTAATGACGCATCGACACGTTTGTATTTTATTATGGAGTAAAGCGCTGTTCCTAAAACCCCACTTGATGCAGATAAAAGGGTGGTTGCAGCGACGAAAGGAATCGAAGAATCAGTTGCTGATAACGTACTCCCTGCATTAAATCCAAACCATCCGAACCAGAGGATAAAGACACCTAAAGCTCCTAGAGGTATATTGTGTCCCGGTATAACTTGCACGGTACCATCCTTTGAATATTTTCCTAATCGCCCACCTAAGAAAGCAACTGTAACTAAGGCACCTAAGGCACCGGTTAAGTGAACAACTGTTGATCCTGCAAAGTCAATAAAACCTAATTCAGCTAACCATCCGTCACCCCAAATCCAATGTCCGACAATTGGGTAAATAAAACCAGTCATTAACAAAACGAGTATAAGATAACTACTAAGTTTTATTCTTTCAGCTACAGCTCCAGATATAATTGTTGCACAGGTTGCCGCAAAGACTGCCTGGAATACAAAGAAACCAACGGAATCTAAGTCCCCAATCAAGAAGTAGCCACTACTACCAAACAAACCGTAGTTACTCGTACCAAACATAAGCGCATAACCAACAAAGAAATATAGTACTGAAGCTATCGATACCGTTAATAAGTTTTTCATTAATATATTCAACGTATTTTTTGAACGGGTAAAACCTGCTTCTACCATCGCAAATCCAGCATGCATGAAAAAAACAAGGAACGCAGCAAGCATAATCCAAATCGTATCCATTGATGCACTTAAACTTTCAACAGTTAGATCACTAGCAAAAGTTATTGTAGGAACTAGTAAACTAACAAGCAAAATTGCCATTATTTTTTTATACATAGTTATCATCTCCACATTTTAGATTTTGTTAGGATATTGCTTCTAAACCATTTTCACCAGTTCGAATTCTAATAGCATCTTCAATTGGGTAGATAAAGATTTTTCCATCACCAATTTTACCGGTTGAGCAAGTTTTTGTAATACAACCGATGACTGTTTCAACAAAATCATCAGATACTATTAATTCTACTTTGACTTTAGGAAGGAGGGTGATCTCAAACGTATTACCCCTAAAAAGTCCGGTTTTCCCTTTCTGCAATCCACAGCCAGCCACCTCTGAAACTGTAAGACCAGTTACACCGACTTGAAGCATTTCCCTTCTAAAGTCTTGGAAAAGTTCTGGTCTTATAATCACCTCAATCTTTTTCATAGCAGACATCTCCTTTATGATAGTTTTTGTTACATCAGATGTAACATTTGTTTATAGTCTTAATTGTATGGCGGAGGTTGCTAAAAGACAATAAAAATTATCAGAATATTTAAAATACTTTGTTAGATAATTTTACGTTAGCGTTTTCAAATATTGATAATAGTAGAGGTCAGTAATATGTAGGGTGGAGTGGCTTTTATAGGTATAACGAAATATATAAGTATAGTAAAAAGAAAAAAATGTCCAAAAAAGACTTGCAATCTATCTTCTTAGTAGTATAATAATCGTATAAGTAATGAATGCAAACGATTTCATGTTACATATCTCATTTCGAAATACCTTCTTCTTTTTTTAAGAAATTAAGTATTCAATAACACTAGCCGGTTACATTAAATTATTAGTACAAACGGTTGTCTAATTTTGTCGAGCACTTACACTCAGAAGGTTTTAAGAATTATTTGGATCTTTAAGAATAAAAAAGTAATCCAAAGAGATAATAACATCGTTAATGTTTGCGCTTACTTAATTAAATTAAAGATTTAAGGGGGAAACAACATGTTTAAAAAGTTACTTATGTTAATGCTAATGTTAGTTTTATCTGTAGCATTAGTAGCATGTGGTGGAGACAAGGCTGAAGAGGAAACTCCAGCAGAAACTCCGGCAGAAACTCCAGCTGAAGAGCCAGCTGAAGAGCCAGGGGCAGATCTACCAGAAAAACCTGCAAGCTTAACTATGTGGGTTAACGACGAGGAATCACAACTTGATGCTTACGAAAAAATCGCTGCTGCTTATAAAGCTGAGCGTGGAATCGATGTTGAAATCGTTCCTTTCTCTATGTTAGATCAATTAGAAGCATTATCACTTGATGGACCATCTGGACGTGGACCAGACTTATTCTTCCACCCACATGACCGTTTAGGTGACATTTATTTACAAGGTCTTGCAGCTGAGTTAGAACTTACTGCAGATCAATTAAATGGATATGCTGAAGGTGCTCTTAACGCATTAAGCTTTAACGGTAGCCAATATGGTATCCCTGCTGTTATTGAAACTTATGCTTTAATGTACAACACTGATATCGTTCCAACTCCACCGGCAACAATGGAAGAGTTAATCGAGCTTGCTCATGAGTTAACTGAAGGTGACAACCACGGTTTCTTAATGGAAGCTGCTAACCTTTACTTTGCTCACCCATTCATCGTTGGAAAAGGCGGATATGTATTCGGATTTGACGAAGCAACTGGTTATGATGCAGATGACATTGGCTTAGCTAATGAAGGTGCAATTGCAGGTGCTAAAATGATCCAATCTTGGTTCCAAGATGGTTTAATTCCAGTAGGTATGACTGGTGACTACATGAACGGTGCAATGAGAGATGGAAAAGTTGGTATGGTTATTACTGGACCATGGGCTCTTCATGACTACACTGCAGCGTTAGGTGACAAACTTAAAGTTGCTCCAATCCCAACAATCGATGGCAACCCAGCTGCATCTTTCTCAGGTGTTAAAGGTTGGTTCGTATCTGAGTACAGTGAAAACAAATACTGGGCAACTGATTTAGCATTATTCATCACAAATGCTCAAAGTTCAGTTACTTACTTCGACATCGCTGGAGAAATCCCAGCTCGTGACGATATCACGATCGATGACGAGTTAAGAAACGGTATTCTTGCTCAAGCGGCATTTGCTCAACCAATGCCAAACATTCCTGAAATGTCTCAAGTTTGGGGTCCTATCAATGATGCTTTAGGATTCATATCTCAAGGTGAGCCAGTTGATGAAGTTCTTGCTGAAGCAGTTGAACTAATCAAAGAAGGAATTGAATTATTAGGTAACTAAGTAAATAATCATGGCGAGAAAGGGCAACCTTTTTCGCCTACATTTTTTCATGTAGGAGGAAGCTGAAATGTCGTCATTAAACGAACACCAAAATAATAGTAATGAAAAAGTCAGCAAGCATAACCCGACTTTAGCGACTCTATTATCGATCATACCAGGTTTCGGACAATTTTATAACCGCAGGTTCATCAAAGGTTCAATCTTATTCATTCTCTTTGCTGCTTTTTTTATCAGTTTATTTGACTTTCTAAGAACTGGCTACTGGGGATTGGTAACTTTAGGAGAAACACCAGGTGTTGATGATTCAAGGGTTCTCTTAGCTCGTGGGGTTATAACGCTTATAATCACAGCAATTTATCTCGCTTTCCATATTGGCAATATGACTGACGCTAGGAAGGACGCAAAGAGAATACAAGAAGGTTGGACAATCCCATCAGTAGGAGAAGCGTTTAAAAATGCTTGGGACAATGGTTTCCCATATATGCTTATTGGACCAGGTTTATTTTTACTGATATTTGTTGTTATTTTCCCATTACTTTTCATGGTTTTTATGGCATTTACAGACTTTACGTTACGTAACTCACCGCCACGAAACTTACTGAACTGGGTTGGTTTTCAAAACTTTACTAATTTAGTATCAATGCCTATTTGGCGTAGAACGTTTTTATCCGTATTATCATGGACATTAATATGGACTGCCGTAGCTACTTCATTACAAATTGGGTTAGCTATGTTTTTAGCGATTTTAGTTAACGACCCTCGTGTTAAGTTTAAACGTTTAATTCGTACAGTGTTTATCTTACCGTGGGCAGTACCAGCATTCGTAACAATTCTTATTTTCGCAGCGTTATTTAATGATAATTTTGGTGCGATTAACAGAGACATTGTTATGCCATTATTAGGTCGTAATATCCCTTGGATGACAGATCCATTCTGGACGAGAACTGCTATCATCGGAATTCAAACGTGGTTAGGGTTCCCATTTGTATTCTCATTATTTACTGGGGTTCTGCAAAGTATCTCTCCGGATTGGTATGAAGCTGCAGAGATTGATGGAGCTAACCGTTGGCAAAAGTTTAGGAATATTACATTCCCACACTTAATGTTTGCTACTGGACCGTTATTAATTATGCAATACTCTGGTAACTTTAATAACTTCGGTATTATATACTTATTTAACCAAGGTGGCCCAGCGATTCGTGGGCAAAACGCAGGTGGAACGGACATTCTTATTTCATGGGTGTATAAGTTAACGTTTGAAACTGCCAATGTAAGTATGGCTGCAGCAATTTCTTTAATTCTTGGATTAATCGTTGCAACATTTGCTTTCGTGCAGTTTAGAAGAACTCGTTCCTTTAAAGAGGAGGGGACATACTAATGAATAAAAAGACAAAAAACATACTAGAACTAGTCATCATTTACACAATCATTGCAGTAATGTTTATCCTTATTTTCTACCCTCTAGCATGGACAGTTGGTTTATCTTTAAACCCAGGTAGAAGTTTATACACTGCAAAACTAATTCCAGATGATTGGTCATTGGTTCACTATAAGTGGTTATTTACAGATCCAAGAAGTAACTATTTGTTATGGTACAAAAATACGTTAATTGTTGCATTTGCAACATCAATTCTTTCTACGACATTTGTATCTTTAACTGCATATGCATTTTCAAGATATCGTTTTAAAGGAAGAAAGAAAGGCTTATACACATTCTTACTATTACAAATGTTCCCAGTAATGATGGGGATGGTAGCATTATACATTTTATTAAACATCGTGAATCTTTTAGATACACTTCAAGGGTTAATCTTAATCTACGTTGGTGGCTCAATTCCAATGAACGCCTTCTTAGTTAAAGGTTATTTCGATACAATTCCAAAGGATTTAGATGAATCTGCAAAAATTGATGGGGCTGGACATTTTAGGATATTCTTCCAAATTATGCTCCCGCTTGCAAAGCCAATTTTAGCAGTTGTTGCATTGTTTAACTTTATGGGACCATTCATGGACTTCCTACTTCCTAGGATTCTTTTAAGAAGTCCAGATAAGTTTACGTTAGCACTTGGATTATTTAACTTTATTAATGATCAATTCGCGAATAATACTACACGATTTGCAGCTGGTACAGTCTTAATTGCCTTACCAATTTCATTAGTGTTTTTATTCCTACAGCGTTATTTAATTACAGGTCTGACAGCTGGTGCAACAAAAGGATAATCGTTGTTTTTTATAAGATACAGTTAGGGATATGTTGAAAGTTACATCCACTAGCTGTGTCTTTTTTATTCATGTAAACGAGCATAAGAATCTATCGATTAAATTTAGTCTTTAATTAAGGCGAAATTCACTTGTCTACATCTCAATGGTAAGCTTATAATTAAACAATAAAACCAATTAAATGGGTTAGGGTTAATATTAATAGAGGAGATTAACAATTGAAATCCCATGATTTTAAAAGTTGCCATAGCAATAACTACGCCATAAAGGAGGAAGCAAAATGGCAGTGACAATAAAAGATGTTGCTAAACTAGCAAATGTCGCCCCTTCAACAGTCTCAAGAGTGATTGCGAATAGTCCAAGAATTAGTCACCAGACAAAGGAACGTGTCAATGACGCCATGAAGGAATTGGGCTATCATCCGAATTTAAATGCTAGAAGCTTAGCGAATAAAAGTACAAAGGCAATTGGTATTGTCCTACCTAACTCTGCCGACGTTGTGTTCCAAAACCCATTCTTTCCAGAAGTACTACGTGGTATTAGTACAAAAGCTCATGAGGAAGGATATGTTCTTTATCTATCAACAGGACAAACAAGTGAACACATCTATGAGGATGTGACACAAATGGTCCAAGGAAAACGGGTAGACGGTGTCATCTTACTATATTCCCATGTCGAAGATCCAATTATTCCATACTTAAAGGACTTAAAATTTCCCTTTTCATTGATTGGAAAGCCATTTAAGTCAAGTAAGTCTATTAATTATGTGGATAATAACAATTTTAGTGCGGCCAAGAGAGTGACTGAGTATTTAATCAGCTTAGGGCATAAAAGAATTGCCTTTGTTGGAGGGAATTTAGACCTCGTCGTGACAATCGATCGTCTAGAAGGATATGAAGCAGCTCTTAGGAAAAAGGGAATACCGTATCGTGATGATTATGTTGTTCACGAACAATTTCTCAAAGAAGGTGGGCAAGAAGCGGTAGTTGAGCTCATGTCTCTACAAGAGCCACCAACGGCACTTGTTGTTGCTGATGATGTTATGACACTTGGCGTTTACAGAATGTTAAATCAACTAGGATTGTCGGTCCCTAATGACATATCAATTATTAGCTTCAATAATTTAATGGTTTCTGAAATATCAGTACCCCCAATGACGACCGTCGATATTAATATTTTTGGCCTAGGGTATGAAGCGACCAACCTACTCATTGAGCAAATAACGAATCCAGATATGGGCAATAAAAACGTCACAGTTCCTTATGAACTAGTGATAAGAGAATCGTGTAAAAAGCTAAATTAGCGCAAAAAGCGCAACAACTGAGGAAGTCACTCACTTGTTGCGCTTTTTCTGTGAAAATAAAATAATATCATGGTTTAAAACTACCATTAAGTGTTACACGCTTAACAATAACTACTATGATGCAGCAGACTCTTGCTCGTCAGCCTTGATAAAAATCATTTTTTCCCATTTGCGTGTTTTCCAACGGCGTAGCATTAATAAGCCTCTTAGCCATTCATCACAAATAAATGCAATCCAAATACCGACTAAACCAAGTCCAAAAACTACACCTAAAACATAGGAAACAACAACAGCAACTCCCCACATCGAAGCAATTCCTAGATAGACTGGGTACTTTACATCGCCGGTTGCCCTCAAAGCATTAATGACAACCAAGTTAAAAGCCCGACCAGGTTCTAGTAGGATGGTTAACAAAATTAACGTGCTACCTAGAGCAATAATATCCGGATTAACTGTAAAAATGCCTAAAAGTTGTTTACTAAAAATACCTAAGATTATGGCCATACAAATGGCAACTGCGATTGCGATTTTTAAGCTTTTTATGCAACGTTTGTATGCTTCGTCTATTTTATTCGCACCCACATACTGTCCAATTAATATTTGTGTTCCTTGCCCAATCGCAATCGAGAACAACAGGATAAACATCATGACGTTTTGCGTATACACTTTTGTCGTTAATGCCATTGTCCCCATATAGGAAGTGATGAAAAATGTAATTGCAATTTGCGAAGTATTATAGGACAAATGTTCACCGGCTGACGGGATACCAATTTTTAATAGTTGCTTTAACTCTTCTTTAGGGAATCCCTTTAGTAAGTAGGAGAAAGGTAAATTTCCATTGATTCGCTTAAATAAAACAACAAGCATGACGATTAAACCAAGTGAACGACTAATCGTTGTTGAAATTGCTACACCTGGCACGCCTAAAACAGGAAATCCAAAGGGCCCAAAAATAAAAAAGTAGTTCCCAATAACATTGACCACGTTCATTCCAACTGTAACAAACATCGCATCTCTAGTGAAACCATGACTACGTACGATTGCAGCTACTGTCATTAGTAGCCCTTGGCCAAATGCGAATCCACCGACAATTCGTAAATACATTACAGAAGAGTCCATCAATTCAGGAGGTAAATTCATTGCATTCAAAATAGGTGTGGCAAACGTAAATAAAAGAGTGCTTAAGAGTAAGCCAAACAGTAAATTGGCCGCAATTGAAACGACCGCGATTCGGTTAGCGCCTTCCACTTTTTTTGCACCAGTGTATTGGGCAATTAAGATACTCGTACCTGTCGCAATAAAACCGAACATAACGATGATAAAGCCGACTAACTGATTAGAGACTCCAACAGCAGCAACCGCACTGTCATCATATTGGCTTAACATGAGCGTATCTGCATTACCCATCAACATGTGTAATAGGATTTCGATAAATAACGGCCAGGTTAATGCAAATAACGTTAGCTTAGCTGCTTTGCTTTTATCTATACTTCTCATTCTTCTGATCACTCCTTGAAGTAAAACATTTTCGATTTATCTAAAAAAATATTGGACTATAACGAAATTTACAGTAATCTAAGTGTATAAGTTTTTACTTTGAATAGAAAGTAAAAAAAGCGAACAACATTGTAACATATCGACTTAAGGAGAAGTTAGACATGAAAATCATCAGTTTCCAAGTTCCACCGTTTCCGACGTTTATTAAAGCTGGTAACGATTGTTTTCAAGTTGGAAAAAAACATTTTAAACGCGTATTCACAGTCTTCGATTTAATTTTTGTCAAGCGTGGGACGATGTTCATGAGAGAAGACGGAATTGATTATGCAGTTAAACAAGGGGAATACATTATCTTATCTCCTGGGCTAGAACATCAGGGTCATCGTCCTTGTGAAGAAGAAACAGAATTCTATTGGATACACTTTAACTTAGAAGTACCTTTTGCATTAAAAAATGTTCCTGACATTAATTGGGGCCTTATTTTAAAAAATGAAGGAACGTATACGGAGCCAGCCAATCATCAGTTTCATATACCAAGATACGGGCGATTAGCAAATGATGAGTATACATACCATGAGTTAGACCGTTTAATTTCATTGCATGATTCAAGTAGTCCAGACCGGAGATTAAAAGAGCAACTGATTTTTCAGGTATTAATGATGCAACTGCAATCAGAAGCGATTCGCATTCCATCAAGTACCGAGCATGTGACGAGTTTAGTGATCAATTATATTCAACTACACTATAAAGAAATAATTAAAATGGAGACTATAGCGAAAAGTTTGTTATTCCATCCAGACTATATTACACGCTGTATGCAAAAAACGATCGGCCTTTCTCCAATACAATATTTAACAAACTACCGATTATCCATTGCCAAACAGTTATTGGCTTCCACAAATGAAAAAATCATTTCGATTGCCAAGCAAGTAGGAATTGATGATCCAGCCTATTTTTCAAGATTATTTAAAAAAGTAGAGGGAATAACACCATTAGAGTATCGAAGACTTGTTAATCGAGAGGGCGGATAAAATCTGCTTGTCTAGAAAAGAAATGTTATAATAGAAAGAAATGTTGTAAGGGGGTAGTGTTATGTACCAATCAAAGTTTTACCGTATTAGTGTTGGAATGATCTTAGTACTTCTGATTATTTATTTATCAACACTTGTACCGTTTATTTTTCGACCTATTGTAGTCTTTGTCCAAACATTGTTTTTCCCATTCTTATTAGCAGGAGTTTTGTATTATTTATTTCGCCCAATCGTAAATGTATTACATAAGCATAAAGTCCCTAAGTCACTCGCTATTTTAATTATTTACACAGCGGTTATCGGCTTAGTCACTTTACTAGTATTAATCGTAGGTCCAATTCTGCAACGACAGTTAACGAGTTTAATTGATAATATTCCTTATTTTATCAATGAAATAAGAAAACTGATCATTCAGTTACAAGAAAATGAGATGTTTAATCGTTTTCAAGCAACGGAGACCTTCTCGTTAGAATATCTTTCCGAAAATATGACGAAATACTTAAACGATGCAGTAACAATTGTGAGTTCGAAGATTGCTTCTGTCATTAGTGTCATTACCAGTGTTGTCCTTGTTTTTATCATGGTGCCATTTATTTTATTTTACATGCTAAAAGAAGGAGAAAAAGCACCAAACCAAGTATTGAAGTTGCTTCCAGATAAACAAGTAATTGAAGGAAGAAGAATTTTAGCGGACCTAGATACAGCGCTCAGTTCTTACATTCAAGGGCAAATTATCGTTAGCTTTTGTGTCGGGGTTTTGATGTATCTTGGTTTTCTCATCATTGGTATTGAATATTCATTAGTACTCGCGATCATTGCGATGTTTACAAACGTTATTCCGTTCGTCGGACCATGGATTGGGACTATACCTGCAGCAATCGTTGCGATTATCGACTCTCCATTCATGCTCATTAAAGTATTAGCAGTTATTATTGTAGTGCAGCAATTTGAAAGTAATTTTATCGCACCGCAAATCATGGGGAAGAAGTTGGCGGTTCATCCTCTAACAATTATTTTATTATTAATTGTTGCAGGGCGCTTTGCAGGAATTATTGGCATGTTAGTGGCGGTTCCAACCTATGCAGTTTTTAAAGTCGTCA
>CAZIRM010000005.1:0-32572 GCA_964541705.1 uncultured Bacillaceae bacterium | reverse complement strand
TTTTGAAGATTTTGAATGTTTTTAATAGTTAATATTTATTAATGCAATGCTAGTGGAGAATTATATATTTATTATACTTTTTGTAAGGAGGGATTAATGATGATGTGTCAAGATTGTAATAAAAGGGAAGCGACGTTACATTTTACAAAAATTATTAATGGCAAAAAAACGGAAACGCATCTATGTGACGAATGTGCACGTGAAAAAGGAGATTATAATCCAGTTTCTAATAGCTTTTCTATTCATCAATTGTTGTCCGGACTATTAAATTTTGAAAATCCGGTAAGTAGTAGTACGGATTTAGACATTCATAAGGAAAATAAATGTCACAAGTGCGGAATGAATTATAATCAATTTGCTCGGATTGGACGTTTTGGATGTGCGGAGTGTTATCATACATTTCAATCGAAGCTTGATCCGGTGCTAAAAAGAGTTCATAGTGGCAACACAAGTCATACAGGAAAAATCCCGAAGAGGATAGGTGTGAGCATAAAGGCTCAAAAAATAATTAATGAGTTAAAGCATAGATTACAGGTACACATTGCACAAGAGGAATTTGAGGAAGCTGCAAAGTTGAGAGATGAAATAAGATCTTTAGAAAAGAAAAGCTATGATCAGGGGAGGGATGATTGATGTCACTAGAGAATTTTATTAGTAAGGCAATTAGTCCCTGGATGAAAAAGGAAGGACCGGAGTCTGATATTGTATTAAGTAGCAGAATTAGGTTGGCTAGAAACTTAAAAGACTTTACGTTTCCTATCTTATCAACCATCGATGAATCGACCTTAGTCGTTAGTCAAGTGAGGAATAATTTTGATAATGTTTCATATGATCAATATGGTCCATTTGAATTAATAGAGATGGATGAATTAAAGTCAAACCAAAAAAGAGTGTTAGTTGAGAAGCATTTAATTAGCCCACACCTAGCCAGTGAAGCAAAAAAAGGTGCTGTTCTATTAAGTACGGATGAATCGGTCAGTATTATGATTAATGAAGAGGATCACTTGAGGATACAATGTTTGTTTCCAGGGTTTCAGCTAAATGAAGGGTTAGTTTTATCGAACAGGATAGACGACTGGATAGAGAATAAACTCCATTACGCATTCGATGAAAACAAGGGATACTTAACGAGTTGCCCAACAAATGTAGGCACTGGTTTACGAGCTTCGGTCATGATGCACCTTCCTGCCCTTGTCATAACGCAACAATTAAGTCGAATACTACCTGCAATAAATCAACTTGGCTTAGTTGTCAGAGGCATATATGGAGAAGGAAGTGAAGCTTTAGGTAATTTATTTCAGATTTCAAATCAAATTACACTTGGAAAATCGGAAGAAGACATAATAGAAGACCTTCAAGGGGTAGTACTTCAACTTATTCATCAAGAAAGAGCTGCAAGGGAAATGTTAATGCAGTCCTCAAGACTGCAATTGGAGGATCGAGTAAATCGATCACTAGGGATTCTCACATATGCTCGCACAATTGAGTCAAAAGAAGCAGCGCAAAGATTATCTGATGTGCGTTTAGGAATTGACTTGAATATAATTACTGGAGTTTCTGCAAGTATTTTAAATGAACTGATAATTTTAACACAGCCAGGATTTTTACAGCAGTACGCAGGAGAAATCTTATCGGCTGAACAAAGAGATGAGAGGCGTGCTACTCTCATCCGCAAAAGATTGGAATTAGAAAGAATCTAACTAAATGGAGGCGGAGTAAATGATGTTCGGAAGATTTACGGAAAGAGCGCAGAAAGTATTGGCACTTGCTCAAGAAGAAGCAATTAGATTAGGACACAATAATATCGGTACTGAACATATATTACTAGGTTTAATTAGAGAAGGAGAAGGAATTGCAGCGAAAGCATTGTTAGCACTAGGCTTAGGTCCAGAAAAAATTCAAAATGAAGTTGAAACATTAATTGGAAAAGGTCAAGATGGAGCAAAAACAATTCATTATACACCAAGGGCAAAAAAGGTAATCGAACTTTCGATGGATGAAGCTAGAAAATTAGGACATTCCTATGTCGGTACAGAACATGTTTTATTAGGTTTGATTCGTGAGGGCGAAGGTGTAGCAGCCAGGGTATTAAACAACTTGGGTGTAAGTCTTAATAAAGCTAGACAGCAAGTATTACAGCTGCTTGGAAGCAATGAATCTATGAATGGTAATCAACAAGGTGGCGCCAACTCTAATGTCAATACACCTACTTTAGATAGTTTGGCACGCGATCTGACCGCGACGGCAAGAGAGGAAGCGTTAGATCCCGTAATTGGACGTGGAAAAGAAATAGAAAGGGTTATTCAAGTACTTAGTAGAAGAACAAAAAATAATCCTGTCTTAATTGGTGAACCTGGCGTTGGTAAAACAGCGATTGCAGAAGGGCTAGCTCAACAAATAATTGCCAATGAAGTTCCGGAAACTTTGCGTAATAAGAGAGTCATGACACTAGATATGGGTACAGTCGTTGCTGGAACGAAATATAGAGGTGAATTTGAAGACCGTCTAAAAAAAGTAATGGATGAAATACGTCAAGCTGGAAATGTAATTTTATTTATTGATGAGCTGCATACATTAATAGGTGCTGGAGGGGCAGAAGGTGCTATTGATGCTTCTAACATCTTAAAACCATCATTAGCTCGTGGCGAATTACAATGTATTGGTGCAACGACGATTGATGAATACCGTAAATATATTGAAAAAGATGCTGCATTAGAAAGACGTTTCCAACCAATTCAAGTAGCAGAACCTTCGATTGATGAATCAATTTTGATATTAAAAGGTTTAAGAGATCGTTACGAAGCTCACCACCGAGTGACTATTACAGATGAGGCAATTGAAGAATCTGTTAAGTTGTCTGATCGTTATATTTCTGATCGCTTTCTTCCGGATAAGGCAATTGACTTGATAGATGAAGCGGCGTCAAAAGTAAGGCTAAGGTCTTATACTGTTCCACCTAACTTAAAGGATTTAGAACAGAAACTTGATGAGACTCGAAAAGAAAAGGATGCGTCAGTTCAAAGCCAAGAGTTTGAAAAGGCAGCTTCTTTAAGAGATACAGAACAAAGATTACGAGAAGAACTCGATAGTCTAAAAAAAGAATGGAAAGAAAAACAAGGTCAAGAAAATACTGAAGTGACTTCTGAAGATATTGCTCAAATTGTTGGTAGTTGGACTGGAATTCCAGTATCAAAATTAGCTGAAGAAGAGACTGAACGTCTTCTTAAGATGGAGGAAATTCTTCATAAAAGAGTCATTGGTCAAGAAGAAGCAGTAAAATCAATCTCAAAAGCGGTACGCCGTGCCCGTGCTGGCTTGAAAGATCCAAAGCGTCCAATTGGTTCTTTTATTTTCCTAGGTCCAACAGGTGTTGGTAAAACAGAGTTGGCAAGAGCTGTTGCCGAAACATTATTTGGTGACGAGGATGCCGTCATCCGTGTAGACATGTCAGAATATATGGAAAAGCATGCTACATCACGCTTAGTAGGTTCGCCTCCAGGTTATGTAGGGCATGATGAAGGAGGCCAACTAACAGAAAAAGTAAGGAGAAAACCTTACTCAGTAATTCTGTTAGACGAAATTGAAAAAGCGCATCCAGAGGTATTTAATATTCTTCTTCAAGTATTAGAAGACGGTAGACTAACTGATTCTAAGGGAAGAACTGTCGACTTCCGTAATACAGCGATAATCATGACCTCGAATGTGGGTGCAAGTACGTTAAAACAGAGTAAGTATTTAGGTTTTACTACACAAACGGAAGGCCAAGAGTATAAAGATATGAAAGAAAAAGTGATGGGAGAGTTAAAGAAGAGCTTTAGACCTGAATTTCTGAACAGGATTGATGAAATCATTGTTTTCCACTCACTTGAAAAAAACCATATAAAAGAGATTATTTCTTTGATGGCCGATCAATTAAAGAGAAGGTTAAGCAATCAGGGAATTGATTTTGATCTGACTGACGAAGCAAAAAGTAAGATTGCAGATTTAGGTTTTGATCCTGAATATGGAGCGAGGCCCCTTCGTAGAGCCTTACAAAAACATGTCGAAGATCGTTTATCTGAAGAACTTTTAAAAGGAGAGATCAAGAAGGGTCAAAAGGTCATTCTGGACGTAAAAGATGACGAGTTTTTCATTGTAAACAGTTAAAGAGTATAATACTTTCCTAATTATAAGAACCATGTTAACTTTTTTAGTAAGAAAAACATGGTTCTTTGTTTAACATTAAAAGCACTGAAACGAGATTTTTATGCTTCTTTACGGTAGAATTAAGCTAGATAAGAGGACGATAATTAATGATTAGCTTTAGTATTAGTGAATAAATAACAAAATTTCCAAAAGTGAGTCGCATGATATAGTTTGCAACTGGTTTATGGCAACTATAGATTAATCTTGTACGAAAATAATGGATGATGAAGTTCATTGAAGTAGATAAAATATAAGGTGTGGTTTTTGTGAAAAAAAAGACGATATATAAATGTACGTCCTGTGGGCATGAGCATCCCAAATGGCAAGGGAAATGTAATCAATGTCATGAGTGGAGTACTTTAGCCGAAGTTGAGGTTGGTGGAAAAGAAGCCATAAGCCGACCAAAAGTTTTAAAAGGTGTATCCTCGGTTAAAAGGCTAGTAGAAACAAGTTCATCTCAAAGTGACCGTTTGGTTACGACAATTAATGAATTTAACCGCGTTATGGGTGGGGGAATCGTTAAGGACTCATTGACAATCATAACTGCTCAACCAGGGGCGGGGAAATCAACGTTGTTATTACAAGTGAGTCAAGACGTAGCTAATCAAGGCTACAAAGTCCTTTACGCTTCTGGAGAAGAGAGTGAAAGTCAAATTAAGACGAGGGCAGAACGAATATTACCTACTGTGCATAAAAACATTTGGATTTACTCAAGTACGGTTATGAATAATGTCTTAGGAGCAATCGACGAAGTAGACCCCGATATTATCATTGTTGATAGTATTCAAACATTTGCACTTGAAGAATATAGTTCAAGGCCGGGTTCACCAACACAATCAATGGAATGTGCGAACGAACTATTGAAAGTTGCGAAAAATCCAGATCGACCACGAGCGGTTATTATGGTTGGGCAAATGACAAAAGATAATGAATTAGCAGGTTTGAGAGCGCTTGAACATTTAGTAGATACAGTTCTTTATCTTGATGGTGAAGGTGGAGAGGAGCTCAAGGCCCTTTCGGCTTCTAAGAATCGTTACGGGAGTACTGGAGAAGTTGGTTTCTTCTCAATGACTGAAGAGGGTATGATCCCAATTGATAATCCATCAGAGTTTTTCATGACGGATCGAGAAAATGGTGAATTAGTTTCCGGAAGTGCGTTAACTGTTATTAAAGAAGGGACCCGTTCAATCATTCTTGAAGTTGAGAGTTTAGTGTCAACAACGTTTACTCCTTATCCCTCAAGGATTGGAGAGTGCATGAGGAAGGATCAATTAAACACCCTCATATCGATTTTGGAACAAAGAGGTGGGATTGAGCTTTTCACAAAAAACGTCGTTGTAAAAACTACAGGTGGAATAAAGTTAAAAGAGCAATCGGTTAATTTAGCAGTATTAATGAGTATTGTATCTTCTGTCAAGAATAAAGGAATTCCCAATGACGTTGTTTTTATTGCAGATATAGGGTTAACGGGGGAACTAAAAAAAGTTCCTAATCTAGAGTCAAGAATTAAGGAATTGGAAAGAATGGGTTTTAGGAAAGTATATGTTGCTAAAAATGCAATAAAGAAATTAGATGCCTTTAAAACAATACAAGTGAAACCTTGTAAAGTCATAAACGAAATTATCTTAGAGTTATTCAATTAATGATAAACCCATGTAAATGGTTGAAACGATAGGGAGGTACAATGGTTGGAGGATTTAAGAACATCATCATTCATCTGTGATTTACTAAAATTTGTTGCACCAGGGACGCCATTGCGTGAAGGGATTGACAATGTTTTAAGAGCCAAAACGGGTGGATTAATCGTACTAGGATATAATGATCAAATAAAGAAATTAGTAGATGGTGGCTTTTTTATCAATTGTGAATTTAGCTCAGCCTCACTATATGAGCTTGCCAAAATGGATGGAGCAATAATTTTGAATGAAACAGGCGATCGTATCTTATATGCAAATACACAATTAGTACCCGAATCTTCGATTATTTCAACTGAAACGGGTATCCGACATAGAACCGCCGAGCGAGTTGCCAAACAGACAGGGAATTTGGTTATTTCAATATCTCAAAGAAGAAATGTCATTACCCTCTATCAAGGAGATCGCAGGTATTCTTTAAAGGATATTGGTGTAATTTTAACTAAAGCTAATCAGGCAATTCAAACATTAGAAAAGTATAAATCTGTTCTCGATCAAGGGATCACTAATTTAGGGGCATTGGAATTTGAGGAAATTGTCACATTACAAGAAGTAGCACAAGTATTACATCGAATTGAAATGGTACTAAGAATAAAAAGTGAAATACGAATGTACATTAACGAACTGGGTGATGAGGGCAGGCTTATTTCAATGCAACTTGATGAGCTAGTTTCTAACGTAGAAAAAGAAGCTAGTCTCTTAATAAAGGATTATGTAAAAGATCCAGGTATCGATGTACAAGAGATTTTAAGCCAATTAAAGCTGTTGTCTAATGAAGAACTTCTTGATGATCAGTTAATATTAAAGCTGCTGGGATATAATAAAAGCTTAAATCTAGCAGAGTATGTAGTAACACCAAGAGGCTATAGAATTTTACACAAAATTCACCGAATTCCTGCAAGTGTCGTACAAAACTTAATTGATCGTTTTCAAAATATTGCCCAAATTATGCGAGCTTCTAGGGAGGAACTAGACGAAGTAGAGGGAATTGGAGAGGCAAGAGCCAAAAAAATAATAGAAGGATTAAATAGAATCCAAGAACAGTTATTTATTGATCGACATATTTAACCAAACTTGTAAAAATTGACATCGAGTTACCGTTTTGATAACGTTAATTTATCATCGTCACATTTAAATTGTATAAATTGTAAAAAAATTTGTGAAATGTTTGGTAATGTGTTTTAAAGTCAATAGATTGTCTATAATGATAGGAGGAGGTGAAAACAATGTTACGATGGATTGTGCGTTTATTTTTTATCTTTTTAGGTGGAGCACTTGGATTTCTGTTTGTCCCAGACCTTATAAAGTATACAAATTTTGGTGAGTTACCGGGTTGGTTAACGAATTCTTTTGCAGGAGCAGGTATAGGTGCACTTATTTTGTTTTTAGCCACTTTTTGGGTAACTGATTATATTGTTGGCTTAATTAAATTGTTAGAAGAAACGTTAGTTAAGGCCCCTGCGGCAGATGTAGTTTTTGGTACATTAGGACTAATCTTTGGCTTAATAGTAGCCTCTTTAATTGTATCGTCATTAGAAACGTTAAATATTCCAGTATTCAGTGCTGTATTTCCAGTTTTCATTACGCTTTTATTAGGGTATTTAGGTTTCCAAGTAGGCTTTAAAAAGCGAGACGAATTAATTACTTTATTTATGATTCGAAAGAAAAAGGATTTTGAAGAAACTAATGTACAAGAAAGGCATGGTGTTGAACTTAAGATATTAGATACGAGTGTGATCATAGATGGGAGAATCGCAGATATTTGTCAGACTGGATTTTTAGAGGGAACTCTAGTTATTCCCCAATTTGTTCTAGAGGAACTTCAGCATATCGCAGACTCTTCTGATGTACTGAAAAGGAACCGAGGTAGAAGAGGATTAGATATCCTTAATAAGATTCAAAAAGAGCTTTCCATTAATGTGGAAATATATGAAGGCGACTTTGAAGATATCCAAGAAGTTGATAGTAAGTTAGTGAAGTTAGCTAAGTTAGTTTCGGGCTTAGTTGTTACTAACGACTTCAACTTAAATAAGGTTTGCGATTTACAGGGTGTTCCTGTATTAAATATTAATGATTTAGCAAATGCTGTTAAACCCATTGTTTTACCTGGCGAAGAGCTGCATATTCAAGTCATTAAAGATGGGAAAGAGCATAACCAAGGAATTGCCTATTTAGACGACGGAACGATGATTGTTGTTGAAGGCGGTCGAGATCATATTAACAAACATATTGACGTAATTGTTACGAGCGTACTTCAAACGTCAGCAGGTAGAATGATCTTTGCCAAACCGAAGTTATTGGAAAAAGCTTTATAGCAGAAAAAGAAACGTCAGGTCCAACTTGCGCCTAACGTTTCTTTTTTCATTTTAATTCGTTATAATGGTCATAGTTTATGATAAGGTTTTAGGAGAGTAGCCATGGAATATTCTGTAGTTATCCCTGCTGCAGGGCAAGGTAAGAGAATGAAAGCAAAGTGCAATAAACAATTTCTCGAAATTGAGGGTAAACCTATAATCGCACACACTTTAGAGGTCTTTCAAAGTGATGAATGGTGTACAGAAATTGTAGTTGTCGGTAATGCTTTAGAGATTGAAAAATTGAATGGTATAGTTGAAAAATATCGTATTACAAAGGTAACAAGTGTATTGCCTGGAGGACAAGAGAGGCAGCATAGTGTTTATAATGGACTTAACGCTGTAACCGGCAATTCAATTGTTCTCATTCATGATGGAGCCCGCCCCTTTTTATCGCAGAAGTATATCCACAAATTAGTTATAGAAGCTAACAAGACTGGTGGGGCAATACTAGCGGTTCCTATGAAAGATACTGTCAAAGAAGTAATAGCTTATAAAGTATCCCATACTGTTGATCGTAATAGCCTATGGTCCGTACAAACGCCACAAGCATTTCTGTTGCCGTTAATTTTAAGTGCACATGAATCTGCTAAGTTAAATGGTTATATAGGAACCGATGATGCAAGCTTACTGGAGAGAATGAACTCGAATGTTGCTATCGTCGAAGGAGACTATTTTAATATTAAGATAACAACACAAGAAGATCTTATATTTGCAAAGGCAATCTTGGTGAAGAAAAGAGGTGGTTTTGATGTTTAGAATTGGACAAGGATATGACGTACATCAGTTGGTTGAAGACCGCTCCCTTATAATCGGAGGAGTGTCAATCCCATATAAAAAGGGTTTACTTGGTCATTCAGATGCTGATGTTTTACTACATACTGTTGCTGATGCTTGTTTAGGTGCGATTTGTGAAGGAGATATAGGGAAACACTTTCCAGATAATGATCAGGAATTTAAAGATGCAGATTCCGCAGAATTATTAAAGCACGTATGGAGCATTGTAAAAGAAAAGGGGTACGTCCTAAATAATATAGATTGTACAATTATTGCCCAAAAGCCCAAAATGGCACCATACATTCCAGCCATGAGAGAAAAAATAGCTCAGCTATTAGAAAGTAATATCGATCAGGTGAATGTTAAAGCAACAACCACTGAAAAGCTTGGATTCTGTGGACGTGAGGAAGGAATTGCAGCTCAGGCAACAGTTCTACTAATAAAGAAATAAAAACGTACACGAAGTGGTGAAGTAGTGGTATATTGATAAATAGAAAATTAAAGGAAGAAAGAATGGAGGGGTGTAACTATGACTAAACAAGTTAGAGTTCGTTTTGCTCCGAGTCCTACAGGACATTTACATATTGGTGGTGCGCGTTCGGCTCTTTTTAACTATTTATTTGCTAGAAATCAAGGTGGGAAATTTATTGTTCGAATTGAGGATACTGACCAGGCAAGAAATGTAGAATCAGCGAAAGAAAAACTTCTACAAAGCATGAAATGGTTAGGGATAGAGTGGGATGAAAGTGTTGATGTCGGTGGACCATATGCACCATATAGCTGTATGGAAAGGTTACATATATATAAACAATTTATTCAACAATTAATTGAAGAGGGCAAAGCGTATTACTGTTACATGACAGAAGCAGAAAGTGAAGCAGAAAGAGAAGCACAGTTGGCAAAAGGCGAAACGCCTAAATATAGTGGAAGAGATCGATACTTAACAGAGGAACAAAGACGGGCGTATGAAAACGAAGGGAGAATTCCTGTTGTTCGTTTTCTCGTCCCCGAAGGAAAAACAATTACTGTTGACGATGCTGTGAGAGGAAAAGTTAATTTTGAAACAGATGGCATTGGTGATTTCATTATTGCAAGAAGAGATGGGATTCCAATGTATAACTTTGCAGTTGTAGTTGATGATCATTTAATGGAAATCTCTCACGTTATTCGCGGGGAAGAACATTTATCTAACGCGCCACGACAAGTATTATTATATGAGGCTTTTGGATGGGAAACGCCTAAATTTGCACATGCGTCACTAATTTTAAATGCCGATCGCCAAAAAATGAGCAAACGTGATGAGTCAATCATTCAGTTTGTAGAACAGTATCGCGACTTAGGGTATTTACCTGAAGCTATTGTAAACTTTCTATCTTTATTAGGCTGGTCTCCGGTTGGGGAAGAAGAAATTTTTACAAAAGAAGAAATCATTAACCAGTTTAGTCTAGAACGTGTTTCTAAAGCACCGGCTGTTTTTGATACACAAAAGCTAGAGTGGATGAATAATCAATATATGAAGAAGGCGGATAAAGAAACAGTGGTACAACTAGCTTTACCGCACTTGATTAAGAGCGGAAGGTTATCACAGTCTTTAACCGAAGAAGAACTTTCATGGGCAAAAGATCTAATCTTGTTACACCAAGAAAAAATGAGCTTTGGTGCAGAAATTGTTGGGCTTACAGAGTTGTTCTTTAAGGATGTTATTGAGTATAATAAAGAAGCAACAGAAGTTTTAGCTGGTGAACAAGTGAAACAGGTGTTAGC
This sequence comes from uncultured Bacillaceae bacterium, assembly GCA_964541705.1. GTDB lineage: Bacteria > Bacillota > Bacilli > Bacillales > Anaerobacillaceae > Anaerobacillus. The sequence continues at coordinate 21,798 of CAZIRM010000005.1, read as the reverse complement.
AGAATTTAAAACACAATTACAGTCACTGGAAAAATTCACCGCGGAAGATATTAAAGCAGCAACGAAAGCAACCCAAAAAGCAACAGGTCAAAAAGGTAAATTGTTGTTTATGCCAATTCGTGTTGCCACTACGGGACAATTGCACGGTCCTGATTTACCACAAGCCATTTCGTTACTCGGAAAAGAAAACGTAATAAAGCGATTAGAAAATTTATTATAGAACGTTGAAGAGGAAAAGTAAAAGTTATATCTTTTCTTAGAGAGAGTTGTCAGTGGCTGGAAGCAACTCAAAAGAATGACTTCGAAGTGCCCCTCTAAGTCTTGTACTGAATTCCTTTGATTTTAGTAAGTACAAGCGGGAATCTGCCGTTATCAGAAATGAGTTGGAGTATTTTACTCAAACAGAGTGGAACCGCGCTAAAAGCGTCTCTGTGCTATTGCACAGGGCGTTTTTTTGTTTCATTGACGTCAAAAAGGTATCCCCATTTCTTCAAGAAAGGAGAGGAGAAAATTGTTTAAAACGCTAAAAAGCGATATAGATGTCGTATTTGAGCAAGACCCTGCAGCAAGAAACCGATTTGAAGTAGTTATAACTTACTCTGGTCTTCATGCAATATGGGCTCATCGATTTGCCCATTGGCTTTGGAAGAAGAAGTTTTACTTTTTTGGTCGTTTCATTTCACAGTTAAGCCGTTTTATAACGGGAATTGAAATACACCCAGGCGCAAAAATCGGCCAAAGATTATTTATTGATCATGGAATGGGAGTAGTAATAGGAGAAACTTGTGAAATTGGTAATAATGTTACTATTTATCAAGGTGTTACTTTAGGTGGAACGGGGAAAGAAAAAGGAAAGCGACATCCGACGATAGAAGATAATGTGCTTATCGCAAGTGGAGCAAAAATATTAGGTTCAATGACAATTGGAAAGAATTCTAGAATAGGGGCAGGTTCTGTTGTTTTGAATGAGGTACCACCTAATTCAACGGTTGTAGGTATCCCTGGAAGAGTTGTCGTTCAAGACGGAATAAAAATAGAAAAAGATTTAAATCATATCGACTTACCTGATCCTGTTGCTGATAAAATAAAAGAGCTAGAAGAAAAACTACAAAAATTAATGTGTGAAATTAATATTCTTAAAAATAAGCAATAGAGGTTAAGAGGGAGGGTTTATTTTGATAAAGATATTTAATACGTTAACAAGAAAAAAAGAAAAGTTTGTCCCACTTGAAGAAGGAAAGGTAAAAATGTACGTTTGTGGTCCAACGGTTTACAACTATATTCATATCGGAAATGCTAGACCTGCGATTGTTTTCGATATGGTGCGCAGATATTTAGAATATAGTGGATACCGTGTTAACTATGTGTCAAACTTCACTGATGTAGACGACAAATTAATAAATGCAGCAAAACAGCTAGGAGAAGATGTACCGACTATTGCAGACCGCTTTATCGCAGCCTATTTTGAAGATGTCGGAGCATTAGGGGTAAAGTGCGCGGATGCTCACCCTCGAGTAACGGAAACGATGACGGAAATCATTGACTTTGTTTCCGTTCTAATTGAAAAGGGCTATGCCTATGAAATAAATGGAGATGTATATTTTAGCACACGAAAGTACGATGGATATGGAAAGTTATCACAGCAATCGATTGATGATCTGCAATCAGGTGAGCGAATTGAGGTTGGTCAACAAAAGCTAGATCCTTTGGATTTTGCCCTGTGGAAATCAGCAAAACCAGGAGAAATTTCATGGGATAGCCCTTGGGGAAAAGGGAGACCTGGATGGCATATTGAGTGCTCAGCAATGGTAAAAAAATATCTAGGTGATACAATTGATATTCATGCTGGCGGTCAAGATTTATCCTTTCCTCATCACGAAAATGAAATTGCTCAATCAGAAGCAATGACTGGCAAAAACATGGCAAACTATTGGATGCACAATGGTTATATTAATATAGATAACGAAAAAATGTCTAAGTCTTTAGGGAACTTTATTTTAGTCCATGACATTATCAAAAAGTATGACCCTGAAATTATTCGTTTTTTCATGTTGATGGCACATTACCGAAGCCCTATTAACTTTAATGATGAGTTATTAAATAGTGCAAAAACCGGGTTGGAGCGCTTGAAAACGTCTTTTGAAAATGTGAAGCACCGGTTAGATGAGACAGCCAACTTAGGAGAGAACGAGGTAGAATGGTTAGACAAGATCGAAGCTATAAAAGAGAGATTTCTTCAAGAAATGGATGACGATTTTAACAGTGCGAATGCAATTGCTACTCTTTTTGACCTAGCAAAACTAGCAAATGTCTATTTAAGAGAGGATCATACGTTAAAGCATGTGTTGATAAGATTTATAGAAGTGTTTAACGAACTTACAGCAGTTCTAGGGCTTACCTTATCAAACAAAAATGAATTACTCGATGCGGAAATAGAAGCACTTATTGTTGCAAGGAATGATGCAAGAAGAGCAAAAGACTTCTCCCTTGCTGATAAAATACGTGATGAATTAAAAGAGAAGAACATTATTTTAGAAGATACTCCACAAGGTGTACGTTGGAAGAGGGTTAAATAATAAATGCTTAAGTTAACAGAGGCAACAATTGATTTGAAACAGTTAAATGCCTTGGCGCTCGCCTACATGGGTGACTCAGTACTTGATACCTATGTAAGATATCATTTAATAGCAGCCGGAAAGGTTAGACCCCAATCTCTTCATAAAGAAGCTACAAATTATGTGTCAGCAAAAGCTCAGGCGGTTGTTGTAAACCGCCTGTTAACAGGAGATTTTTTAGATGAAGAAGAAGTTGCAGTGTTGATGCGAGGCAGAAACGCTAAGTCTGGAAGCATCCCCAAAAATACGGATTTACAAACCTATCGCTTAAGTACAGCTTTTGAAGCTTTACTAGGGTATTTATATCTCCTTAATAGATATGAGCGCTTAAACGAATTAGTGAGCGAAATGTTTACAATACTCGAGAATAAATAAAGGAGTGGCATAAATAAATGGAAAGTGAAAATCAATTAATTGTTGGAAAAAACCCAGTAATTGAGGCGTTAAAATCTGGTCACTCAATTAATAAACTATGGATAAGTGAAACAGCGCAAAGAGGACAAATGAATCAGGTTGTTGACTTGGCAAAAGAGAATGGAGTTCAATTTCAATTCGTACCAAAGAAAAAGCTGGAAACGATTGCCAACACCCAGAATCATCAAGGTGTAGTTGCACAAGTAGCGGCATACCAGTATGCAGAAATTGACGATCTCTTTAACAAAGCTCGAGAAAAAGATGAAGATCCGTTTTTTCTTATCCTCGATGAAATCGAAGACCCCCACAATCTTGGATCAATCATTAGAACGGCAGATGCTACAGGGGCTCACGGTGTAATTATTCCCAAACGTCGTGCAGCAGGCTTAACCGCCACTGTGGCTAAAGCCTCTACGGGGGCCGTTGAATATGTGCCAGTCGTTAGAGTGACGAATATTGCTAGAACCATGGAAGATTTAAAGAAGAGAGGACTCTGGTTTGCTGGAACTGATGCAAAAGGGGACCAAGATTTTAGACAGGCTACCTATAGCTTGCCAATTGGCTTAGTAATAGGGAGCGAGGGGAAAGGTTTAAGTAGGTTAGTGAAAGAAAAGTGTGACTTTTTATTAAGTGTTCCGATGAAAGGGAAAGTAAGCTCCTTAAATGCATCCGTTGCAGCTAGTCTCCTTATGTACGAGGTATACAGAAAGCGTAACCCAATAGGATAACAACTATGACTGATATATTACTTGTCGATGGCTACAATATTATAGGGGATTGGCCAGAGCTAAGAGAGTTAAAATCCAGGGATCTAGAAGGAGCTAGAGACCGGCTTATTGAAGAAATGGCTGAGTATCAAGCATTTACTGGGATGAAAGTCATGATCATTTTTGATGCACATATGGTACCTGGAATAGGTAAGAAATATCAAAATCATCGTGTGAATGTCATTTATACAAAGGAAAACGAAACAGCGGATGAACGAATCGAACGTATTGTAAAAGAGTTAAAGACAATTGATATGCAAATTTATGTTGCAACCTCAGATTTTGTTGAGCAAACGGTCACTTTCGGCAGAGGAGCTTTAAGAAAATCGGCGAGAGAGCTTAAAATTGAAATGGGTGTCATCCAACAAGGAATTGATAAAGAAGTACGGAAGTCGAAAAAGAAGGAAAAATCAAGAAGAATTACTATTTCTGACGAAATGACAGAAATTTTTGAAAGATGGCGTCGAGGCGACATGTGAAGTGTTGACGTTGATGTAAGCGTTACTATATAATGTTTCTATATTTATACAGTTAAACAAACTATATGGTAATTTTATGTACTCAATTCAACACTAGCGGAGGGATTATGGTGAGCATAAGCCTCAAAGAGATCAATAATGTAAATTTTGAACAGATGGAAGATGAATACTTAGTTGAATATGTACGAGAAGGGGACGGTGCTGCACTAGAGTATCTTATAAATAAGTATAAGAACTTTGTTAGGGCAAAAGCGAGGTCTTATTTTCTCATTGGCGCCGACCACGAAGATATAGTTCAAGAAGGAATGATTGGTCTCTATAAGGCAATTCGTGATTTTAAAGGGGACAAGCTTGCTTCATTTAAAGCTTTTGCTGAACTGTGTATTACTAGGCAAATCATTACCGCGATAAAAACAGCAACGAGACAAAAGCATATTCCTTTGAATTCTTATGTATCTTTAGATAAGCCGATTTTCGATGAGGAGTCAGATCGAACCTTATTAGATGTAATTTGTGGCAACCGTGTAACAGATCCGGAAGAGCTTTTAATAAATCAAGAAGAATTTGATAGCATAGAAGTGAAAATCGGTGAATTACTAAGTGATTTAGAACAAAAAGTCCTGACACTTTATTTAGATGGTAGGTCATATCAAGAGATCTCAGTTGACTTAAATCGGCATGTGAAATCAATTGATAATGCGTTACAGAGGGTTAAAAGAAAGCTGGAGCGTTATGTAGAGCTTAAAGGGGTAAGTATTTAAGTGTAGGAAAAACGAATAGTGCGGTTATTTTTAGTTATATTTGTCAATACTGTTTCTGGCTCAAAAAGCCTTATATTGACACTGTTTTGCCGCTGTGATAAGGTTGACTAGTGTTAAAGAATTGCATTTTCAAAGACAGGAGTAAGGTGTGACATGCGCAAAAAAATTGTTTTAGCTTGTAGTGTTTGTAAGTCAAGAAATTATACAACAGACAAAAATAAGGAAGCAAACGAACGAGTAGAAATGAAAAAGTTTTGTCAAACATGTAAATGTCATACTGCACACCTTGAAACAAAATAAAATTCTCATAGCGGTCTTTAATTGTACAAGTTCGTTGTGATACTAAAATGTTAGTTTTTACAACTATAGTGGAGGTGGCTTAAATGACTGGAGTTATTAAAAAGACAAACAAATTTTTCGTGGACGTAACAAGAGAGTTAAAAAGAGTATCTTGGCCAAGAAAAAAAGAGTTAGTTCGTTATACAGTTGTTGTTGTTGCGACAGTATTTTTTATGGCGGTTTTCTTTGCGGTTGTTGACTTAGGTATGTCTAGGTTAGTTGAGCTTATTTTAGGAAGATAATTGATCCGCTTTTTGCACAAACTTCAACCTGCACGTTGTGCGGTTGTTTTTTTAAGTGGAGAAGAAGGATCTATTGAGGAGGGAAGGACAAGTTGTCCTGTTCATTATGGAAAAAAATTGGTATGTAGTTCATACTTATTCAGGTTATGAAAACAAAGTAAAGGCTAACTTGGAAAAAAGAGTAGAGTCAATGGAAATGACAGATAAAATCTTTCGCATTTTAGTTCCTGTTGAAGAAGAAACAGAAATTAAAAATGGTAAGACTAAATCAGTGGTTAAAAAAGTATTTCCAGGTTATGTTTTAGTTGAAATGGCAATGACTGACGACTCGTGGTATGTTGTAAGAAACACACCGGGGGTTACTGGATTTGTTGGATCAGCTGGTGCTGGATCAAAACCAACGGCACTATTACCTGAAGAGGTGGAGTCGATCTTACGTCAAATGGGTGTTGAAGAGCCTAAAGCTGAAATAGATTTTGAATTAAAAGAGTCTGTGAAGGTAAAGGAAGGTCCGTTTGCAAACTTTGTCGGTACAGTTGAAGAAATTCAAATCGAAAAGCAGAAGGTTAAAGTGCATGTAAATATGTTTGGAAGAGAGACACCTGTAGAACTAGATTTTTCTCAGGTTGCAAAAATCTAAATAAAAAACTTGCTATATTTATTTGAAAGTGATAAAATCTTTTTGTTGTTCTAACAAAAGAACAACCCTTTCTGTAAAAACGGAAGGGTAATTGAGTGGGAGGGTCATTTGATCCGGTTACCACATCACGGACTTAAGGAGGTGTGTCGCGTGGCTAAAAAGGTTATTAAAATGGTAAAATTACAAATTCCAGCTGGGAAAGCTAATCCAGCACCACCTGTAGGACCTGCACTAGGTCAAGCGGGAGTTAACATTATGGGATTTTGTAAAGAGTTTAATGCTCGTACTGCTGATCAAGCTGGTTTAATTATCCCGGTTGAAATTACGGTTTTTGAAGACCGTTCATTTACATTCATTACGAAAACTCCACCTGCTGCAGTATTATTGAAAAAAGCAGCTGGTATCGAGTCAGGTTCAGGTGAGCCTAACCGTAATAAAGTTGCAACTGTTAAGCGTGATAAAGTACGTGAAATCGCAGAAACAAAAATGCCAGACCTTAACGCAGCTAACGTAGAGTCAGCTATGCGTATGGTGGAAGGTACTGCACGTAGTATGGGAATTGTTATCGAAGACTAATTCCTATATAAGTACCCAGGGCAATGATCAAGGTTGCGAGTAGCTCTAACTACATTTTCGCAACCTTTATTAGTGGGAGGTATAACCGCTAAAACCACAATCAAGGAGGAAACCAAATTGGCTAAAAAAGGTAAAAAGTATCAAGAAGCTGCAAAGCTTGTTGACCGTCAAAAAGCTTATTCAGTAGAAGAAGCAATCGAACTAGTAAAAAAGACTGCAACTGCATCTTTTGATGAAACAGTTGAAATTGCATTTCGTTTAGGAGTAGATCCTAAAAAAGCAGACCAACAAATTCGTGGTGCAGTAGTACTTCCGAATGGTACTGGTAAAACTCAACGTGTATTAGTATTTGCAAAAGGTGAAAAAGCAAAAGAAGCTGAAGCGGCTGGAGCAGACTACGTTGGGGACGAGGACTATATCAATAAAATCCAACAAGGTTGGTTTGATTTTGATGTAGTTGTTGCAACACCTGACATGATGGGTCAAGTAGGTAGACTAGGTCGCGTATTAGGGCCTAAAGGTTTAATGCCTAACCCTAAAACAGGTACTGTTACATTTGATGTAGAAAGAGCTGTAAATGAAATTAAAGCTGGTAAGATTGAATACCGTGTAGATAAAGCAGGTAATATTCATGCACCAATTGGTAAAGTTTCATTTGAAACAAACAAGCTAGTTGAAAACCTAACAACTGTTGTTGAAACGCTTCAAAAAGCAAAACCAGCAGCGGCAAAAGGTACGTACATGAAGAATATTGCTGTTTCTTCAACAATGGGTCCTGGTGTCAAAGTTAACGTAGCAACTGCTGTTAAATAATTACAGTTGACCAATCGTTGACGAGCAGGTATACTGATTATTGTTAATTAAATATTCATACCGTAGACAGTAGGGGCTACACGCTTAATCATCCTACCGAGGTTTTGTTGATGTTGATCATACACTATACAAATGCCTCCATGTCTATTTGGAGGCATTTTCTTATAGAGGTCACCTCATGATATACGGTATCGTTTATAAACTTGTATCAACAAGGAAAAGAAAACGACATACGGAGTTTTCAATATTTATAGGAGGTGTAAAAATGAGCGTACGTGAACAAAAACAACAATTAGTATCTGAAATTGCTGCGAAATTAAGCGAAAGTAAATCAACAGTCGTTGTTGATTATCGTGGTTTAAGTGTATCTGAAGTAACTGAGTTACGTAAGCAACTTCGTGAAGCTAATGTTGAGTTTAAGGTTTATAAGAACACATTAACACGTCGTGCTGCTGAAAAAGCGGAATTATCAGAGCTTAACGAAGCTTTAGTAGGACCTACTGCAGTGGCTTTCAGTAATGAAGATGTTATTGCTCCGGCTAAAATTATTAACGAGTTTGCTAAGAAGCATGACGCGTTAGAAATTAAAGCTGGTGTTATTGAAGGGCGAGTTGCGTCTCTTGAGGATGTTAAAGCTCTTGCAGAACTTCCATCGCGCGAAGGATTGCTTTCTATGTTGCTTAGCGTTCTTCAAGCTCCAATGCGCAACTTTGCATTGGTTACAAAAGCCGTTGCTGAACAAAAAGAAGAACAAGGTGCTTAAAATAATCTATTAAAAACTAATATTATTTCAGGAGGAAAAAAATCATGAATAAAGATCAAATCATTGAAGTGATTAAAGAAATGACAGTTTTAGAATTAAACGATCTAGTAAAAGCAATCGAAGAGGAGTTTGGTGTAACTGCTGCTGCTCCTGTAGCTATGGCTGGTGCTGGTGCTGCTGCTGAAGCTGCTGAGCAAACAGAATTTGACGTAGTACTTGCTTCTGCTGGTGCTTCTAAAATCAACGTAATCAAAGTGGTTCGTGAAATCACTGGTTTAGGATTAAAAGAAGCAAAAGCATTAGTTGATGGTGCTCCTGCTCCAATTAAAGAAGGCGTTTCTAAAGAAGAAGCTGAAGAAATGAAAGCTAAACTTGAAGGCGCTGGCGCTTCTGTAGAAGTAAAATAATACGTTTAAATGAAAGCTCGCTGGCTAGCGAGCTTTTTTGTTGTAAGGTAAGAAAGTAAAAGTAGTGTACTTTGTCAAGCTCACCTAAGGTTTTTTGAACTGAGTAGTTACGTGCTCGTAATTAAGGCGCTGGCGCTATTTGAAAAAGTATACTTTGATGATAAAGATGTAATAATGTAGATGGATTTGTTTGAAGGAGGTAGATATTTTGTCTAATCACTATTATTCAGAAAAGCCTACTGTAAAAAGTGATCGAAAAACAATTGTCATTGAAGTTAGGGGTAGCAGGCTTAACATAGTGACTGATGCAGGTGTGTTTTCAAAGACGGAGCTAGATTATGGTACAAAGCTGTTACTAGAATCATTAGATGTGACAAACGCAAAAGGTGCTATTTTAGACGTAGGATGTGGTTATGGACCTATAGGCTTATCAATTGCAAAAGAGGACGATACTAGAGACGTATGGATGGTTGATGTCAACGAGAGGGCAATAGAACTATCGGAATTGAATAAAAAAAATAACGGCATTATAAACGCTAAAATTTTCAAAAGTTATCTACTAAACGAAGTAGGAGAAAAGCAGTTTGCTTATATTATCACTAACCCGCCAATCCGAGCAGGTAAAAAGGTGGTTCACGAACTTTTTGAGCAAGCGAGTTCTCGCTTATTAAATAACGGTGAGCTTTGGATCGTTATCCAAAAGAAGCAAGGAGCGCCCTCTGCTATAACGAAACTTAAAGAATTATTTGACGATGTGGCGATCGTGGAAAAATCTAAAGGTTACTTTGTTATACGCGCTAAAAAAAGTGTTGACTTGAAAAACCCATTGTGTTAAAATCATTTAATGCAAACGTATAACCATTTATTGGCTGTTATACGGAAAAAGTCAACCCTTTTTTTATGTATAAAATGGAATTACTTGGTTAAACTATTACAATCGTTTATGTTAAGTCAGGTTTTATTTGTTGTTTGTAAAACCTTTTTTTTTCTTTTTTAAAAGAAGGTTTATATATAAAAGCAAGCCGTGTATAACGGCGAAGTAATATCAACACAAAAAACGCTAGATTTAAGGGGTGAATCAGTTGACAGGTCAACTAGTTCAGTATGGACGCCACCGCCAACGTAGAAGTTACGCGAGGATTAAAGAAGTGTTAGAGTTACCTAACCTAATTGAAATTCAAACGGCTTCTTATCAATGGTTTCTTGATGAGGGATTAAAAGAAATGTTCCAAGATATTTCTCCGATTCAAGATTTTACAGGAAACTTAATTTTGGAGTTTATTGATTACAGTTTAGGTGAGCCTAAGTACTCTGTAGAAGAGTCAAAAGAAAGAGACGTTACATATGCCGCTCCACTTAGAGTGAAAGTTCGTCTAATTAACAAGGAAACTGGAGAGGTAAAAGAGCAAGAAGTATTTATGGGTGATTTCCCGTTAATGACTGAAACAGGCACATTTGTTATCAATGGTGCTGAGCGCGTTATCGTTTCGCAGCTTGTGCGATCTCCAAGTGTTTACTATAGTAAGAAAATTGACAAAAACGGAAAAAGAGGTTTTACAGCAACTGTAATTCCAAACCGTGGGGCATGGTTAGAACTTGAAACTGATGCGAAAGATATTGTTTACGTTCGTATAGACAGAACGAGAAAAATACCTGTTACAGTTTTATTGCGTGCGCTTGGTTTTGGATCTAATCAAGAGATCATTGATCTTTTAGGTGAAGATGCTTATTTGCAAAATTCACTTGACAAAGATAATACAGACGGAACTGAAAAAGCACTATTAGAAATTTATGAGCGTTTACGACCGGGTGAACCACCGACCGTTGAGAATGCCAAAAGTTTATTAGAGTCGCGCTTTTTTGATCCGAAACGCTATGATTTAGCGAGTGTTGGACGCTATAAAATTAATAAAAAGCTTCATATTAAGAACCGCCTCTTTAACCAAAAATTAGCTGAAACGCTTATTGATCCGGAAACAGGAGAAGTGTTAGCTGAAGCCGGTACAATCATTGATCGTCGTTTGCTTGACCGTTTAATCCCATATTTAGAGAACAATGTAGGGTTTAAACGTGTATCGTTAAATGGCGGTGTCATTGATGATTCAGAAGTTTCTTTACAATCTGTTAAGATCTATGCTCCACATAGCCAAGATGGCGATGAACCTATTAATGTTATAGGGAACGGTAATATTGACAAAAATACGAAAAACATTACACCTGCAGATATCATTGCTTCTATTAATTACTTCTTTAATTTGCTACATGGCGTTGGAGATACGGATGACATTGACCATCTAGGGAATCGTCGTCTTCGTTCTGTGGGAGAGTTGTTGCAAAACCAGTTTAGAATTGGGCTTTCTCGAATGGAACGTGTCGTGAGAGAAAGAATGTCTATTCAAGATGTCAATATGATTACTCCTCAGGCTTTAATCAATATACGACCAGTTATCGCATCGATTAAAGAGTTTTTTGGAAGTTCGCAGTTATCTCAGTTTATGGATCAAACCAATCCGCTAGCTGAATTAACGCATAAACGTCGTCTCTCTGCGCTAGGTCCAGGTGGTCTTACGAGAGAACGTGCCGGATTTGAAGTTCGTGACGTTCACTACTCTCACTATGGGCGTATGTGTCCAATTGAAACACCTGAGGGACCGAACATTGGGTTAATCAACTCGCTATCTTCGTTTGCAAAAGTTAATGAGTTTGGTTTCATGGAGACCCCATACCGACGCGTTGATCCTGAAACAGGAAAAGTTACAACTCACATCGACTATTTGACTGCTGATGAGGAAGACAATTATGTAGTTGCACAGGCGAACGCAATCCTTTCTGAAGATGGTTCTTTTGTTGATGAGAATATCATAGCAAGGTTCCGTGGAGAGAATACAATTGTTAAGCGTGAACGAGTCGATTACATGGATGTATCACCTAAACAAGTAGTTTCTGCTGCTACTGCGTGTATTCCTTTCTTAGAGAATGATGACTCTAACCGTGCGTTAATGGGAGCAAACATGCAACGACAAGCTGTTCCTTTACTTGTTCCGCAGGCTCCGCTTGTTGGTACAGGGATGGAACATGTTTCAGCAAAGGACTCCGGGGCGGCAGTTGTAGCTAAATGCCGAGGGATTGTTGAACGTGTAACAGCAAAAGAGGTTCTAGTGCGTCGTCTTGAAGAAGTTGATGGAAACGAAATTAAAGGCGATGTTGATAAATATAATATGTTAAAATTTATTCGCTCAAACCAAGGGACATGTTATAACCAACGCCCGATTGTTAAAGAGGGCGACGTTGTCTCTAAAGGTGAAATCTTAGCAGATGGACCTTCAATGGAAAAGGGAGAACTTGCACTCGGTCGTAACGTAATGGTTGGATTTATGACTTGGGAAGGATTTAACTATGAAGATGCGATCATTTTAAGTGAGAGACTTGTAAAAGATGATGTGTATACATCGATTCATATAGAAGAGTATGAGTCTGAAGCCCGTGACACTAAGCTAGGTCCAGAAGAAATCACGAGAGATATTCCTAATGTAGGGGAAGACGCTCTACGTAATTTGGATGAACGTGGAATTATTCGTGTCGGGGCAGAAGTAAAAGACGGAGATATTCTAGTAGGAAAAGTTACACCAAAAGGGGTAACAGAGCTTACTGCAGAAGAACGTCTATTGCACGCGATCTTTGGAGAAAAGGCAAGAGAAGTTCGTGATACTTCATTACGCGCACCTCATGGCGGTGACGGTATTATCTTAGATGTTAAAGTGTTTAACCGTGAAGACGGTGATGAATTACCACCTGGGGTAAACCAGCTTGTGAGAGTGTATATCGTGCAAAAACGTAAAATACATGAAGGCGATAAGATGGCAGGGCGTCATGGAAATAAAGGTGTTATTTCAAGGATTATGCCAGAAGAAGATATGCCATACTTACCAGATGGAACTCCTATTGATATCATGTTAAACCCACTTGGAGTGCCTTCCCGTATGAATATCGGACAAGTGCTCGAACTACATTTAGGTATGGCTGCCCGTACGTTAGGGATTCATGTAGCTTCTCCAGTATTTGATGGTGCAACGGAAGAAGATGTTTGGGGCACACTTGAAGAAGCAGGAATGGCACGTGATGGAAAGACAGTTTTATACGACGGAAGAACGGGCGAACCTTTTGACAACAGAGTCTCGGTAGGGATTATGTATATGATCAAACTTGCTCACATGGTTGATGATAAACTTCACGCAAGATCGACTGGTCCATACTCACTTGTTACGCAACAACCGCTGGGTGGTAAAGCGCAGTTTGGTGGACAACGTTTTGGGGAGATGGAAGTTTGGGCACTCGAAGCTTATGGTGCTGCTTACACTCTACAAGAAATTCTTACGGTTAAGTCGGATGACGTTATCGGTCGTGTTAAGACGTATGAAGCGATTGTCAAAGGAGAAAACGTACCTGAACCAGGTGTTCCAGAGTCGTTTAAAGTATTAATTAAAGAGCTCCAAAGTTTAGGTATGGATGTAAAAATGCTTTCTAGTAATGAAGAAGAAATTGAATTGCGTGAGCTAGATGATGATGAACAAGCAAACGAAAAGTTAAACTTAAACATTGAAGCTAATGAATCTAACGGATAATCGTAGAACCTGAAAGGGAGGTTGGCCCCTTGATAGATGTTAATAACTTTGAATACATGAAAATAGGTCTCGCTTCACCCAACAAAATTCGTTCGTGGTCTCGTGGGGAAGTAAAGAAACCAGAAACGATCAACTATCGTACATTAAAGCCAGAAAAAGACGGTCTTTTTTGTGAAAGGATTTTTGGTCCAACAAAAGATTGGGAATGTCATTGTGGAAAATACAAGCGAGTACGATACAAAGGTGTCGTATGTGATCGCTGTGGTGTAGAAGTAACAAAAGCGAAAGTACGACGTGAGCGAATGGGGCACATTGAACTTGCTGCTCCTGTCTCGCACATATGGTATTTTAAAGGAATTCCAAGTCGTATGGGTCTTGCGTTAGACATGTCACCTAGATCTTTAGAGGAGGTTATCTACTTTGCATCTTATGTTGTGACAGATGCAGGGGATACGCCTTTAGAAACTAAACAATTACTTTCTGAGAGAGAGTATAGAACATACCGTGAGAAATACGGTAAGTCGTTCACAGCACAAATGGGTGCAGAGGCAATTAGAAAATTATTAACCGACATTAACCTTGTTAAAGAAGTGGATATGTTGAAAGAAGAACTTCTAACTGCACAAGGTCAACGTCGAACTAGAGCGATTAAACGTCTTGAAGTTTTAGAAGCGTTTAGAAATTCTGGTAATGAACCGTCATGGATGATTCTAGATGTCTTACCTGTTATTCCACCTGAATTACGACCAATGGTTCAACTAGACGGTGGACGTTTTGCAACGTCGGATTTAAACGATCTTTATCGTCGTGTCATTAACAGAAACAATCGTTTAAAGCGTTTGTTAGACTTAGGTGCACCGAATATTATCGTTCAAAACGAAAAGCGAATGTTACAAGAGGCGGTAGATGCCTTGATTGACAATGGTCGTCGTGGTCGCCCAGTTACTGGACCGGGTAATCGCCCGCTAAAGTCTTTATCTCATATGTTAAAAGGAAAACAAGGTCGTTTCCGTCAAAATCTACTAGGTAAACGTGTTGACTATTCAGGCCGTTCGGTAATTGTAGTAGGTCCGCACTTGCAGATGTACCAATGTGGATTACCGAAAGAAATGGCATTAGAGTTATTTAAGCCATTCGTCATGAAAGAATTAATCGCAAAAGGATTAGCGCATAACATTAAGAGTGCAAAACGAAAAGTTGAAAGAGTACAACCGGAAGTTTGGGATGTACTAGAGGAAGTTATTCGTGAGCATCCTGTATTGTTAAACCGTGCACCAACTCTACACAGACTAGGCATTCAGGCGTTTGAACCAACACTGGTAGAGGGAAGAGCAATTAAGCTCCATCCTTTAGTATGTACAGCTTATAACGCTGACTTTGATGGTGACCAGATGGCTGTTCACGTTCCGCTATCAGCTGAGGCACAAGCAGAAGCTAGGATATTAATGTTAGCTGCCCAGAATATCCTTAACCCTAAAGATGGGAAGCCTGTTGTTACACCATCTCAGGATATGGTATTAGGTAACTACTATTTAACACTAGAGCGTAAAGGTGCGTTAGGTGAAGGGGCAATCTTTAAAGATACAAATGAAGCTTTAATTGCTTATCAGAATGGCTATGTACATTTACATAGTAGAATAGCAATCCCGGTGAGTTCGCTAAAGAAAACTACTTTCAAAGATGATCAACAAAATAAATTATTACTAACTTCAGTAGGGAAATTAATTTTCAATGAAATTCTTCCAGAATCTTTCCCATTTGTTAATGAACCAACAATGTTAAACCTACAAGTGGAAACACCTGAACAGTACATTGTACCGATGGGGACTGACGTGAAGAAAGTATTTGAAGAACGAGAAGTAGTTACGCCATTTAAGAAAGGCTTCTTGGGTAATATCATTGCTGAAGTATTTAAAATCTTTAAGATTTCTGAAACGTCTAAAATGCTTGACCGCATGAAGGGCCTAGGCTTTAAGTATTCGACAAAAGCAGGTATAACTGTTGGTGTTTCTGATATTGTTGTATTACCAGAAAAAGGTGAAATACTTGCTGAAGCCGAGGAAAAAGTAGAACGCGTTGTAAAACAATTCCGACGTGGTTTGATTACAGAGGAAGAAAGATATGACCGTGTTATCGCTATTTGGAGTGCGGCAAAAGATGTTATCCAAGATAAGTTAATGGGTACATTAGACAAACTAAACCCGATCTTCATGATGAGTGATTCTGGAGCACGTGGTAACGCATCAAACTTTACCCAGTTAGCAGGTATGCGTGGACTAATGGCTAACCCGTCAGGGCGAATCATTGAGTTACCAATCAAGTCAAGTTTCCGAGAAGGGTTAACGGTACTTGAGTACTTTATCTCTACACACGGAGCTCGTAAAGGACTAGCGGATACGGCGTTAAAAACGGCTGACTCTGGTTACTTAACTCGTCGACTTGTAGACGTGGCTCAAGATGTAATTGTAAGAGATGATGACTGTGGTACTGACCGTGGGCTAGAAGTAGCGGCAATTAAAGAAGGTACTGAGGTTATTGAAGGTCTTTATGATCGTTTAGTTGGACGAGTAGCGTTTAAAACGGTATACCATCCTGAGACGAATGAAGTACTTGTTGGGAAAAACGAGCTTATCGTTGAAGATTTAGCGAAAACGATTGAAGATGCTGGAGTGAAGTCAGTAACCATCCGCTCTGCATTTACGTGTAATACACGTCATGGTGTATGTAAAAAATGTTATGGGCGCAATCTGGCAACAGGCTCTGATGTCGAGGTTGGAGAAGCAGTCGGGATTATAGCTGCTCAGTCGATCGGGGAACCTGGTACACAGTTAACGATGCGTACGTTCCATACAGGCGGGGTAGCCGGAGACGATATTACACAAGGTTTACCTCGTATTCAAGAGTTATTCGAGGCACGTAACCCTAAAGGTCAAGCGGTGATTTCTGAGATCAGTGGTAATGTTACTGAAATTACTGATGGAGATAAGAGAGAAATCTCTGTTCAAGGAGAAATAGAGCAGAAAGCTTATGCCGTACCATATGGTGCAAGAATCAAGGTGGTTGTAGGGGACGCAGTTGTTGCCGGTCAGGAATTAACAGAAGGTTCAATTGATCCTAAAGAACTTCTAAGGGTTTCCGGAATAAATGGTGTTCAAGAGTACTTATTAAGAGAAGTGCAAAAAGTATACCGCATGCAAGGGGTAGAAATCGGAGATAAACACGTAGAAGTAATGGTTCGTCAAATGCTACGCAAAATTAGAGTGATTGATGCGGGTGACACAGAGGTATTACCAGGGTCTCTAATTGAAATCCAGCACTTTAATGATGCAAATAAGAAAGTACTGATCGATGGTGGGCAACCAGCTGTAGGTCGACCAGTTTTACTCGGTATTACAAAGGCATCTCTTGAAACAGACTCCTTCTTGTCCGCTGCTTCATTCCAAGAAACAACACGTGTCCTTACTGATGCTGCAATCAAAGGTAAGAGAGACGAATTGTTAGGACTTAAGGAAAATGTAATTATTGGTAAGTTAGTCCCTGCTGGTACGGGGATGGCTCGCTACCGTGATATAGACCTTGCTATTAAAGGTGACAAGGCAACTGATACAACGATAGATATTGAGTCTCCTAAAGAAGTTGTGCTTAACGACTAAAAATTGTTGACATTCGTTTGTTGGGGTGCTATTATACTATAGTGCGTCAAGAAACCAACTACTTTGGAGGATAACAAATGTCTTATGAAAAAGTAGCAACGGCAGAACGTAAAGTGATAGGTGTTAAGCAAACATTGAAAGCTTTAGAAAACAATGATGTTAGTGAAGTTTTCATAGCTACCGATGCCGATCCGAAAGTGTTGCTTAAAGTTATTCATTTAGCAGAGTCAAAAAACATCCCCATTATAAAGCTTCATTCTATGAAAAAGATGGGTAGGGCTTGTGGGATTGATGTTTCAGCGGCCACTGTAGCGATTGTCAATTAAACTGTTTTTACTAAAGGGGCAACCCTTTAGTAAAAACTTTACTTTTGACATTTTGTGAACCACCTGGATCAGTGGTCTTAAATAAATGGAAGAGAGGAGGAAACAAAAAAATGCCTACTATTAATCAATTAGTACGTAAAGGTCGTCAGTCTAAGGTTAAAAAGTCTGATTCACCAGCTTTAAATAAAGGTTATAACAGCTTCAAAAAAGCTCAAACTAACCAATCTTCACCTCAAAAAAGAGGAGTATGTACTCGTGTTGGGACGATGACTCCGAAAAAACCAAACTCGGCTTTACGTAAATATGCGCGTGTTCGTTTAACGAACGGAATTGAAGTAACAGCATATATCCCAGGAATCGGGCACAACCTTCAAGAGCACAGTGTAGTTCTTATTCGTGGAGGACGAGTGAAAGACTTACCAGGGGTTCGTTACCACATTGTTCGTGGTGCGCTAGATACTGCTGGTGTACAAAACCGTATGCAAGGTCGCTCTAAATACGGTACGAAGAGACCAAAAGCGGCAAAAAAATAATAGCATTCTAAATGGAGTGTTTAATGTTTGAAAGGAGGGGAAATAATGCCTCGTAAAGGACCTGTAACACGTAGAGATGTATTACCTGATCCAATGTACAATTCAAAGTTAGTAACTCGTTTAATTAACCGTATCATGGTTAATGGAAAAAGAGGGGTTGCTCAAACAATTCTTTATAGAGCTTTCGATCTAATCCAAGAGCGCTCAGGAAACGAGCCGATGGAAGTTTTTGAACAAGCTTTAAAAAACATCATGCCAGTACTTGAAGTAAAAGCGCGCCGTGTTGGTGGTGCTAACTATCAGGTGCCAATCGAAGTAAAACCTGAGCGTCGTACGACATTAGGACTTCGTTGGTTAGTGAACTATGCTCGCCTTCGTGGAGAAAAAACAATGGAAGAGCGTTTAGCTAATGAAATCTTAGATGCTGCAAACAACACTGGAGCAGCAGTTAAGAAGCGTGAAGACACACACAAGATGGCTGAAGCGAACAAAGCATTCGCTCACTATCGTTGGTAGGATTCGAAATTATAAATATTTCATAGCGATGAAGTCGGACAGACGTTTAGCGGGTTTGCTAAGCGTCTAAGTTACGACTTTTGAGCTATAACAAAACAACTTCAAAATTAGGAAGGAGAAAATACCTATGGCAAGAGAGTTCTCCTTAGACAAGACACGTAATATTGGTATCATGGCTCACATCGATGCTGGTAAAACAACAACAACAGAACGTGTTCTTTTCTATACTGGCCGAATTCATAAAATTGGTGAAACTCATGAAGGGGCTTCACAAATGGACTGGATGGAGCAAGAGCAAGAGCGTGGGATTACAATTACGTCTGCTGCAACAACTGCTCAATGGAAAGGTCACCGTATTAACATTATCGATACACCAGGTCACGTAGACTTTACAGTTGAAGTTGAACGTTCTCTACGTGTACTTGATGGAGCGGTTGCTGTACTTGATGCGCAATCAGGAGTTGAGCCGCAAACGGAAACTGTATGGCGACAAGCAACTACATACGGAGTGCCGCGTGTTGTGTTTGTAAACAAAATGGATAAAATCGGTGCGGATTTCTTATACTCAGTTGGTACGATTCATGACCGTTTAGGTGCAAATGCGCACCCAATTCAGTTACCAATCGGTGCTGAGGATGAGTTCAAGGGTATTATCGATTTGATTGAAAATGTTGCGTATATTTATGAAGATGATCTTGGCACCCGCACGGATGCAATTGAAATCCCTGAAGAGTACAAAGATCAAGCTGAGGAATATCGCACAAAACTAATTGAAGCTGCTGCTGAATTAGATGAAGAATTAATGATGAAGTATTTAGAGGGAGAAGAAATTACAAAAGAAGAACTGAAAGCGGCAATCCGCAAAGGTACTTGTAATGTAGAATTCTATCCTGTTATCTGTGGTTCAGCATTTAAAAATAAAGGTGTTCAATTAATGCTTGATGCAGTTCTTGACTATCTTCCGGCTCCAACTGATGTACCATCAATTAAAGGTATATTACCGGATTCAGAAGAGGAAACAACTCGCGAATCTAGCGACGAAGCACCATTCTCGGCGTTAGCGTTTAAAGTTATGACTGACCCTTACGTTGGTAAATTAACATTCTTCCGCGTATACTCTGGTACAGTTAACTCTGGATCTTATGTTGTTAACTCAACAAAAGGCAAAAGAGAAAGAATGGGACGTATCCTTCAAATGCATGCAAACTCTCGTGAAGAGATTTCTACTGTATATGCAGGAGACATTGCAGCTGGTGTAGGACTTAAAGATACAACTACTGGTGACACTCTATGTGATGAGAAAAACCAAGTAATCTTAGAGTCAATGGAATTCCCTGAGCCGGTTATCTCATTATCAGTTGAGCCTAAATCTAAGGCTGATCAAGATAAAATGGGTATGGCTTTAGCTAAATTAGCTGAAGAGGATCCGACTTTCAAAACTCACACAGACGAAGAAACTGGTCAAACGATTATTGCAGGTATGGGTGAGCTTCACCTTGATATCCTTGTTGATCGTATGAAGCGTGAGTTCAAAGTCGAAGCAAACGTTGGTGCACCTCAAGTTGCATATCGTGAAACAATTCGTAAATCAGCTAAAGTTGAAGGTAAGTTTGTGCGTCAGTCTGGTGGACGTGGACAATATGGACATGTTTGGATTGAATTCTCACCACTTGAAGAAGGCGAAGGGTTCGTGTTTGAAAACAAAATCGTCGGTGGTGTTGTACCGCGTGAATACGTACCTGCAGTTGAAGCAGGTATTAAAGAATCTATGCAAAATGGTATGTTAGCGGGCTACCCGTTATTAGACCTTAAAGCTACAATCTTTGATGGCTCATATCATGATGTTGACTCGAATGAGATGGCATTTAAAATTGCTGGTTCGATGGCTCTTAAAAATGCAAAAGCACATTGTGCACCTGTGATCCTTGAGCCAATGATGAAAGTAGAAGTTGTTGTTCCAGAGGAATATATGGGAGACATCATGGGAGATGTTACTAGCCGTCGCGGACGTGTTGAAGGTATGGAAGCGCGTGGTAATGCACAAGTAGTACGTGCAATGGTTCCACTTTCAGAAATGTTTGGTTACGCAACATCACTTCGTTCTCGTACACAAGGACGTGGAACATACTCAATGCACTTTGATCACTATGAAGAAGTTCCGAAGAGCATTTCAGAAGAAATTATTAAGAAGCAAACTGGACAATAATAGTAAACATTATTGTACTTCGTTCCATTTTGTTGTAAGCTAGGAAAGGTGGTTCAAAGGATTCACCTTTCCTACAAATAAAAATAATATTTATTTATTCTAAGGAGGATTTTCCAAATGGCTAAAGAAAAATTCGATCGTTCGAAAACGCATGTTAACATTGGTACAATCGGACACGTTGACCATGGTAAAACTACATTAACTGCTGCAATCTCTACTGTACTTCACAAGAAGTCTGGTAAAGGTACTGCAATGGCTTATGATCAAATCGATGGTGCTCCAGAAGAGCGTGAGCGTGGTATCACAATCTCTACTGCACACGTTGAGTACGAAACTGATGCTCGTCACTATGCACACGTTGACTGCCCAGGACATGCTGACTATGTTAAAAACATGATTACTGGTGCAGCACAAATGGACGGTGGAATCCTAGTAGTATCTGCTGCTGATGGTCCAATGCCACAAACTCGTGAGCACATCCTTTTATCTCGTCAGGTTGGTGTACCTTACCTTGTTGTATTCATGAACAAGTGTGACATGGTAGACGACGAAGAGTTACTTGAATTAGTTGAAATGGAAGTACGTGATCTTCTTACTGAATACGACTTCCCAGGAGATGACATTCCTGTAATTAAAGGTTCTGCACTTAAAGCTCTTGAAGGAGATGCTGAGTGGGAAGCAAAAATCTTTGAATTAATGGATGCTGTTGATTCTTATATTCCAACACCTCCTCGTGACACTGAAAAACCATTCATGATGCCTGTTGAGGATGTATTCTCAATCACTGGTCGTGGTACGGTTGCTACTGGACGTGTTGAACGTGGTCAAGTTAAAGTTGGTGACGTTGTTGAAATCTTAGGTCTTGAAGAGGAAGTTAAATCTACGACTGTAACTGGAGTAGAAATGTTCCGCAAATTATTAGACTATGCTGAAGCTGGAGACAACATTGGTGCATTACTTCGTGGTGTATCTCGTGAAGATATCCAACGTGGTCAAGTTTTAGCTAAGCCTGGAACAGTTAAAGCTCACACAAAGTTTAAAGCTGAGGTTTATGTTCTTTCTAAAGAAGAGGGTGGACGTCATACTCCATTCTTCTCTAACTACCGTCCACAGTTCTACTTCCGTA
>CAZIRM010000004.1:0-34567 GCA_964541705.1 uncultured Bacillaceae bacterium | reverse complement strand
TAACATGTATCTCTTATTTCGCTTGGCTGTGTGTTTAGTTTTCAAAGAGCAAATTAACTTGTCGCTCAATCGGCGACTTAAATAATATAACATAATTTAAATATAGATGTCAACAATTTAATTTATATTAATTACTTCGTTAAAAATGCGACTAAAACAATATAACACAGGTCTCTTAACTATACAACCTTTTTAGTTTATTTTAAAACCAAAAAAGTATGAACAAGATGTCCATACTTTCCAGAAGTTTAATCATTTTCTCGATGCTTCATTTGTGGGAATAATAACACATCTCTAATCGAAGGAGCGTTAGTGAGGAGCATGACTAGTCGATCTATACCGATTCCCAAACCACCCGTTGGAGGCATTCCATATTCTAACGACTCAACAAAATCATCATCCATCATATGCGCTTCATCGTCACCTTGAGCTCTTTCTACTAGTTGTGCTTCAAATCTTTGTCTTTGGTCAATCGGATCATTTAACTCCGTAAATGCGTTTGCGTGCTCACGACCCACAATGAATAGTTCAAAACGATCCGTAAATCTTTCGTCTACCGGGTTCTTTTTAGCCAAAGGTGAGATTGCTAATGGATGTCCATAAATAAATGTCGGTTGAATCAACTTCTCTTCTACGAAATGTTCAAAGAATTCATTAACAACATGCCCGTAAGTCATTGTTTCTTTTACAGGAACATTGTGCTCTTTTGCTATTTCTCTAGCTTTTTCGTCGGTCATCTCTGGCCAAAAATCTACCCCTGCATACTCTTTAATGGCATCTACCATATGCAACCTTTTCCACTCTGGCTTTAAATCCACTTGATACTCACCATATTCAACCGTTGTGGTTCCAAGTACCTCTTCTGCAATATGGGCCACCAAATTCTCCGTTAAATGCATGATATCTTTATAGTCTGCATAGGCCTCGTAAAGTTCAATCATTGTAAATTCAGGGTTGTGTCTTGTTGAGACCCCTTCATTTCTAAATACTCGACCTATTTCATACACCTTCTCTAACCCACCAACAATTAAACGTTTCAAATGCAATTCAAGGGCGATACGCATATATAGTTGCATATCTAAAGCATTATGATGAGTGATAAATGGTCGCGCCGAGGCACCACCCGCAATTGAATGCATTGTTGGAGTCTCAACTTCCAAATATCCGTGAGAGTCAAGGTAGTTTCTCATAGACTTTAATATTTTACTTCTAGTAACGAACGTATTTCTCACTTGTGGATTTACGATCAAATCAACGTAACGCTGTCTATATCTCTGCTCAACATCTTTTAGTCCATGGAACTTATCTGGAAGCGACCTTAACGACTTTGTTAAGAGGCTAAATTGTTTAACTTTCACCGAAAGCTCTCCTACTTTCGTTTTAAACGCTATTCCAGATACCCCAACGATATCACCGATATCAACGGTATTAAAAATGTCATATTGTTCATCACCAATAGCATCTTTTCTTACATAAATTTGAACTTGGCCCGTTAAATCTTGAATATGCGCAAAGCCAGCTTTCCCTTTTCCTCGCTTCGTCATAATTCTTCCCGCGATTGTAACTTCAATTTCTTCTTCTTCTAATTGCTCTTTTGAAAGGCCTTCAAATTGACTTTCCATTTCAATAGCAGTATGAGTCCTTTCAAATCTCCCTCCAAAAGGATCCAATCCTGAATCAAACAACTTTTTTAACTTTTCACGCCGGACAACTAGCTGATCATTTAACTCGATTTCTTGGGTCATCGTTCCATCTCCTTCTCATTTTCACTCTTTGACCTTTTTATGTATCTTATAGAATTATTTATGAAGAAAACTGCCAGCACTAGCTGGCAGTTGTAAAGTCTCAGAGGTATTATAGGTTACACAAGCAATAATGTCAAATAAAGACCGAGTTTACAAGGCGTTCATTGCTTTTTCCTCAACCTCATCAACAAATTGGTATAACACTTCCTTTATCTTTTCTCTTGATTCAAACTGATTAATTTGATCCTTGATTTTTGAAACACCGCGCATTCCTTTTACATACCAAGCAATATGTTTTCTCATTTCCCGCACAGCTACGTTTTCTCCCTTTAAAGTAATTAGGCGATCTAAATGTAACATGCATACGTCTATCTTTTCACGCGGAGTTGGTTCCCCGGCTAATTCACCTGTCTCTAAAAAGTGTACTGTTCTATATAACATCCATGGATTCCCTAAAGCTGCTCGTCCAATCATTACTCCATCAGCTTTCGTTGTATCCAATAATCTTTTCGCATCCTCAGGCGTTCTCACATCACCATTTCCAATAACCGGAATACTCACAGCCTCTTTCACTTCTCTAATAATATCCCAATCAGCTGTGCCCTCGTACATTTGAACCCTTGTCCTACCGTGAACAGCAACCGCCTTACCTCCTGCTCGTTCAACAGCTCGGGCATTCTTAACTGCAAAGATATGTTCTTCATCCCAACCCATTCTCATCTTAACAGTAACCGGCTTATCCACTGCATCGACAACAGCGGCAACCATTTCATAAATTTTGTTTGGGTCAAGTAACCATTTTGCTCCTGCATCACACTTCGTCACTTTCGGAACTGGGCACCCCATATTAATATCAATAATGTCTGCATTTGTTTGAGTATCGACTACCTTAGCCGCTTCAACTAACGTTTCTTTGTCTCCACCAAATATTTGTAAACTCAACGGCTTTTCTCTTTCATCGACATAGAGCATTTTTAAAGATTTTTCGTTTTTATACAGAATCGCCTTATCGCTAACCATCTCGGCACAGACAAGACCCGCCCCAAATTCTTTAGCAATTAAGCGAAATGCAGGATTACAAACACCCGCCATAGGGGCTAACACAACTTGGTTTTTCATTTGAATATCGCCAATTTTAAGCACGGATGCACCTCCTTCGTTAGTTAATGGTCTTCAAGTCTTCTAGTGCTACATTTAGTATATTGGAGATCCTTTTGACGATTTCGGGAGTCGGTACACGACTCCCGCGCTCAATCTCTCCTAGTACGGAGACGGAAACATCTATCTCACTTGCTAATTGTTCCTGAGTATACCCTTTTAATTTTCGGAATGCTCTAATTCGCCTTCCCCAAACAGCCTCTTCCATACGCGAACACCTTCTTCTTCAGATAGTTCTTGATACAATTGCTCTATTGTCTTATCAATTGTCGGAAAATATATGTCAGCAGTAATTTCTCTAAGAGGTATAATTACAAAGCCCCGTGTAAACATTCTTGGGTGTGGAACTTTTAGTATATCTAAATTTATATTTTCTTGATTATACAGTAAAATGTCAAGGTCTAACGTTCTTGGACCCCATTTAAATTTAGTAACACGGCCTGAATCCCCCTCGATCGCCTGTGTCTTTTTTAACAACTCCAATGGCGCATAGGTTGTTTTTATTTCTAGCACCATGTTTAAGAAATCACCTTGTTCAACAAAACCAACTGGACTCGTTTCATATACGGAGGAACAGTTAGAAACCATTATATTTTTGTCTTTTTTTAATTGATCAATCGCAAATCTTAAGTATTCAAATCGATCACCTAAGTTTGAACCTAGGGCTAAGTAAACAATGTTATTCATGTCTACTCCTCTCAATTTCCACAGAGACAGAATGATAGTGCCCATTTATAGGGGGGTTCATCTTCGTGACTTTTACTATACACGATTGGACTAAAGAGAAGTGACCTAAAATTTCTTGGCTAACTTTTCCTGCTAAAGCTTCAATTAGTTTGAAAGGTTTGCCTTCTACAATTGATTTTACCTTTTCGTACACCTCTCCATAGTTAACCGTCATACGTAACTCATCCGAATCACAAGCTTGTTTTAAATCTACAAGCAACACAATGTCCAATACAAATCGTTGACCTAATTTTTGCTCCTCCGCAAAGACGCCATGATAACCATAAAAGTCTAAACCATTTAGAAAAATTCTATCCATTCATTCACACCCTCCCAACTAATACGTCCATCATTTTAGCAATTCGTGACATTTGTAACACATCGTGAACTCGCATCATATGACAACCTTTCATGATTCCAAAACAGACGGTTGCTCCAGTGCCTTCTATACGTTCATTTGTTGGCAAACCTAGAGCGATACCGATTAAAGATTTCCTCGATGTTCCAAGCAGAATAGGGAAGCCTAATTCTACAATCGCAGGTAGTCCTTGCATTACTTCAATATTTTGTTCATACGTTTTTCCAAACCCAATACCTGGATCTACTATGATATTCTCCTGTTTAACACCTGCTCTTAAACATATATCAACACTTTCCTTAAGATCTTCAACTATTTCAGTCATTAAGTTTTGATAAATTGGCTCTTTTCTGTTGTGCATTAATACAATAGGAACTTTATACTCAGCTGCAACGCTAGCGATTTTAGGATCAGCTTTTGCACCCCATACATCATTAATCATCGTTGCTCCTGCTTCTATCGCACGCTTAGCAACTGTTGCTTTATAAGTATCTATTGATATAGGAGCGTTTGTGTTTTCGGCAACAGCTTTCACAATCGGTATCACTCTTTTTAATTCCTCTTCCTGACACACTTTTTCAGAACCAGGTCTTGTGGACTCTCCACCAATGTCTATGATATCTGCTCCAGCAGCAACCATTGCTAATGCCTGTTGTACGGCCTTATCTATTTCAGTGTAACAACCACCATCCGAGAACGAGTCAGGAGTGGCATTTAATATACCCATAATTAATGTTTTTTTGTTTAAAGAATCTCTCCATTCATTCTGTTTTTTATTGCTCATACTATATTCCTCCAAAATTTTCTAGCTCGTATCTAGACAACATTTTTACTCCAATGCAACGTTTATATTGTTCTAGCAAACGATCCGATAACGAAAATGTGTTACTAGTAAAGTTATTTAAGGTTTTAACCGAAACTATTTCTTGGATTGAATTCGTTAAGAATATTTCTTCGGCTGACAATAAGTCTCCTTCAGTAAAAAAACCTTCTTTTACATGTATCCCCTGCTTCCTTAAAAGCGAAGTGATAAATTGACGTGTGATTCCGTTTAAGATGCCCGTTTCGATACTTGGTGTATAGACAGTCTTGCCTTTACTCCAAAAGATATTAGATACAATCGATTCAGCTACGTATCCTTCCTTTGTAAGAAATACTCCTTCTTTATCCCTGCTACCTAGTTCTCTTTTTGCAATCATATTGTTTAAATAGTGATGTGACTTCAAGCGACGTTGTCCTTCCGGAGTATTTCGGTTCGTCTTTAGGATAACCGCATCTCTAAATCTAGACACAACCTGTGGTAGTTCTTTCATAAAAACAATAACTGTCGGTTCAGTATAAACTTCAGAACTCAATCCGATTGGCGCTGATCCTGCAGACACATTTACCCGAATATAGGCATTAGGTAAATCATTTAATTGGCTTAACTTATCAATTATCGCTAAAAGGTCTTCCTTTACTAAGCTGTACGTGATATTAAGCTCAAACATACTTTGCTGCAATCGACGAAAATGGTCATCCAATAAAAAGGGATGACCATTATATAAACGCAACGTTTCGAACAATCCAATACCGTACAAATAACCATGATCAAAAGGCGAAATCTTGGCTTGATCCGCTCTGAGATACTCGCCATTTACATAAATATACATTTGCTTCACCTCGAATAATAATCAATAAAGTTTTTCAACAAACGCTTTCCGTCCATCGTCATGATTGATTCAGGGTGAAACTGCACACCTTCAATTGGCAGTTGTTTGTGTCTTATCGCCATAATCTCACCTTCAGTTGTCTCAGCAGAGATTTCTAAACAATCTGGTAATGTCTCTCTCTTAACAATCAGCGAATGATACCTTGTCGCTGTTAACGGAGACTCTATATCCTTAAATATTGTCTTGCCATCATGTGTAATATCCGACGTTTTTCCATGCATTAAGCGATCAGCTCGAACAACATCTCCACCAAATACTTGAGCAATTGATTGGTGACCAAGGCAAACTCCGAAGATTGGAATAACACCAGCAAATCGCTCAATCGCCTTTAGGCTAATGCCTGCTTCGTTCGGACTGCACGGACCCGGAGAAATCATCAAGTAGTTTGGTTTGAGTGCTTCAATTTCTTCTAAAGTTATTTGATCATTTCTTCTAACCACTAACTCTTGACCCATTTCACCTAAATACTGTACAAGGTTGTACGTGAATGAATCATAATTATCAATCATCAAGATCATTTTTCTTCCTCCTCAGCTCTTCAATAATACTGTTCTTTTCTCTTCTTCACTCATCTCTTTTGCTTTCCATAACGCCTTCGCCTTCTTTAGCGACTCCTTATACTCAGCTGCCGGATTTGAATCGATAACGATTCCAGCACCAGCTTGTACATAAGCACGGCCATCTTTAGCGACAAGGGTTCGAATCGTTATGTTTAATTCCATATTCCCATTATAACCGATCCAGCCAATTGAGCCAGTATAAACACCGCGGCGAACTGGTTCTAATTCTTCGATAATCTCCATTGTTCTTACTTTAGGTGCCCCGGTAATTGTACCCCCAGGAAATGTCGCACGAATAATATCATAAACATCATAAGCAGGGTCAAGCTTCCCCCTCACATTGGAAACAATATGCATTACATGTGAATATTTTTCAATCACCATTAACTCATTAACCTCAACAGTGCCATACCGACTTACCTTTCCTAGGTCATTCCGCTCTAAGTCAACGAGCATGACATGTTCAGCTTTTTCTTTTTCGTTCTCAATTAATGTTTTTGCTAATTGATCATCCTCTTCTTCGTTCTTTCCTCTTGATCTAGTGCCAGCTATCGGACGAGTACTTATATCTTCACCTTGTTTTTTCACAAGTAATTCTGGCGATCCACTCACTAGCTGAAACTCAGGAGTCTCGAAATAGCACATATAAGGGGATGGGTTAATTTGCCTAAGCTTTTCATAGATACCCAATGGCTCTGTCTGTAATTTTTTCTCTTGTCGGACAGATAAGTTGACTTGAAAGACATCTCCGGCCGCAATATAATCTTGTATTCTCTTTACAGCGCTATTGAACGCTTCTTCCGAAAGAGAGGTTTTCCAGTCATCTGAGCTTTCTACTTCAGTATACTCCCATAGTCTCTCCTTAGCTGGGCTGGTCCAAAGTTGTTCTAACTCAACTAATCTTTTTTTAGCCTCTTCAACTTTTCCATCGTCGTAATGCGTGATAATCCAGAAACATTCATCTGTTTGATCATAAACAAAGACATCATTAAATAATAAAAAGTATAAATCATAAGTAGTTAGATCATCTTCACTTACGTTCGGGATTTTTTCAATTTGTCTAATCAGGTCATAACTTAAATAGCCGATCGCTCCGCCCTGGAAATCTGGGAGTGCTTCTTCAACGGCAGTAGTGTATTCAGCCATCCATTCTTTCATCGAATCCAAAAGAGGACCTGTTTTCACTAGCTTTTCATGATCATATTCGATAAATAGCTCTTCATCTTTCCCTCTTAGTATCGCCCATGGTTCTAATCCAATAATATTGTACCTTCCACCGCGACCACTTTCCAAAATAACATGGTGCGACCGGTCTTTTGTTAATTCCTTATATTTTGCAAACCAGTCAAAGTTCTTGATATGTACCGCCTTAGCTAGTGGAAGACGTTTTATACGATGCCCTGTTCCATTTTTATTCAAAAAATTCACTCTCCAACATACACATTTGTTTATAGTTTATCTGAATTAATTAAAATTATTTTATCACTAATAGCGAACGGACAAAAAGGAATTTTTAAGTCTTCTCGTCTGTATATACAAAAAGCGGTCCCATAAGGACCACTTTCTTAATCTTCAAATTGGTATAAAGCCGTGCTTAAATATCGCTCTCCATTACTTGGGATAATCGCAACTACTTTTTTCCCTTTTCCTAACTTTTTTGCCACCTTCAACGCTGCGCTAATTGCAGCCCCTGACGATATCCCACCCAGAATACCTTCTTCTCTCGCAGCACGGCGAGCATACTCAAAAGCTTCGTCCGTGCTAATTTGTATAACCTCGTCATAGATTTTTGTATTTAAAATATCAGGAACAAATCCTGCACCGATCCCCTGAATTTTATGCGGACCTGGTTTACCTCCTGATAATACAGGAGAATCGACAGGCTCAACTGCAGCGATTAGAAGGTTAGGGAACTTTTCTTTTAATACTCCGCCTGCTCCAGTGATTGTTCCACCAGTACCAATTCCAGCTACAAACCCATCAAGTTGATCTCCAACTTGCTCAACTAACTCTTTACCCGTTGTTAAACGGTGAACCTCAGGATTTGCTTCATTCTCAAACTGTTGAGGCATAAAGTAACCTTTCTCTTTAGCCAGCTCAGTCGCCTTCCTAATTGCGCCTCCCATCCCCTCAGGTCCAGGCGTCAAGATTAACTCGGCTCCATATGCGCGCAATAAATTTCTACGCTCTAAACTCATCGTTTCTGGCATCACCAAAATGGTGCGGTAGCCTTTTGCAGCAGCGACCATCGCTAATCCGATTCCGGTGTTACCGCTTGTAGGTTCTATAATTATACTATCAGAATTTAATTTCCCATCTCTTTCCGCAGCCTCAATCATTGCTAAAGCGATACGATCTTTTACACTACTTCCAGGGTTCATGTACTCTAGTTTTAGATAAACATCCGCATGGTCCTCGGTGACTAGCTTATTTAATTTTACTAAAGGCGTTTGACCAATTAACTCTGTTATTGAATTGACAACTTTCATTTTCGTAACCTCCTTGGTTTTAAAGTCGAGTATTTTTATTGGATTAATATTTGATTATATCCTAGCAGATACAGAAAATTATGTCAATACATTTCAAAAATATGGGTAATTAAAATCATTCATTTAGAAAACATGCTATTATTTACGTCACAACCTCATTTTTAGTAGAGATGGAAATTCTCCAACTTAATTACAACGATGATTTCGCTTGCTCAAGTAAATTCGCTAACTCAGCTTTGTCAAACGTATATGTCTCATTACAAAAATGACATTCCGTCATTGCTCCTCCGTCTTCATCGATCATTTGTTGAATTTCTATTGTGCCTAAACTAATAATAGCATCAGCTATTCTTTCTTTTGAGCATTTACATTTAAAAGTGACATTCATTTTATCTAGAATCTTAACATTTTCTTCTCCTAAAAGCGTGAAAATCAGCTCTTCCGGAGACTTACCGGATTCAATTAACTTTGAAACCGGGGGTATTTTTGATAATTTACCTTCTATTAGGTCAATTGTTTCATCGTCAGCTCCAGGCATTAATTGAAGAATAAAGCCACCAGAAGCTAAAATAGTGCCGTCTGGGTTAACAAGAACACCCACACCTACAGACGCTGGCGTTTGTTCAGAAGATGCAAAATAGTACGTGAAGTCCTCGCCTAACTCCCCAGATACAATAGGAACACTTCCTGTGAAGTAATCTCTCATGCCAATATCTTTTACAACAGAGAGCGATCCTGTTGTCCCAACAGCGCTTCTGACATCCAATTTCCCATGCTCATTCAAGTCAAAGTCGACTTTAGGGTTTCCTACATACCCTCTTGTTTCTCCATTTGCGTTACTGTCTACAATAATCGGACCGATGGGACCTCCACCTTCAATTTTGACCGTTAATCTATCATCACCTTTAAGCATCGCACCCATCATCGTCGTCGCCGTCATTGCCCTACCTAAGGCAGCTGAAGCTGTAGGCCAGGAGTCGTGTCGTTTAACGGCTTCTCCGACCATCTTTGTTGTATTTACAGCATAGGCACGTACTTTCCCATCAAACGCAATCGCTTTTACTAAATAATCATTCATTTTTCCTTCTCCTTAAAAAGAGAAGCGAGTTCAACGACGAACACGCTTCTAGATTTTTATTTAATCGTTGTTTTTCACTCTTATATCAATCTATATTTTTTTGGTAGATCATTTTTAACCCTTTCAAGGTTAAAAATGGATCAACAATATTAATGACGCTAGATTCTTTTGAAATAAGTGATGCTAGTCCACCCGTTGCAACAACCTTAGGGTCTACCGCTGCTTGTGACTTTATTCTTGCTACGATTCCTTCAACCTGACCTACATAACCATATAATATACCCGATTGCATGGCAGTAACTGTGTTTTTCCCAATAATATCCTTAGGCTTTGCGATCTCTATTCTTGGAAGCTTTGATGCACGGGTGTATAACGCTTCTGTAGAAATACCTATCCCTGGAGCAATCGCCCCACCCATATATTGGTTTAATTCATTCACATAACAATAGGTAGTTGCAGTACCGAAATCAACAATAATTAACGGACTACCATAAAGCTCAATCGCCGCAACTGCATTTACAATTCTGTCCGCGCCTACTTCTTTTGGGTTGTCATACTTTATATTCAAACCAGTTTTAATACCAGGACCTATCACCATCGGAGCTATTGAAAAGTATTTTTTACACATTTGTTCTAGTGAATACATGATCGGCGGGACAACCGATGATATAATAATTCCTTTAATATCACTAAGTTTTAAGCCCTCGTTTGCGAAAAATTGCTTAACAATCATCCCATACTCATCTTCGGTTTTTTGTCTGCTCGTTTCCATGCGCCAATGGTGTGTTAATATGTCTTTATGATAAACACCTAGCACTATATTTGTATTCCCAACATCGATTACAAATATCAATTTCCTCGCCACCCTTTAGTTAGTCTCAAAAAAAGAGTGTCTGATTAGACACTCTTTGTAAAGAGATCATCTTTACTAACTCACACTATTAAGTATAATACTTTATGTTAAAGCTTGTCGCTTTCCTCAGTGTTAACCTCTAAAGTATTTTCTTCTTTTTTTGTTTGGATATTTACTTTCACTTGATCAGAATCAGACTCATCACTTGCTTCTTTTGAGATGTTGTTCGTATGATGCTCTTCAGGAAGTTTTCCATCGTTCATTAACGCTTTAATTTGTTCAGCATCTAACGTTTCAACCTCTAGTAATGTTTGGGCAATAAGTTCGAGCTTATCCTTATTTTCGAGCAAGATGGATTTACAGCGTTCGTAACTCTCTTTAATAATTTTTTGCATCTCTAAATCAATCTCGTATGCAATAGAGTCACTATAGTTTTGCTCGTTATTGATATCACGCCCAAGAAAGACGTTTCCACCTTGACCTGAGCCAAACTGCATTGGACCCAACTTATCACTCATTCCATATTCAGTGACCATCTTACGCGCAATTCCAGTTGCTCTTTGAAAGTCATTATGAGCCCCGGTGCTCGCTTCGCCAAAAATAATTTCTTCAGCTACACGGCCACCTAATAAGCCGACAATTTTATCAAGCAATTCAGGCTTTGTCATGAAGTAGCGATCTTCTTTCGGTAACATGACCGCATACCCTCCAGCTTGACCACGCGGAACAATTGTCACTTTGTGGACCATATCTGCACTTTCTAGTTTTACACCTACTACTGTATGCCCCGCCTCATGGTAAGCTACAATTTTCTTTTCTTTCTCAGAAATAACACGGCTTTTCTTCGCAGGTCCCGCAATAACACGGTCGATAGCTTCTTCTACATCGTTCATATCGACTTTCTTTTTATTTGAACGAGCAGCTACAAGGGCCGCTTCATTTAATAAGTTTTCTAAATCGGCACCAGAGAAACCTGGGGTGCGAGTAGCAATTGTCTTAAGGTTCACATCTTCAGCTAGCGGCTTATTACGGGCATGTACTTTTAACACCGCTTCTCTTCCTTTTACATCTGGACGACCGACTAATATTTGACGATCAAAACGACCAGGTCTTAACAAGGCTGGATCCAAAATATCCGCACGGTTCGTAGCAGCAACGATAATAATACCCTCGTTTGCGCCAAAGCCGTCCATTTCCACAAGTAATTGGTTAAGTGTTTGTTCACGCTCATCATGACCCCCACCAAGACCAGCACCACGTTGGCGACCTACAGCATCAATTTCGTCTATAAAGATAATACATGGCGCATTCTTCTTTGCGTTTTCGAACAAATCACGCACACGCGAAGCACCTACACCAACGAACATCTCTACAAAATCCGAACCACTTATCGAGAAGAACGGAACACCGGCTTCACCAGCAACTGCACGAGCTAGAAGCGTTTTACCTGTTCCTGGTGGCCCAACTAGTAGGACCCCTTTGGGAATCCTTGCACCAATGGCAGCAAATTTCCTTGGATCTTTTAAGAACTCCACAACTTCAACAAGCTCTTGCTTTTCTTCGTCCGCTCCAGCTACATCTTTAAACTTCGCTTTTTTCTTTTCATCATTATAAAGCTTGGCTTTACTTTTGCCAAAGTTCATAACACGACTGCCTCCGCCTTGAGCCTGGCTCAACAAGAAGAAGAAAAGAATAAAAATAATCACAAACGGAATAATTCCGGTAAAAAATGTCACCCATGGACTTGCCTGCTCAGCTTTCAAAACTTCAAGTTTTGTACCGCCTTGTTGGGCTGTTGTTAGCACCTCTTCAATAGCGATATCTGATATAGGGACGTTAACAACAAAAGATTCGTTTTCTTGCATCGTCCTTAATTGCCCAACCATGACATAAACTTGTCTTTCAGGTTGCATCGAAACAGTTTTTACGTCACCTGCTTCTAAATACATCTGAAATTCACCATATGTAAGTTCAACTGGCTTGGTTGTAGGATCATTAAACCAACTAACTATACCTACAATGACTAAAAATATTAATAAATAAAATACAGTATTATGAAAAACACGATTCATTATTGACCTCCTCCCAAAGACAAGTAAGCTTAGAATATCTTATCACATTAACAACATCCACCAAAACCATTAGCCTTGATAAACCTCAGGCTTCAGTATTCCGATATAAGGTAAGTTACGATAACGTTCTATGTAGTCTAACCCATAGCCAACAACAAATTCATCCGGGACAATGAACCCAGTTAGATCAGGTTTCAAGTCAACCTTTCTCCCTTCAGGCTTATCAAGAAGTGTGACAATCTTTACTGTTTTGGCCTTTCTGTATTGGAATAACTTCACTAAATAACTTAGTGTCAACCCGCTGTCTATAATATCTTCAATGATTAATACGTCTCTTCCCTCAACAGAAGTATCCAAGTCCTTTAAAATCTTCACTTCACCTGAAGAGACCATTTCATTTCCATAGCTAGATACATCCATAAAATCCATTTCGAGATGTGTATCCATTCTCTTTGTTAAGTCTCCCATAAAGGGCATTGCGCCCTTTAAAACGCCTACAACAAGAGGAAAGCGGTCTTTATACTCTTCCGTAAGAGTTTTTCCAAGCTCTCTTATTTTTGTCTGAATCTCTTCCTCTGAAAAAAGTACACTTTTGATCTCATCCTTCATCATACTCCTAAAAAACCTCCTACAAAAACTAATTTGCTTAATTCCTCAATTTTCAAATAGTGTCAACAACAGAAACCTTTTTGTTTTCTCTGAAGGGCTTGCCAAGCATGACGGTCTTAGCCCAGGCAGCCAAATGATTTGATCATCATTATCTACAACAATTGGCCACCCATCGCGCTCGTTCCGTTCAATTTTTTCATTAATAAAAATATCCTTTACTTTTTTTGATCCATTCATTCCTTTTACACAAATTCGATCCCCTTTTTTCCTAGTTCGAATATAAAGAGGTGTACTCAACTTTGTTGCATCAAATAAAGCTTGATTTTTTGAAAGGAAACTAGGCGCTGCATTTAACTCCTCACTCAATATCTTTCCCTTTTTAACTTGAACAATCCCTGGTGTTGATAGGCGATAGTGATATCCATCTTGGTTATCAGTGCAACAAAAAGAAATTATACACTGGTTATAAGACTTTATAACTTTTAACCCTTTAGGGAGGTAGATTTGTGCAAAAGAACGATCGGCATTTATTAAATGAATAAAATTTGAAATATGTATTGTTGAGATGGTTGGAAAGCTATGCCCATAAAGATATTTTAATATTAGATGAAAGCCTCTTCTTTGTAAAGGGATAGGTAGATTCTTAAACGGTTCTACCGAGAGCGTTATTGAATCTGACTCCTTCCTCATTATACATTCTTTCAGATGTGTATGAGTCAGTTCCGTTAAGTAATCCTCATCTTCCTTTAACAGCTCGCTTTGTTGCTGGAAGCGAAGATGAACCGAGGGATTCTCTCTTTTTAATGATGGTAAAATGTTTGTTCTAAACCGATTTCGTGTATATTTTTGAGAATCATTGCTGGCATCACTACGAGGCTCTAAAACCTCATCGATGCAATATTGAATAATCTCATCCTTGCAAACTGCTAAAAATGGACGAATGATCGTTCCTCCATAAAAAGATCGTTTAACAGGAATACCTGATAGACTAGAACCATACGCTCCTCTTACTTGCCTCATTAGCATTGTTTCAATTTGATCATCCCCGTGATGACCTAAGGCTAATATATGTGAACCTGTCTCTAATAATACTTCTTTAAAAAAAGCATAGCGACAATCCCTCGCGGCGACTTGTACACTGACACCTTCTTTTTTCTGATAAGCTATTACATCTAACTTTTTGCCAATGAAGTTGATTGAGTGTTTGTTACAGAACGACTCAACGAAATGATAGTCTTCTTCTGACGCTAGACCTCGAAGTCCATGTTCTGCGTGGGCTGCTATTATCGTGATCGAATAATACTCCCTATATTTCCATAAAAAGTGAAGTAATGCAAGCGAGTCGGGTCCGCCAGAAACACCTACTATGACTTTTGCCCCCGCAAAGAGTAACTTATGTTTTTTTATAAAATGGAGAACGATTTGTTTCATTACGATACCCTATCCCCCTTCCATATGAGAAAACTACTAAAGCAAATACTAGTCCGGCCGCTATCGCTCCTGCTTGTAGCATCGTGTCTATCCCTAGCTCTAGTCCCCCTATATAATCACCTTCTAAGAAAGCAATCATCGTATAGTAAGCCTTACTACCAGGAACTAAAGGAATAATCCCCGGGATACTAAACACTGTAGCAGGAAATCTTAGTTTTCTAGCAAGGTAATGAGAAATGGATGCTGTTATGACAGAGGCAATACTTGTCGCAAAGACAGTTGTCACTCCATAACTAGGAAGTGTACGATACACAATCCAGGCAATCATACCGATGAATCCACCTAAGATTAAAGATTTTTTAGGTGCGCTAAAGATAATTCCGTATGATGCTGTCGCAATAAAACAGATAAATAATTCTAAAACCAATATGCTCACCCTTACTTCCATTATTACCTTTACATTTTACCACATTAAACAAAAAGTGTAATTGCTAACGCTATACCAATCGCTATAAACAATGATGTGACTAGAGCTTCAGCTCCCCGACTAACACCTGCCACAAGATCACCACTCATCAAATCTCTCACAGCATTGGTAAGAGGCACTCCAGGAACTAACGGCATTAATGTTCCGATAATTATCTGATTTAAGCTCGTACCCATCCCTAAGAAAACTAGTAATATTGCAACGCTACCCCCTACAAATGCCGCAATAAATTCTGCAAAAAACTTCACTTTAAATAACTTTTCAATTTCAAATAAGAAAATACTAGCGATTAAACCCGCAATAAAAGCCGGCAAGATATCTTTTAATTCGCCACCAAACAAGTAAGAAAAACTCCCCCCAGCGGCACCTGAGGCTAGATGTACTAACCAAACAGGATAATTAATAGAAGTTCTTATTTTCCCGAGTTGTTCTTCCGCCTCTTCTATGGTCATGTTACCTACGACAAACTCTCTGGAAACTTGATTTACTAACGTAACTTTATTTAAATCTTGTGATCTTTCCGCAACACGAACCATCTGCATGAAATCTCCTCTTCCCTCTTCTTCAAAGGACAAGAAAATACCCGTCGTTGTTACGAAACTATTAACATTTTTAAGAAGAGCTGCCTTTGCCATACGCTCTAACGTTTCTTCTACACGATAGGTTTCAGCTCCGTAAGAAAGCATAATTTCACCTGCTAACAAGCATATATCCATCATCTTTTCCGCTTTGCCCATTTTTACCTCCACTGGACTCGTAAAACCATCTTCAGCAAATAGCCCAATTTATTACATCATTTGTCCAAATAAGTATAGGATATAAGCTAATAGAAGAAAAGAGGTAAATAAAATTGTTTCAACAATTCCTTTCGATTTCTTTTTACTTTTTATATTTTTTTTGTTTTTTACAGTTTTAATTTCTTTCCGGTTCTTCGGTTGATGGGTAACTTTCCCCATCGTTTCAATTAAATCTTTTCTCATTAGTTGGGCATCGCTGTATTTACCTTGAAGTGCTTGCATCAAAACACTTTGGAAGTTTTTAAGAATTGGATTCTTTTCTATTTTCTGTTTTAATTGTTTTAGCCCTTCACCATTCTTCTCAAATCGATTTGGATAAAAAATGTTAATGATAATCATCGCCACAGCGAACAAATCATAAGCGGGGTCAGCTTTCCTCGAGCCTAGCCCCCAGTATCCACGGTCATAAAACTCAGTATATTCTTTTATTGACCTTCCGATTAATGTTGTGCCTCCTACATCTATCCATCGAATACGCGTAGGGGAACTAACAATGATTAAGTTATCAGGTTTTAAGTCACCAAATACCCAACCTGCCTGATGAAGACGGTCCAAGTCACCTAATAGTTGCACCATTAAAATTCCGACCCACTCTGCTCCTTTATTAGAAAGAAATTGAAAGATGTCATCTCCTTTTAAATATTCCATCGCATAAAAAGGTATCGTACCTTCCGCTGTCTTCCAATCATCGACATCGATTAAAGAAGGCCCAAGGATTTGTCCTCGGACCTTTGAAAAATGCTTTAGGACGTTTACTTCTGACGTAATAGCCATATTGTCTAATCCTATTTTTATTGCTACTTGTCCAACTGGCGCTTCTGCTAGATAAACAGATCCGGTTGCGCCATAGCCTAATTTTTTGATAATCGTATACGGTGTTCGGTGCCACTTTCCAACTAACTTATATCCAACAGGGAGACTACAAGCCTGACTCTTCTTGATACTGTTCATGATCAAACAAACTCCTTTTTCTTACACTAGAAAACTTATTTAGAGCTTCCTGTAATGCAGGGCCGGTCGGCGTGATTCCTCCTGATGATAGTTTATGAAAGACTCCTGACAGTGATTCAATCTTAGGTGTCCAGCCTACAAGCTTGTCAATATCTTTCCTTTTCCCAGGAAATGAGTAGAGAGAAAAACGATTGGCGCCAATCCGAGAATTCAAACTAATTGAAAGGTCTATTAGCGCCTCTTGTACCATTGCAAGCTTATTGCTCATACTTGCACTCGTATCGACGAGAATGAGTACTTCTAAATCCATTGTTTCTCCAAGTTCATCGACTACTTCCATTACTTGCCCTCGTTTTTCAGGCGGCAAATCTTCCAGCTCCTTGCC
The DNA here is from genome assembly GCA_964541705.1 of uncultured Bacillaceae bacterium. Taxonomy (GTDB): domain Bacteria; phylum Bacillota; class Bacilli; order Bacillales; family Anaerobacillaceae; genus Anaerobacillus. The sequence continues at coordinate 17,156 of CAZIRM010000004.1, read as the reverse complement.
ATCTCCCAAAATCTGCGCTAACTCTTTATTTACAACTCCATGTATTGTTTGTGTCATGGCTTTGCGCGTTACCATTTGTACTGTTTTGGCTAATTGGCGTGCGTAAACGACTTGACTAATGCCCCCACCTGAGAGTGCAATTTCTTTAATTTCATTTATTCCCTTTTCACTAATCCGATCATCCTCAACTACGCCAATAACATTAACGGTAATTCCTTCTTCTCTAGCAAGCGCTGCGATCGCCACTGGATCTTCCCCGGAATTTGAGCAACCATCTGTTAATAATAGAATTTGTTTAAGTGTTCCTTTACCCATGCCTTTCCCCTCCAAACGATTTTAATGGTACCATCATTTACTAATTTAGGAGAATTTATACTAGATCATGGGCTTTTTTCAAACTTTTTGTGCTTCCTTACGCCTTCCTTAAAATATCAGTTGCTTTAGTTGGGATTGCCGCCCACTTAGGCATGTTTCTTTTTATATAGGAAACTACTACAGTCATATCGTCTTCAATCACGTTGCCACTGCTTCTAATCACTTGCTCAATGATTAGGTCAGCAATTTCTTGAGGGTGAGTTGTATTGATTTCAGAAATAATACGCTTCATCCATAATTCTTTATTTTCAATATGTTTTGGACCGTCGAAAATCCCGTCACTCATCATGATTAATAGATCTCCGGCTTTTAATTGCTCACTGACAACATCAACTTCAAATTCATTAAGAATACCCATCGGTAGATTACTCGCTTCGACCATTTTTACATAACTTCCTCGTTTTACGAAACTAGGTGTTGAACCAATTTTTAAGAATTTGGACGTAGCATCTTGTAAATCAATCATCGCTAAATCCAATGTGGAGAATATCTCATCCGTTGACCTTAAAGACAATACCGAATTAACAGACTTGATTGCTACAGTCTCTTCAATGCCGGATTGAAGGATATTTTGCAATAACTGTAACGTTTCATTACTCTCTAAATAAGCTCTTTCACCATTTCCCATCCCATCACTAATTGCAACTGCGAATTTCCCAGGGCCTATTTCCATGGTTGAATAACAATCGCCAGATACTAATGCTCCACCCTTTGCAGCCGTAGCCACTCCTATATCAACAATGAATTGTTTGGCAGAACTAAAGCCTACACTTAAGTATCCATTTGGATAGTAGTCACTTTCAATTTTCTTTACGATAATTGTCTCTTCTAATATATTTGAAAGCATAGGAGCGATTATTTTTTCGCATTCCCCATGTTCGTTAGTAGAAATACTCATCTCAATGTCCACATTTCCTTCATCTAATTGATAAATTTCAACATGGCCAATATTCACGCCCGCATCACGCAGTGCATCAACAATCTGCTCTTCATGAAAATCCAAATTTTCTCTCTCTTTTTGTATTTCTTTAGCAAAATCATCCATCACCTTTGAAACACCTAATAATTGATCGGCAACTAACTTTCGACTTTCTACTAGTTGTCTTTTTAACTTTTTCCCTGCCTGGAATTGGTTCAGTTCTTGATTAATGACATGAATCACTTTTTCAGCCTTAATACAGTATCTCGACCAATCAGATCTTAACCTTTTACAAATTTGATCTTCTTGTTCAGAGTCAATCATAATACGTTGCATATAATCGTATGTTTTTTCAAATTGCTTTGTCCAACATTGCTGTTTTTTAAAACACATTTGGCAAGTTTTCTCCGTTACATTACTTAAAAAGTAATCTACCTCTTGTTCCCTGTCGTCAGCCTCCGGTGTTACATCAATATTTGAGAAGCTATTCGAGAGTGTTTCAAATAAGGTTGAAAATTGCTCGACTTTTCCTGCCGTTACATCACGAAACTTCCTTAAATACTGTTGTTGCTCTTTCCAATATTCTGTAGTACCAGGGATATATTTCGCTAGATTTTGTATTAACTCTTTCGGCGTTAGTAAAAATACAATGATGGCTAATGAAGATTCTGCAAGTGTCGAGTAAATGTTCGAGTTTCCGTCTACATAAAGACCAATTAGCAGTGTTCCTATTAACAACCCAATACCTACCCCAATTTTTTTTCCCTCTTTTAATAGTCCACCTAATAATCCTGAAAAAGCTAACAAACTCATTTGATGGATACTGGCAACACTAGCCATACTCACGATTAAACCTGTAACAACGCCAACGGTTGAGCCGATGGCTGCACCCCCTACAAAGGCGAAAAGCAACACTAAGTACCTAGCAAACACGTATTCGAGTGTTAAACCATAATAAACCCAACCGACAGTACCAGTCATAATTGATGCTAATAATATAATTAAGCAGATAATCTCTTCATTCTTTAATGAACGTGAATTCTTCTTTTCTGTCACAAATGGCACACTTTGAAAGAAGATCATGGTTAAAATGAAACTTAGTCCTGCTTCGACAATTGTAATCATCCATGAATAACCAGAAAGAAAACCCTCGGCTATGTACAGTAGACTTAATCTTGTAATCACGGATGAACAAAAAACAAAATAAGGGTATAGTTTTCGTTTGTCCTCATATACATTGTAAAAAGAACGATTGATAATAAGAAAAACTAATAATCCTACAAAGGTGTAAATCCCATTCAATGGAGATGAAAGAATAGACCCCAATAGCAAAGCAACCATTGCAACGATCGATCTCTCATTCTTTAATAAATATACCGCGGCAAAAAAGGGTAAAATAAAAGGGGTCATATCTGATAAAAGTAACGCTCTACCAAGTAAAAAACCAATAATAAAAACCAAAAACCCCCACTTATAAAAAATAGTTGATAGTAGTTTTGGCGTGTTGATCCTAACTTTTTTATGTCTAAATGGGAGTGATTGGATAGATGCTAAACCTTTATTAGAGTCTACTGTTTTTAATACCTTTTGAAACAAATTAAGCCACCACCTATTTTGATATCGTGGTTTCATTATAAACAGATGTCCATCTATTATTTTGTCAAAATCACAGAGCATGGTTAAAAAACTGTTCGACTCATTTCTGTATCGCGCGGCAAAATCCCACGAAAACTTAAGAGATCTTTTACATAACTTCACCAATACTGTAAAACAGAGACGAAAAAACTACTAATTTCATTTGATCGTAACGCACTGATTATTTTTTTAAAATCAGTTAAATGTTGTTCGTTCAAAACATAACCTTATAGATTACACGTTAGACAAATACCAAAAGAGGTTGTTACGAGAGCAACAACCTCTAAATCATTTATATTTACTATTAACTGTCAATTGAAGCAAGTAGATTAGCCTCTTCTAGCACCTCGACCTCCACGTTTTGATTCAGTGTTTCTTTTCAATGACGATAATCTTTCTTCACTATCTTTTAAGAATCTACTCACTTTATCCTCAAAAGATACTTGTGGACGTGCTTGATTGCGAGATCCCGAAGGACGCTCAGGACTACGAGAAGGACGTTTTTGCGGTTTTGGTATTTCTTTCTCTTCTACCGGTCGCTCTTTAGCTTTACGAATTGATAAGCCAATTTTACCATCCTTTTCTACAGCAATAACCTTTACTTCTACTTCATCACCGACCTTTAAAAATTCATTAATGTCTTTCACATAGTTATCTGCTACTTCACTAATGTGCACAAGGCCTGTGTTTCCACCTGGCAACTCTATAAAAGCTCCAAAATGGGTTATTCCTGTTACTTTTCCTTGTAACTTGCTGCCTACTTCGATTGACATGAAAAAAGTGATCCTCCTTAGAAATGATATCATTCTTATTAATTATACATGATTAAAAAAACGAGTGTCAATCTTCAGAATAAGTTGGTAGTTTGAAAATAATCTCTCCAGGTTTTGTGAGAAAATAATCTCTCCTCGCTATTTCTGCAATATATTCAAGATCGTTTAATTTATCTATCTCTTCAGTCAAGTCTCTTTCTTGTAACGTAAGCTGTTCAAGTTTCATTTCTAGGTATTCTTTCTGTTCCAGTTTTTGCCCTAAAACGCGATTTTGCGAATGAAAAGAGAAGAATGTCATTGTCAGGAAAAAAACAATAAACAATACTAATGCTGTGAGACGGCGGTAAAGGCCTTTGCGCATCCTTAATTGTCTTTCATTAGCTGCTTCCTGTTCTTGTTTATACCTCGAATTCATCTCTCGTATATTATGTTTAGCTAATGACATCTTCCTTTCACCCCTCACTACTTCTTTACAAAGATTTGTTTTAACCGATGTACGATTTTCATATAGAACTGTTTAAGATTCGTAAAAATACGATACCTTTTAAATAATTTTTTAAAAAGATATATAAAAGGCATGAATATGATTTTTCCAATGAAAACCAACAAGACCAAAATACCACTTACTACCATAATACACAGGCGGTATAAAAGTTTCAATAACACTTTAGTAGGATTTATAATGAATGTTAAAACTAGATTTGTCAAAAATTTATAGGTCTTAACAATAAAATGTATTGTTTTTTCCAATACCCTTCTGTAAGCATTTTGCAATAGAGATCTATACGCTGCATATCCACAAAGAAGAGCAAGCAAAATATAAAACCTCATCTCACCTTCGTTTACTTGGAGCAAAACAAAAAAGATCAGTAAACTTTGAAAAATCCAAAATAACCCATCATTTATGATAATGACCCATCTATACAAATTCCGATGCCTTATTATCCTTGCATACGTGTCAACCGAGGCGCCAATCCAGCTTCCCATAGCAATCATCGTAAGCATCGTTTGTAATTGAACTGTTAAACTCACTTGAACAACTTCCCAAAGAAACCTTTGGAATGGTCATTTTGTTGTTGATCCAAATAAATTAGATCATAGATCTTCCCTTCAATTGAAACAATACCTTGATCAACATCCAGATTTTTCATTTGAAGGCTTTGCCCCTTGATCGCAAGAAAGCCCAATTCCGTTTCAAGTAAAAATTCTTCATTATCAAAACTCTCTACTTGCTTTACACCAGTAATATCTAAGTGCTTTCTTCCCCGCATTGTAATTGTATGTTCTTTTCCTTTTTTATCTCTACCCATCGGGGTACCAAATTCATAATGATCCATTGCATATCCTCCCTTTATCCCTTTTATGCTATACTTATGCAAATTGAGATAAGAGTAGAACAAGCCATACAAATAATTAAGGTTCTACCACAGCTCTTCCTTAATCATCTCTTCCTTGATCGTCGTATACATCATTCCAGCTTCCTCTTTTTTAGAAGTCTCCTTTATTTGTTCTATACGCACTGTGATAATTTTTTGTCCAAAACGTATGGCTAATTCATCACCAGCTTTTACGACTGTACTCGCTTTAGCCTGTTGTCCGTTTACTTGTATTCTCCCCTGATCCGATACTTCTTTCGCGAGTGTTCGTCTCTTTATTAAGCGTGACACTTTTAAAAATTTATCTAATCTCACAATATCCTCTCCAGTCGATGTTTTACTACTCTTTAAAAGTATTCTGTAAAAAATAACGATTACCTTCTACTTTTTTTGCTTTTCACGGCATTATTGTTTTTGTCTTAACTTTGATTTCTCCCAAATGATATCAAGTTCTTTGAGTTCAACTTCATCAAATGTTTTTCCACTCTTTCTTAATTCAGTTTCAATATAAGCAAAGCGCTGTTGGAATTTTTTATTCGTTCCTTGTAGCGCTATTTCAGGATCAATTTTGTAATACCTTGCAAGATTGACGACGGAAAATAGTACATCCCCCAGTTCCTTGCTAGCCAACTCCATATTATTATTTTTTGTCTCAATTTCAAATTCTCTTAGTTCTTCTTGGATTTTCAACCAGATATCTTCAACGTTATCCCAATCAAATCCAACTTTAGCCGCTTTCTTTTGGATGTTATATGCTCTTAAAAGAGCAGGTAAACTAAATGGAATATGATCTAAAAGAGATTCTGTCTCCGTATTTTTCTCGATTTGTTTGATCTTCTCCCACTGGTTCACTACTTGGTCGTCATCTAATTTCGCCGCTTTGCTAAAGACATGCGGATGACGTCTGATCATCTTTTCATTAATTGCTGCAATAACGTCATCGACATTAAACATTCCATCATCTTCACCTATTTGGGCATGAAGCATTACTTGTAGTAACAAGTCACCTAGCTCCTCAATTAAATGATCAACATCTTCTTCATCTATTGCTTCTAACACCTCATACGCTTCCTCAATAAGGTACGGCTTTAATGATTGGTGAGTTTGTTTTTTATCCCACGAACAACCATTAGGTCCCCTTAATGTTGAAATCGTCTCCCTTAGTTTTTGAAAATCTCGGTATAATAAACGATCTTCTTTTACAGGAGGTATGTATACAGCGGTTAAATTATTTAAGGTAGTAGCACGATCGAGTTCATATAATGGTACTTCAATTATCTCTTCATGGGCACTGCCAGCCGCCGTAACTATTTTAACTTGATAATCATCAGGTAACAATTCCATCAATGTAAGCTTCACTTCACTTGCGACAAAGGCATCATAGACTTGACAAATAATTATGTGCTGCCTAATTTGCAACTCCTCTTTTGAAAGCAACGTACCATCAACGATTTGACAACCGCGAATAGGATCAATCTTTAAAGCTTGATACATATTGTCTAAGAAGCTTTGTCCCCCTACTATTTTTACCTCACTTCCATTTTTGTTTGTCTCTAATAATAATTCGACGGTTCTTTCGGCCACAAGAGGGTGCCCAGGTACAGCGTACAGGATATCTTCATTCTTCGATTCATCGATAAGTTGTGAAACAATTCTTCTATACACATCAGCAAACTCTTGTTCTTCTTCATAAATATAGTCATAACTGCTATATGTAAAGCCTTCCTTTTCTAGCTGAGCTACAACGGGATGCTCTTTTGTCCTTAAAAATGTTTTCTTGGAGCTGATTAACGTCTTATAAACACCCAGTGGCATTTGGTCAATGTCCCCTGCACCTAAACCTACAATATTAATAATCCCCATTTCTTTTTACCCCTTTATCTTTTTATTGTATAGTAAAAAAATTATGTTGAAGTTGATTCCAAAGATACAGATTAAACACCCCAGTCTAGAGAAAACAAGGCATCCCCCTATCGGCTATGTGCTCCTGTCCTGCTCCGCTTGCTCTTCGTCAAACCTCACTGAAAAAAATGCTCAGATGCATCTTGGAGCTATACGTCAGTCCAATTTCAACCCCTTTATAAATTCTGGTTATACGAGAAAAAGGCTTATTTAGATAGAAATAAGCAAAGTTCTTTTTATCCTTTAATAATAACCTGTTGTTATAATATAAAACAACTACTGTTCGAGGCTCAACTAAATCCTGAGTCCCCTCGACAACGGTTTCACTAGTGGAGAACATTCCCTTTAGCAAAACTTAGAAGTAATCCATTCATAGAAGCGACTTGATTTCACTTCAAAAGCTTAGGCTTTCTTGCCGTAAAACGATTAATAGGAGGGTTATACCCCTCCTAACTTTACTGTTCCATTTGTCTCGCTAAAAAGCTCGCAGCCGTTTCAGCAAGTTTTTGTTCCACATCTCCCATCGTCCGATCATTTTTTGAAACCATGACCACAGCACCGATTGGATCACCATTCGCAATGATGGGTGCAATCGTGTAGGAGGAGATCGATTCTTCAGAATCACCTACAATATTGTATTCACCTTGGGATGTTTGTATCAATGATTGCCGCTCGTTCATAGCCTGTTCCACTAGACCACCAATGTTTTTATTTGCGAACTCTTTTTTTGATCCTCCTGCAACGGCAATATATGTATCGCGGTCTGCGATAAGAACAGTATGATTTAAACTTTCATATAGTGCTTCTGCATACTCTTTGGCGAAATCTCCCAATTCCGAGATGGGTGAGTATTTCTTTAAAATAACTTCTCCATCTCTGTCTACAAATATTTCTAGTGGGTCTCCTTCTCGAATACGAAGAGTTCTTCTAATTTCTTTTGGAATAACAACTCTTCCTAAATCATCAATTCTACGGACAATTCCAGTAGCTTTCATTAGATGATACCTCTCTTTCATTGATGTAATTACAGGTTGTAAGGAATCAATTTCATTAGCAGAGAACTAAGAAATTAATACTTAATTCTTGGTCTTATTATCCTTCTTTTCCTAAGAACTATTCACCAATTGATGAATTATTTGTTCACATGTCTATTGGATATCCATCCCCATACAAAAGTGAAAGAGAGTATAATTGATGACAAAAAGACTGTATCACCTTTAGTTCGTTTTTACTTTAGGTAAGCTATTTAACAGTGTTTCAATCATGTCTAAATAGTCATCCGTTGATAATTGTTTACGATTGATTTTCAATATTACTTTAGGTCCCTCGGTTCCAATCACAATATTGCGGCTTAGCTTGTTTACCAACTCAAAGAGCTTCAAACCATCAATTTTTTTACTTTCATCTTCGTCTAGGAAGATTGAACATTGACCGTTTATTTCCGAAATTGCGTTGATCTTTTCCTGCCTAGCTAAAACTTTAATTTTGGAAATCATAAATAAATAACTTACTTCCTTTGGATAGTCACCAAATCGATCGATCATCTCATCCTGCAACTCTAAGATGTCCTTTAACGTTTGAATGGCTTTAAACCTTTTATACATATCTATTTTTTGCCTGGAGTCACTAATAAATTTTTCTGGTATATACGCATCTACTTTTAGGTCAATCTCAACGTTAATGAGTTTTCGCTCTTCTTTTGTTATCCCCTTTCTCTCGTCAATTGCTTCTTTTAACAATTGAGAGTAGAAATCAAAACCAACGGAGTCGATGAATCCATGTTGCTGAGCTCCCAATAGATTTCCTGCACCTCTAATTGACAAGTCACGCATGGCAATTTTGAAGCCCGAACCTAATTCAGTAAACTCTTTTATTGACTGAAGGCGCTTTTCAGCTACTTCAGTTAACACTTTATCTTTTTTGTAAGTAAAGTAGGAATAAGCAACCCGATTTGACCGTCCTACCCTGCCTCGAAGTTGATATAACTGTGATAAGCCCATTCGGTCAGCATCGTAAACAATCAATGTATTTACGTTTGGGATGTCAACTCCTGTTTCAATAATTGTTGTTGTAACGAGTACGTCACTATTCCCTTCTAGAAAATCTACCATAACTGACTCTAGCTCTGTCTCCTTCATTCGTCCATGTGCAAAACTAACCTTTGCGTCAGGAACCATTTGTGCAACTTTGTCAGCCATTCGTGCAATTTCTTCGACTCGATTATAAAGAAAGTATACTTGTCCGCCTCTACTAAGTTCTCGTTCAATCGCCTCACGAACGAGGGATTCATTAAACTCCACCACATACGTTTGGATTGGAAAACGATTTTCTGGAGGTGTTTCAATGACAGATAAATCTCTCACTCCTAACATTGACATATGCAGTGTTCTTGGGATCGGCGTCGCTGTTAGCGTTAAAACATCGATATTCGTTTTTATTTGTTTGATTTTTTCCTTATGGGACACACCAAAACGTTGCTCTTCATCAATAATTAATAGGCCTAAATCCTTATATTGAATATCTTTCGACAAGAGCCGATGAGTTCCAATAACAATATCGACCGTACCATTATTAAGTCCTTTTATTGTCTCAGTCTGCAATTTTTTTGATTTAAATCTATTTAATATTCCTATGTTAATAGGATATCCAGCAAATCGCTCGCGGACCGTTTCATAATGCTGTTGAGCAAGAATCGTCGTTGGGACGAGAAATGCTACTTGCTTACCATCCATGATTGCTTTAAAGGCTGCACGTATAGCCACTTCTGTTTTCCCATAACCTACATCTCCACATAATAACCGATCCATCGGACGCTCTTTTTCCATATCTTCCATAATTTCTTGTATACATCGAAGTTGATCTTCCGTTTCTTGATATGGAAAGGTCGATTCAAACTCCCGTTGTTCCGGCCCATCTTTTGAAAAAGCGTACCCTTTGGCTGCTTCTCTTTCAGCATACAACTTGATTAAATCGTCCGCGATATCCTCAACAGACTTTTGTACCTTTTTCTTAATTTTCTTCCAGTCATTACCACCAAGAGCATAAATTTTTGGCTCTTTATCTTCCGAACCTACATATTTTTGGACTTGATCTATTTGTTCTACTGGAACAAACAGCTTATCATTTCCTGCATAAGTAATATGTAAATAGTCTTTATGGATATCATTAATTTCTAACGTTTTGATCCCTAAATATTTACCGATACCATGATTCACATGGACGACTAAGTCGCCAATTTTTAACTCAGAATAACTTTTGATTCTCTCTGCATTCGATAATTTTTGCTTTCTTTGAGGCTTCCTAGTTTTCTTTGTAAAAATTTCTTCCTCAGTCAAAACAATGAGCTTCTGTAATGGGAGTTCAAACCCGCTAGATAACAAACCCGTCATAATTTGACAGTTTTTCCCGCCAAGTGTCATTGATCGATCTACTATTTTCGACTGAATCTGATAATCTTCTAAAATATCACTAACTCTTTTCCCTCTAGCATCATCAGTTGCTAAGATAACCACCTTATAATTCATCTTTTGCCAACGTTCTACCTCACTCTTTAGTAAATTTAGTTGGCCATGAAAGTTTTGTACTGACTTACAGTTAAAATTGATAATGTTTTTTGGACTTGTTTGGGCTACATGCCTTAAAAATAATGATAAATAGATAAAAGGATTTGATTTCTTCTGAACCAATTCTTCAAACCTCTTAGATAATTGAAGTTCTGATACGATTGCCCCTTGGCTAAGTAATGTTGTTTGCCATTCAGCCTCTTCCCTTTCAAGGTTTGAATCCATCTCTTGTACGCGACTAATCTCATCTATAAATAAGATACCTTCTCTTGGTACATAATCGATTAAACTTGTTGTTTGACCATAGTAGAGAGACATATATTTATACATTTCATCAAAATACGTTTTCTGTTTAAGTTTTTCTATTTCGTATGAAACTTGTTCACGCATCGTCTCTTTTAATTTGCTGTTTTTCACATTTTTTAAAGAATTTGACAGACGTTCACTTAGCTCTTTTGCCCCATGAATAAAGTGTTCGTCAAATAAAATAAACTCTTGGGCAGGACCAATCCTAATATGATTCATTTTTTCTTTTGATCTTTGAGAATCGACGTCAAAGGATCGAATAGAATCAACTTCGGTGTCAAAGAGCTCGATTCTTACAGGAAATTCCTCGGTTAGAGGGTATACATCAATAATTCCTCCGCGCAAACTGAACTGCCCTGGTGCAGAGACCATATCAACTCGTTCGAATCCAGCCTGAATGAGCTGACTTAGTTTATTTGACAAATCTATGTCAGTCCCTACCTCGAACGTTACTTGACATCTCTTCCAAACTTCTTTGGGTGGTATCAGTCTTCGAAGGCCCGCAACGGGTGTTATAACAATTCCTGAAGAGTGATTACACCAGTGGTTTAAAACTTCAATTCTTTGTCCTTTCATCTCAGGACTAGCAACAGCAACTTCCGATGAGATTAGGTCATTAATCGAATAAAGAAAAACTTCGTCTTCCCCTACTAATGTGCTTAAGTCGTCATATAACTTCTGCGCTTGATATAAGTTATTCGTAACAAGTAATTGTGGTCGTTTTGTTCGCTCATATATCGTAGCAAGTAGTAATGGTCTTGCAGAACCTGATAGCCCAGAGACTAGTTGCTCAGAGAGATTCGCCTTTATCCCATCTATCACCGCTTTGACATCTTCACCTTTAGAAAAAAATTCTTTTAAAGCTAACAATCTATGCCCCCCTTAAAACTACATCTATTGTAATTTCGTTCCGATATTATTTTCCGAACGAAAATTAATACAAAATTACACTTGGTAACAAGAAAAAACTAATGTATATAAGCGTAAACGCAGATACAATACACTAGTGCGGCTCCGTTGTTATAAAACTCTAGTAAACGCAGTGAGATTCCGCAGTTTAACTTCAGTAAATTCTAGCAACAACTCTTACACCTATGATTACTCTTCGCGTTTAAACCATTGCTTCCAAAGCCAGACATGAGTATACTTTTTTTTATAAGAAAGCAGAAAAATGCTTTGGATCAGCCCAAAGCTTAGAAGTGTGCAAAATGTACCACTTTTTACTACTGTTAACTATCTACTGGATAAATGTATCGTTTTCATAAAAATCTGGATTTCTCTGTAAAGCCTCATGACAATCCTCACAAATAGCATTTACTTGCAGATTTCCTTCATTATCATAAATAATCATTTCTTTTCTCTCACTTGTATCAAGTTCGTCAAATCCAAGCCGGCTAGAATCTAAACTTTTTTGTTCTAGCGTCCCTATGTTTGTACCACAATGGCGACAGCGATAATGTATGGACATTTACATGTTGCCCCCCTTAATAATGAATTCTTTATCAGTATGATCATTAAGGAAAGGATCTATCCATATTAATTGAATTGACTCATCACTTTCAAAAAGTTATCTTTCAACCAAGCTTCACAAGCATTTGTTGAATAAGTGATTGCTTCTGCTACCAACTGTTTTTCTTCACCAGTAAACGTTCCTAGAACATAATTGGGCACTAGCATCGCGCTAGGAGGCCTTCCTATCCCAACCCGAATACGTTTAAACTTTTCTGTACCTAGTTGTGCAATTAACGACTTTATCCCATTGTGACCCCCATGTCCCCCTTTTTCACGCAAGCGAATTTTACCCGGCGGCAAATCAAGGTCATCATAGACAACAACAATATCTTCAATATCAATTTTATAATAATCGATAAACGGTCTTACTGCTTCACCCGATAGATTCATATACGTTAAAGGCTTTAATAAAAACACCTTCTCTCCATCTACCATTTTAAATCCGTATACACTTTTAAACTTTTGGTGATTTATATCGATCCCAAAACGACTGGAACACTCTTCAATTACTTCGAATCCAATATTATGCCGCGTTTTTTCATATTTTTCTCCAGGATTTCCTAACCCAATGATTAATTTCAAACGACCTTCCCCCTATTGCTACTGTATCATCTGTAAAAAGCATACACTAAACACCAGTTATTGAGAAAAAAGGCATAACCTATACAGGCTATACCTACTATATCACTCTTCTGCCGCTTCTTGTTCGACTACTTCTTGTTTGTCTTCTGCCTCTTGCTGCTCATCCGGCTCGTTATTTAAAGAAGGTGCAAGAATTGAAACAATGACTTCTTCTGGTTCATTATTAATTTCATATTTCCCTGTGGTCGTTAAATCTCTCACTTGAAGAGAATCGCCAATCATAAGGTCTGAAATATTTACCTCTATTGTTTCTGGTATGTCTCCCGGAAGAGACCGAACAGAAAGCTCATATAACGGCTGTTGTACAATCCCACCATCTTTTACACCTAAACACTCTCCCGTTAAATGAACAGGTACATCGACATCCATCTTAGATGTCAAATCAACTTTAAAGAAATCAACGTGAAGCACATTGCCTTTAAGCGGATCAACCTGCATATCATGAGTCATAACCTCAAACTTCCCGTCAGGCGTTTCTAAAGAAATAATTCCATTGACGCCACTTTGTCTTAACGTTTTTATAAACTCAGTTGATTCCACTGCAACAGCTTTATTTGACATACCACCCCCGTATATTACGGCTGGTATATCTCCTTCATTTCTCAACTTTCTAAGCGTCGAACCTCGTAAGTCTTCTCGATTTCTTGCTTTTAATGTACTCGTAGCCACATAATCACCTCTTATTTTTAGTTCCTTATATGGTCTACCCAATAATTCTTTTTTTAAACAGTAGCGAGATAGTTTGTCCACTAATTTAGTTAAATAATTTACTTACCTCTCTTTCCTCATGAACATAAATAATCGCTTTCGCCAATAAAGGACCAACTGATAACGGAACGATCTTTTCTGTCATCTGCTCTTCGCTTAGAGGAATACTGTCTGTCACTACTAATTCTTTTATTTTTGAATTTTGAATTCTTTCTATTGCTGGTCCTGATAAAACAGGATGTGTGCAACAAGCATAAACTTCCTTAGCACCACAATCAACTAGGGCATTTGCTGCAAGTGTGATCGTTCCAGCTGTGTCAATAATGTCATCAATAATAATAGCGGTTTTTCCCTCAATGTTACCAACAATATTCATTACTTCAGAGACATTTGGCTTTGGTCTTCTTTTATCAATAATTGCAATCGGAGCCTTTAAACGATCGGCCATTTTCCTTGCCCTAACAACACCACCGTGGTCTGGCGAAACAATGACAATGTCTTCAAGATTCTTCTCTTGAAAATAGTCCGATAATAGAGGCACACCCACTAATTGATCTACGGGAATGTCGAAAAACCCTTGGATTTGAGTAGCATGTAAATCTAATGTAATAACTCTTGATGCACCAGCTGTTTCAAGAATGTTTGCAATTAGCTTCGCTGTGATTGGCTCACGTGCCCTTGCTTTGCGATCTTGACGTGCATAACCATAGTAAGGCATTACTACATTAATCGTTTTAGCACTTGCCCTTTTAAGAGCATCGATCATAATTAATAACTCCATAATATGCTCGTTAGCTGGTGCTGAAGTCGATTGAATGACAAAGATGTCACAACCCCTAACACTTTCTTCAATATTAATTTGAATTTCTCCGTCACTAAAGCGTGATACTGAGCATTTACCTAATTCAATTCCGATATGCTCCGTAATCTTTTTTGCTAATTTTTGATTCGACATTAACGAGAATACTTTTAAACTTGGATCTTTATACTTCGACATTATTAGGTTTACCTCCATTTATTAGTTACCTTTATTCGTATAATTAAGTTTGTTTGTTTGTCTTTGTCTAGCAATCGCAAGGGAATTACCCGGGACGTCTTCTGTAATTGTTGATCCGGCCGCTACATAGGCACCCTTTCCTACATGTACAGGAGCGATTAGATTCGAGTTACAACCTATGAAAGCCCCATCTTCTACTCTCGTCAAAAATTTGTTGTTACCGTCGTAATTAACAGTAATCGAACCACAACCTAGATTTACATCCTCACCAATCTCTGCGTCACCAATATAACTTAAGTGCGATGCTTTGCTTCCCTTACCAAAGGTTGATTTTTTTATTTCTACGAAATTTCCAACACGCACACGGTCATCAATTTTTGATAACGGTCGAATATGGGCGAACGGACCGATTGCAACTTCTGCTCCTATTTCACTATCACTCACACAAGACTGTTTTATAATCGTATCATTCCCGACTAAACTGTTATTCAATTCCGAATTAGGGCCAATACTACAGTTTTCTCCAATTGTCGTATGACCAGTGATCACCGTTCCAGGGTAGATAACGGTATCCCTTCCAATACATACATCTATATCTATGTATGTATTGTTGGGATCAATTAGCGTCACACCGTTACTCATATGCTTTTCGTTCACGCGCATCTGTAATATGTGTTGAGCATTCGCTAAAGCTATTCGATCATTTACACCAATAGTTTCTTCAAAATTTGGGGTTTGATAAGCTTTAATTAATTTATTTTCTTTTTGCAAAATTTCGATGACATCTGGCAAATAGTATTCTCCTTGGCTGTTATCATTTCGCACCTGTTTAAGCGCAGCAAAAAGTGCAGCATTGTCAAAGCAATACGTCCCCGTATTAATCTCCTTTATGCTGCGTTCATGTTCGTTGGCATCCTTATGCTCGACTATTCGTTTTAGATCACCATTACTATTACGAACAATACGTCCGTATCCTTTTGGGTCATCTGTGACCGCAGTTAGAACCGTAACTTTCGCTTGCTGTTCTTCGTGATAATTGATTAGTTGTGCAATGGTCTCCTCTGTGATTAGGGGAGTATCACCACATAACACAACGGTTGTTCCTTGTTTATCTTTTAAAATATCCTCTGCTTGCATCACTGCGTGACCAGTACCTAGCTGTTCTTGTTGCAAAACAAATTCAACTTTTGTCCCAACAGTGTCCTTAACAAGCTCTGCGCCATGACCTACGACAACAACAATTTTTTCGACGCCAATTGATAAAACGTTATCAACGACATGCTTAACCATCGGTTTACCACAAACAGGATGTAACACTTTGTAAAGTCGAGATTTCATTCTTGTACCTTGACCAGCAGCTAAAACTACCGCATAGCGATTGCTCATAATTACCCTCCAACCGTTCTATTTTCCATTACGAATATATCTTAAATTAGTTGCCAAATCAAGCACCATTCCTTAATGTTCATTTTGTTTTCATTTGTAAACCCTTTCATTTACCGTTGGCCTGCTAGTGTAATTTTATTAGACCAATTTACCAACAACAAATGTTATTACGACTTAAAAAGAAAGAATGGCTACAGGATATCCCTGTAGCCATTCTAATTTTTAAGAAGCTCCTGCTTCTTCGTATTCAATTTGTTCAATGTCCCCAACCTTTTCATACTCGGCTAAGACTGCATTTTGAATCTTCTCTCGTGTTTGAGAGGAGATTGGGTGAGCGATATCTCTAAATTCTCCATCTGGAGTTCTTTTACTTGGCATCGCTACAAACATACCATTATTTCCATCAATTACTCTGATGTCATGCACAACAAACTCATGATCAATTGTAATCGATGCGATTGCACGCATACGTCCTTCCGTGTTAACACGGCGTAGTCTCACGTCAGTAACTTCCATTTATGCCACCACCTTTTTCCATTAAATAAGACATGATATATGTTTCAACATATTTTCTTAAATTCCTTCTTTTAATGGTTAAAAAATGCGAAAATAAATGGTTTTTTTTAATATACTTTAACATTGTCACAAAATGTTCATAATTGAACGTATAACCTTAATTTTTAACTAGTGCAACAACCTCTATTTCAATGAGCACATCTTTAGGTAGCCTAGCTACCTCAACACATGATCTTGCTGGCTTGTGTTTAGAAAAGAATTTTTCATAAACAGCATTTATTCTTGCAAAATCATCCATGTTTTTTATAAATACTGTTGTTTTGATGACTGTTTCTAAAGAAGCGCCGGCTTCCTTTAATACAGCTTCAAGATTTTTCAACACTTGATTTGTTTGTACTTCTACATCCCCCTCAATGAGTGTTCCATCTGCCATTAAAGGGATTTGGCCCGAACTATAGAAAAGGTTATTTACTACAATTCCTTGAGAATATGGGCCGATTGCAGCAGGGGCATTATCAGTATTAATTAATTTCATTTTAAACCTCC
>CAZIRM010000003.1:0-37454 GCA_964541705.1 uncultured Bacillaceae bacterium | reverse complement strand
ACTATTAAATAAAGTCAAGAATACCAAGGGCTCAGGATTTTTGTCTGCTGGCTCAAGGCAAGAATGTAAAAACATGAAGTTATTTTAACGTCTATTCAAGACACTTCTTAGCGTACTGTGATGTTTACGACGAGTAATCGCAGGCGCCATCAGATCATTCACTTGAGACTGTCCATTCAGTTAGTGAGGCAACAACGTTTACCAGCGCCTTCAGAGCTGTGTAACTTGAAATCGAAGCGGGGCAGTATTACAAGTCCACTAGGCGGAAAATTAGAAATTCACTTTGAAATTTGGCGATTGTCTATCTCCAAGAGTACGTGCACGAAATGACAGGCATCGTTTATCATAAGGTTAACGAGCTGAAACTCGATAAATTAGATTGTCAGCTAAGTTTTTATCATTTACAATAGTTTGAGTGCGTAAATATAATTTGGAGGACAAACAAATGCTACAACTGTTTTCAAATTGGAAATTAAAACAAAAAAAACATAATACCGTACTTACTACAACATTTGAAAACGTACCAAAGCATATTGCTATTATTATGGACGGCAATGGACGCTGGGCGAAGAAACGTGGATTACCGCGAATTGCGGGCCATCGAGAAGGGATGAATGTCGTTACGAAAATAGTGAAAAAATCGAATGACATTGGCGTTGAAGTATTAACCTTATACGCATTCTCTACAGAAAATTGGAAACGACCGAAAAATGAAGTAGAGTTCCTTATGAAATTACCAGAACATTTTTTAGATATTGAGTTACCAAAATTAATAAAAGAGAATGTAAGAGTCCGCTTGATGGGTGACAAGGAGCATCTTCCACACCATACAATTCAGGCAGTAGAAAAGGCAATTGAAAAAACGAAGGATAACACAGGTTTAATCTTAAATTTTGCGTTAAACTACGGCAGTCGCCATGAGTTAGTTCAGGCAGTTAAATCAATATCCTCAGATGTCAAGGAAGGTGTAATAGACCCGAAATTGATTACCGAGGATGTGTTTGAGTCGTATTTGATGACCAGTCAACTTAATGATCCCGATTTACTTATTCGGACGAGCGGGGAAAAAAGACTAAGTAACTTTATGTTATGGCAACTAGCTTATACGGAGTTTTGGTTTACTGATGTGTTATGGCCAGATTTTAATGAAGAATACTTTATGGAAGCGATAAACGTTTATCAGAACCGAAAAAGGCGGTATGGCGGAATTTAAGAGGGAGTGAACAAATGAAGAAAAGAATAATTACCGGTGTTATTGGTGGTATTGCGATTGTATTGTTTGTGGTTTTTGGTGGACTTCCATTCACCTTACTCTTTGGAGTTATTGCCTCAATTGCATTTTTTGAATTGTTAAAAATGAGGGAGATTAAGCCATTATCGTCATTAGGTATTGTTAGTTTAGTACTACTCTGGATCATATTTTTACCGAGCAATACATATACTGAACAACTGTTTGACTCATTTTCAAAAACTCAATTTTTTATTACTTTCATATTTATTTTGCTTTCACTATCTGTTGTTTCTAAGAATAAATATACGTTTGATCATATAGCATTCTCTGTCTTGTCATCATGTTATATAGGCTTTGGCTTTCATTTTTTTACACAAACAAGATTTCTTGATGAAGGAATTTATTTAATCTTTTTTATATTATTTATCATATGGTCGACAGATTCTGGCGCATATTTCATTGGGAAGAGTTTTGGGAAACACAAACTTTGGCCACACATAAGTCCTAATAAAACAGTAGAGGGTGCAATAGGTGGAATCGTCTGTGCATTTATTATAGGGACAATTTTTTACCTCTTTTTCCCGTTTTACGATTCAATCATCCGTATTATGTTAATCATTTTCGTTGTTTCGACGACTGGTCAACTAGGCGACTTCGTTGAATCAGCGATAAAAAGACATTATTTAGTTAAGGATTCAGGAAATATCTTACCTGGGCATGGAGGTTTCTTAGATCGATTTGATAGCTTAATCTTTGTGATGCCAGTTCTCTACGTGTTGCAGTTACTTTAAAGCCTATAAACATAATTCATTGTTGGTCTATTACAATGAAATGAGGAGTTATAAATGATAAAAATAAGCCTATTAGGAGCTACGGGTTCGATCGGGACTCAGACGGTTGAAGTCATTAAAAGTCATCCTGAAAAGTTTGAACTAGTAGCGATGTCAGTCGGAAGAAATATTGAATTGGCTCTAAAACAAATACATACCTTGAGACCTAAACTTGTTTCCGTCCAATTAAAAGAAGATTATGAAAAGCTATTAACGGAAGTACCGCAAAATGTTAAGCTTGTTTATGGAGAGGAAGGATTAGTAGAGGTTGCTGCTTATCATGAAGCAAATATACTGGTTAACGCCATCATTGGTAGCGTAGGACTTTCTCCAACTCTAGCGGCAATAAGGGAGAAGAAAACAATTGCAATTGCGAACAAAGAAACGCTTGTTACGGCTGGGCATATTGTTACAACTGAAGCGAAAAAAAATGGGGTTCAATTACTTCCCGTCGATAGTGAACATTCTGCAATCTTTCAATGCTTACAAGGACAACAAAAGTCTCAATTAGAAAAGATCATTTTAACGGCCTCAGGTGGTAGTTTCCGTGATCGTAATCGGGATGAACTTATAGGGGTTACTGTTGAAGAGGCATTAAATCATCCGAACTGGTCCATGGGTGCAAAAATAACCGTTGATTCGTCTACAATGATGAATAAAGGACTTGAGGTAATTGAGGCACATTGGTTATTTGATATTCCATATGATTCGATTGATGTGATCCTACATAAGGAAAGCATAGTGCACTCTATGGTTGAATTTGTTGATGGTAGTGTCATCGCCCAATTAGGTACACCCGATATGAAAGTGCCGATTCAATTTGCATTAACCTATCCAAACCGTTTACAATTACATGATAAGCGAAGATTAAATTTAGCCGAAATAGGAAAGTTACATTTTACATCGCCATGTTTTACTCGGTATCGTTGTTTGAAATACGCTTATGATGCCGGGAAAATTGGTGGGTCAATGCCTACGGTTTTAAATGCAGCGAATGAAGTCGCGGTTAACTTCTTTTTATCCGGAGATATCAATTTTTTACAAATAGAAGAAGTGATTGAGCGGTGTATGCAAAACCATGATCATATAAATGCTCCTTCACTAGAAGAAATTATGACAGTAGATCAACAGACACGCCAATTCGCAAAAAATGAAATGATGAAAAACTTGTAGTTTTTTGTATGAAAACAATTTTAGCTCCTTAAAAGTACCTTCAATGGGAGTTGTTGAGTTCTAAGAGTTGCTATTATCCTTATGCTAAAAAAAAATTAATGAGGTTGTGATACGATGGATACATTAATCTCGATTATTATCATTTTTGGTTTATTAGTATTTATTCATGAATTGGGCCATTTAATTTTTGCTAAAAGAGCAGGAATTCTTTGCCGTGAATTTGCCATCGGTTTTGGACCGAAACTTTTTTCTTTTAAAAAGAATGAAACGGTTTATACAATTCGGTTGTTACCTTTAGGTGGATTTGTTCGTATGGCAGGCGAAGATCCTGAAACTGTTGAAATTAAACCGGGTTATCAAATTGGTCTTATTTTTCACAGCAATGGAAAAGTAAAAGATATTATTGTAAATAACAAATCGAAGCACCCTGATGCCCGCATTGTCACAGTTGAAAAGATCGATTTAGACCATGAACTTTACATTGAAGGTCTTGGTGAATACGATGAACGAATAAGATTTGAAGTCGATCCGAAAGCAGATTACATTATAGATGAGCAGCGGATGCAAATAGCTCCTTACAATCGGCAGTTTCCATCAAAGACGATTTCGCAAAGAGCGATTGCCATCTTTGCTGGTCCTTTAATGAACTTTGCTTTAGCTGCTGTACTCCTAATAATGTTCCATCTCTTTCAAGGAATTCCTATCAACAAACCAATTATAGGCGATGTAACCCCAGATGGAATCGCCATAGAAGCAGGACTTCAAAAAGGAGATATTGTCTTGGCTATCGATGGGCAACAGCTTGATACTTGGGTTGACCTTACAAGTGCGATTCAACAAAGCCCAAATCAGCCACTATTATTCATTGTGTCCAGAAATAATCAAACAAGTGAATTGATAATCGTCCCAGAAACAAGGCAGGGTGTGAACGATGAATCATTTGGTTTTATTGGGATTACACAACACACTGAATTTGCCTTTTTTCAATCTATTCGATATGGCTTAGTTCAAACATGGCAATATACAATGTTGATCATTGAAAGTTTGGGGATGTTAGTCACTGGTCAGTTTTCGCTCGATCATTTATCGGGGCCAGTTGGAATTTATAATTACACTGGTCAAGCTGCTGCAATGGGAATATTGGTATTAATACAATGGGCAGCAATTTTAAGTATTAATTTAGGTATTATTAATTTATTACCACTACCTGCACTCGATGGTGGTAGGTTAATGTTCATTGCTGTAGAAGCGGTGAGAGGAAAACCGATTGATCCTCAAAAAGAAGGTCTTGTTCATTTTGTTGGATTTGCATTATTAATGTTACTGATGCTTGTAGTGACTTGGAACGATATTAATAAATTTTTTCTATAAAAACAAAAACAACACTTCTAAAATGGATTTTGATTAGTAGTTGTTGAAAACAGAATATGGAATTAGAGGTGTTACTAATGAGACAAAATAACTATTTAAGCCCAACGTTACGTGATGTTCCTTCTGACACTGATATTGCAAGCCACCAGTTAATGCTTCGTGCAGGCTTAATCAGACAAACAGCATCTGGAGTGTATTCATTTTTACCATTAGGAAAACGTGCGTTACAAAAAGTAGAGAATATTATTAGAGAAGAAATGGATCATGCAGGTGCTCAAGAGCTTTTATTACCGGCAATTCAACCTGCGGAACTATGGCAAGAGTCAGGGAGATGGGAGGCTTATGGAGCCGAGTTAATGAGGTTCCATGACCGTCATAACCGCCAGTTTGCTTTAGGGCCAACTCATGAAGAAGTGATTACGACACTTGTGCGAGATGACGTAAAATCCTACAAGCGACTACCAGTCACTCTTTATCAAATACAGACAAAGTTTAGAGATGAGAGACGACCGCGTTTTGGTGTTTTACGTTCTAGAGAGTTTATTATGAAAGACGCTTATTCATTTGATACGAATCAAAAAGGTTTAGATGAGAGCTATGAAAAAATGTATCAAGCTTATACAAATATTTTCACTCGTTGTGGATTAGATTTCCGCGCAGTCGTGGCAGATTCAGGAGCGATGGGTGGAAAAGACACTCATGAATTTATGGTGTTATCAAGTGTTGGAGAAGATACGATCGCATACTCAGATACAAGTGACTTTGCTGCAAATATTGAAATTGCCCCAGTCGTTGCAAACTATACAAAAGCTGACCAAGCAGAACTGGATTTAGAATTATTCGCTACGCCAAATCTAAAAACAATCGATGAATTACAAAAAGGGTTGAATGTCTCAAAGGAAACGTTTATTAAGGCAGTGTTATTTATTGTTGACGAAAAACCAGTATTAACGCTCGTACGTGGAGATCATGAAGTGAACGACATAAAACTAAAACATTTTTTTGAAGCAAGTGTTGTTGAACTTGCAACGGCTGAGCAAACGTTTAACTACCTTGGATGTGAGCCAGGGTTTATCGGTCCGATTAACGTTAGTAAAGAAGTGGACATTATTGGTGATGTTGCAGTTAAATATGTTGTCAATGGAATTTGCGGAGCAAACCAAAAGGATAAACATTATAAAAACGTGAACCCTGAACGTGATTTTAATGTAAACCAATTTATCGATTTACGTTTTATCCAAGAAGGCGATCTGTCACCTGACGGAAATGGTGTGATTCGATTTGCTGAAGGAATAGAAGTTGGCCATGTTTTCAAGCTAGGGACGCGTTATAGTGAATCAATGGGTGCTACATTCCTTGATGAAAATGGAAAGACGCAGCCAATGATAATGGGTTGCTACGGCATTGGGGTAACCCGAACGTTAGCAGCAGTCATTGAACAATCTCATGATGAAAAAGGAATTGTTTGGCCAAGATCCGTTGCTCCTTTTGATGTTCATTTAATCGCTGTAAACATGAAAAACGATGAACAAAAACAATTGTCAGAAAATCTTTATGCGACATTAAAAAAAGCAGGATATGACGTATTATTCGATGATCGAGCTGAAAGGCCAGGTGTAAAATTTGCCGATGCTGATTTAATGGGATTACCAGTTCGCATCACTGTAGGTAAAAAAGCACAAGAAGGAATCGTAGAAGTGAAAAATAGAAAAACAAACGAATTAACAGAGGTATCAACCGAAGACCTTCACGAATTCCTAAAAAAAGAATTTAATGCGTAAATCAACAGCAATGGTATCTCCTGGTGGGATACCATTTATGCTTTTGAGATAGGAGGCCTTAAGATGAGTGAGGAAAAACAAATACGGCAAGAAAGATTCCAATTACTTCTTCAACAAATCTTATTACCTCAAGATTTAGTGGGGAATTATTTTCAAGCCGGTAGTATAAAAAAATTAACCATTCATAAACGAGAAAGAAGATGGCATTTTGATCTTTTAATTGGACAAGTTCTACCATTCGAAGTATTTCAATTATTTAGTAGCCACATTTCAAGAGCATTCGAACATATTGCAGCTGTTACATTTTCACTACAATATGAAACTCAGCAAATTTCTGTAGAAAAAGTCGTTGATTATTGGCCTTATTTCATTCAAAGTTTAGATGGATTTTCTCCGTCAATTATACAATACATATCACAACAACAACCGAAACTTAATGGTCAGAAGCTTATTGTGGAAGTGCGAAACGAAACTGAAGGTATGGCTCTTTCAAAGAAACTAAGGGAACCTCTAGCAGAGGCGTTCAAAAATATTGGATTCCCAGTCTTTCAAATTGAAACGAAAGTGAAACAAATGAAGGACGAATATAAGCAGTTCGTTGAACAAAAGCAGCAAGAGGATCACTCAAAAATGCTTGCGGCAATGGTCGAAAAACAAAGACAAGAAAAAACAGCAGAAAAGATAAGTCAGTCGAATAGTTCGCTCACAATCGGCTATATGATTAAAGACGATGTTGTTCCTATTTCTCACATTCAAGATGAAGAGAAGAAGGTTGCTGTTCAAGGCTATGTTTTTAACGCTGAAACAAGAGAATTAAGAAGTGGTCGTACCCTACTGACCTTTAAGATTACGGATTATACAGATTCGATACTTGTAAAAATCTTTTCCACGGACAAAGAAGATGTCCCTTTGTTGCAAGCGGTGAAAAAGGGAATGTGGGTAAAAGTTCGTGGTGGAGTACAGCACGATACGTTTGTGCGCGATCTTGTGATGATTGCAAAGGATATTAATGAGATCAAGCCAAATGAAAAGCAGGATACCGCTCCAGAAGACGAAAAGCGAGTTGAACTGCATTTGCATACGCCGATGAGCCAGATGGATGCTGTGACATCTTGTAGTCGCTTAGTTGAACAAGCAAAAAAATGGGGACATAAAGCAATTGCGATTACGGACCATGGGGTTGCTCAGTCTTTTCCAGAGGCTTATGGGGCCGGAAAAAAACATGGAATTAAAATTTTGTTTGGTCTAGAAGCTAATTTAGTCGATGATGGGGTGCCGATTGCATACAATGAGCAACACAGAGCACTAAGTGATGAAACGTATGTTGTCTTTGACGTGGAGACGACTGGTTTGTCTGCTGTCTATAACACTATTATTGAACTAGCTGCAGTTAAGATAAAAAACGGTGAAATTATTGACCGATTTGAATCATTTGCAAACCCTCATGAACCTTTAACAAATACGATTATTGAGTTGACAGGAATTACGGATGACATGCTAGTAGATGCTCCTGAAGTCGACGAAGTTATTCGGACTTTTAATGAATGGATTGGTGATGATATCTTAGTTGCTCATAATGCTAGCTTCGATATGGGCTTTATTAATGCAGCCTTCCGGAAAGTTGGGCTTAGTGATGCGACCAATCCAGTCATAGATACGTTGGAGTTAGCAAGGTTCTTGTACCCTGAAATGAAGAATCATCGCTTAAATACCTTATGTAAAAAGTTTGAGATCGAACTAGTCAGCCATCACCGTGCCATCTATGATGCAGAGGCAACGGGGTATTTACTTGCAAAATTTATTAAAGATTGTCTAGCAAAATCAATCGAATTTCACGATCAATTAAACGATAATATGGGGAAAGGTGACTTTCACCGACTAAGACCATCGCATTGCATTTTACTTGTAAAAAACCAAGTTGGGTTAAAAAATTTGTATAAGCTTATCTCTTACTCACATTTAAACTATTTTTTCCGTACGCCACGCATACCGAAGTCGCTCTTACAAAAGCATCGCGAGGGGATTATCGTTGGCTCTGGTTGTGATAAAGGTGAAGTGTTTGAAGCAATGATGCAAAAATCAAGCAATGAGGTTGAAGAAATTGCGAAGTTTTATGATTACTTAGAAGTGCAACCTCCTTCAAATTATTATCACCTTATAGAAAAAGAGCTTGTGAAAAACGAAATGTCGTTAAAAGAGATTTTATCAAACATCGTTAAGCTTGGAGAAAAACTAAAGAAACCTGTTGTTGCAGCAGGTAACGTTCATTATCTAGAAGAAAATGATAAAATCTATCGGCAAATATTAATCGCTAGTCAAGGTGGGGCAAACCCATTAAACCGACAAAAGCTACCAGATGTACATTTTCGCACAACAACGGAGATGCTTGATTGTTTTAAGTTTCTTGGGGAAGAAAAAGCAAAGGAAGTAGTTGTAACCAATACACAATTCATCGCTGATCAAATTGATGATGTTAAACCAATACCAGATGATCTCTATACACCAAAAATTGAAGGTGCGGATGAAGAAATTCGAAAGATGAGTTATGATCGTGCTCGCAGCATCTACGGTCAAGAACTACCAGAATTAGTAGAAGCTCGGTTAGAAAAAGAGTTGAAGAGTATTATCGGACATGGTTTTGCCGTTATCTACTTAATTTCTCAAAAACTTGTAAAAAAATCTCTTGATGATGGATATTTAGTTGGCTCCCGTGGGTCAGTTGGTTCCTCTTTTGTGGCAACAATGACCGAAATTACTGAAGTGAACCCTCTGCCACCACATTATGTTTGCCTAAATTGTAATCACTCACACTTTTTTGATGATGGATCTGTAGGATCTGGGTTTGATTTACCTGATAAGGATTGTCCGAACTGCGGAACAACGTATACGAAGGATGGTCACGATATTCCATTTGAAACGTTTCTTGGGTTTAAAGGGGATAAAGTTCCTGATATCGATTTAAGTGCGTCACGTTGCTAATTGAAAAGATTAGCCACTAGCTATAATGCTAGGAGAACTGCTATTTCGAAGTGTGGAATGATGGGGTAACGCTCTGAAACACACTCACTGAAGCTGCGGCAGGCATAAGGAGTAATGCAAAAACAACTTTTGTCTGAAGCCCGCTAAAGTAGGCTGAAGGTCACCCTAACAGTACGGCTGAGGAAAGGGAGCTATAAAGCTTCTGTGAACGATAGGTCTGGTGTCTATAAAATCTATATGGTTAGCATCAGTAGAATAACTGGGACGAACCCTCGATTGACTTCTCGTGAATGTCACATATCAGAAATGATATGGGTTCCTAATAGGAATTTTGAGTGTGGATGAGTAAACGTTTGGTTATGAAAGTCCATACTGTGTTACAGGCACAGTCAAGCTCAACGGGATTTAGGGGGAACCTAAGTAGATTATGTAAAGATAGAAATAGTGGAACGTGAGAAGCTTCCAACACATCAGAAGGTTGCACTTCGTTAAAAGTGTTTCTATGGAAAAGTAACAACTATAACATAGATTTATGGAAGTGGCAGTGATGCCGTAGTACCGCTTACAAGATTGCCTATGATGACTGAATAACCAATAAGTCGGAGGAAAAAACAATCTTGAGGGAAGGGCATTAGTCGTTAACGTCGAAATAAACCTACAAAAGTCAGGTTCTAGTAAGACTTAAAGAAACGAAAACTTTCGAGAGGAAGTGATTAGTTGACTGACTTAATGATACAAAAGTTGAGAAACAACGAATACTTTGGTATGCAAGACCAGTTGGATAATCTTTATGAAGAAAGCGCAAATGGTAGATACTTTAAAAACCTTTATGATTTTATTGTATCGGAAGAGAATATTAGATTAGCATATCGAAATATCAAAAGTAACACTGAAGCAAAACAAAAGGCACAAATGGACATACCATTAAACATTTACAAAGAATGGATATTAACAAGCTTGTTGCAATAACAAGAAAAAGACTTAAATATTACGAACCAGATTCTGTTAAAAGGGTATTGATACCTAAACCTAATGGCGATATGAGACCACTTGGAATTCCTACAATAGAGGACAGATTAATTCAACAAATGTTTTTGCAAATTCTTGAACCTATTGTGGAAGGAAAGTTTAACTCAAATAGTTTTGGGTTTAGACCGAAAAGAAGTACCCACGACGCTTTGGCTAGATGTTATCATCTAGTAAATCACAGCTTCAATCATTATGTGGTAGATGTAGATATAAAAGGATTTTTCGATAATGTTAATCACACCAAGCTTCTCAAACAACTATGGACCATCGGGATACGGGACAAAAAAGTATTATCGATTATTAAGAAAATGCTGAAAGCCGAAGTCAAAGGAATTGGAGTACCAGAGAAAGGCACGCCACAAGGCGGGATATTATCACCACTACTCGCAAATGTTGTATTAAACGAGTTAGATTGGTGGATATCAAACCAATGGGAAACAAAACCTACGAAAATACCTTATAAATTAAAACGAAACAAAACAGATGCTCTTAAAAAGACGAAACTCAAACCGATGTACCTAGTAAGATATGCGGATGACTTTAAAATCTTTACGAACTCATACAATAATGCCAAGAAAATCAAAATAGCCGTCGAAAAATGGTTACAAGAAAGACTTGGCTTAGAGACAAGCAAAGAAAAAAGTAAAATCACAAATGTCCGAAAAAATGGTACAGACTTCTTGGGAGTACGGTTCAGAGCCGTTAAAAAGGGAACTGGAAAAACAGGATATATAGTAAACTCAAAAATGTGTCCCAAATCTAAAAATAAGGTAGAAGAAGTAATTAGGCATAAGCTAGTAAAGATAAGAAAAAGTCCTACACCAGAAAAGATTATGATGTACAATGCCAATATTCTTGGAATGCAGAACTATTACAAAATAGCTACAAGAGTATCCCAAGACTTTAATGATATAAGGCATAGAGTACACAAAAATATTAAATCACTTTTATACAGAAATATTTTTAACTTTACTCAAGAGAAAAACAAAGTGATTGAAAAATTTTACACTGGTTACCGATGTCCTAGATTTAAAAGTAATGGCATTTTAGTATATCCGATGGAAGCAGTTAAACACGATATCCGAGGTCAACGCAAGCCAGAATTTACAATCTATAATGCTAAAGACCGAAAAGCCATTCACAAAGAGATTAAAAACGTATCCGTTACTGAAATTGAAATGTTTAGAAAAGGTACTTATAAGTCCAAGAGCGTAAAATACGAAGACAACCGTCTAAGTAAATACGTTGCCCAGAAAGGTTGCTGTGGAATAACGGGTGAAAGATTAACCCCGTTTAATGCAATATGTCACCACAAGAAACCAACTGCCCAAGGTGGAACTGATGACTACGATAATCTAATCATTATCAAAAAAGACTACCATATGTTAATTCATAATAACAATCCAACGACAAATCCAAAGTACAAAGCAATACTTGAAACTTTTGATTTAAAAGCAGTTAAAAAACTAAATCAGTTAAGAACGGAAGTAGGAAATCCAAAACTTAGCTGAGTAACTTCGACAATGTTAACGATGGAACGCCGTATGACACTGAAAGGGTCACGTACGGTGTGAGATGGGGGAAAAGCTGGAGATAACTTCAAATGCTTACCTATCATCATACTTCTCTGGAGATTATCAACCTAGAGCTCATAATTACACGAAAGAGCTATTTGGTGTGGAATATGTTTATCGCGCGGGGACAATTGGTACGGTTGCTGAAAAAACAGCGTATGGTTATGTGAAAGGCTATCAAAGTGACTTTAACCTTCAATACCGTGGTGCAGAAGTTGATCGACTAGTGGCCGGTTGTACTGGAGTAAAAAGAACGACAGGTCAGCATCCTGGGGGAATTATTGTAGTACCAGATTATATGGATATTTTTGATTTTTGTCCAATCCAGTTTCCGGCTGACGATAAAACGTCAGAATGGCGTACAACTCATTTTGACTTTCACTCTATTCATGATAACTTACTAAAACTAGATATTCTAGGACACGATGATCCGACGGTGATTCGAATGCTTCAAGATCTAAGTGGGATTGATCCTAAAACAATACCAACAGATGACAAAGAAGTCTTTAAACTGTTTAGCAGCACCGAATCTTTAGGTGTAACTGAAGAGCAAATTATGTGTAAGACAGGAACGTACGGAATACCAGAGTTTGGAACTAGGTTTGTACGACAAATGTTAGAAGAAACAAAACCTAGTACGTTTAGTGAGCTTGTCCAAATATCTGGTTTATCACACGGAACGGATGTTTGGTTGAACAATGCCAATGAGCTGATTGCTGATGGAACATGTGTACTTAAGGACGTAATTGGGTGTCGTGATGATATTATGGTCTATCTAATTTACAAAGGGTTAGAACCATCTCTTGCGTTTAAAATTATGGAGAGCGTTCGAAAAGGTAAAGGGTTAAGTGATGAATGGATCGAAGAAATGAAAAAAAATAATGTGCCTGATTGGTATATTGGTTCATGCTTGAAAATAAAGTATATGTTCCCGAAAGCCCATGCGGCTGCCTACGTGCTTATGGCTGTAAGAATTGCTTACTTTAAAGTGCATTACCCAATTTTCTTTTATGCAGCCTATTTTACCGTTCGTGCAGATGACTTCGATCTTGATATCATGATACGGGGGTCTGCAGCTGTTCGGACAAAAATAGATGAAATAAATGCAAAAGGGTTAGATGCTGCCCCTAAAGAAAAAAGTTTACTGACGGTACTGGAGTTAGCACTAGAAATGTGTGAAAGAGGATTTCGTTTTCAAAAGGTTGATTTATACCGCTCGGATGCTACACAGTTCATCGTTGAGGGAGATACATTAATTCCACCTTTTAATGCACTGACTGGTGTAGGAACAAATGCTGCCTTAAACATTGTAAAGGCAAGAGAAGCTGGAGAGTTTTTATCAAAAGAAGACTTACAGCAGCGAAGCAAAATCACAAAAACAGTGTTAGAGAACTTAAATGATCATGGCTGTTTAGAGGAATTGCCTGATTCAAATCAACTTTCATTATTTTAGCAAGGGTTTTGATCGTCTAAAACCACGGCGTAGTTGCATAATACGGGCGTTTATGTTATATTTTTATGGTAATACTTAGAATAGGTGCACAAAAGAGTGGGGAAACCCACTCTTTCCGTTTTTCATCTATGATGATTCTTCTGTTATGAGGGTATACTACATACAGGTTTACACACTTATAGTTACTAGGTAAGAGGACGATTTTTCGAACGTATGTTTAAGATCGTTCTTTTCTTTAAAATAATGTTAGGCGGTTTTCCGATAAAGGAGGGAAAAAAATGAGTAATAAAGTAACAACGATTGTAGAAGAGCTAGCAACTCCTATTCTAAATGAAATGCAGCTTGAACTAGTAGATGTCGAATTTAAAAAAGAGGGAAAAAATTGGTTCCTTCGCGTCTTTATTGATTCTGATGCAGGTGTTGATATTGAGGACTGCGGAAAGGTTAGTGAACGATTAAGCGAAAAATTAGATGAGCTTGATCCTATTCCACAAGCCTACTTTCTGGAAGTGTCTTCACCAGGTGCAGAGCGCCCTTTGAAAAAAGAGAAAGACATTTTACAAGCAGTAGGTAAGAATGTTTATGTTACAACGTATGAACCGATTAATGACGAAAAAACGTTTGAAGGAAAACTTGTATCTTTTGAAGAAAATGTACTAGTGATAGAAGTAAAACGTAAAACACGTTTAATAAAAGCGACGGTTCCATATGACAAGGTCGCTAGTGCACGATTAGCTGTTATCTTTTAAGGGAATTTATATTTGTTTTTAATTGAAAGGGGGAAATTCTCCATGAATTCTGATTTTATGGATGCATTAACAACGTTAGAAAAAGAAAAAGGAATAAGTAAAGAAATCATTATCGAGGCGATTGAAGCAGCGCTCATTTCTGGTTACAAACGTAATTTCAATCAAGCGCAAAATGTAAGAGTAGACATTAACCGCAAAAATGGAAGCATACGTGTATTTGCGAGAAAGGAAGTAGTCGAGGAAGTTTTTGATTCTCGTCTGGAAATTTCTGAAGAAGCTGCAAAGGCAATCAACCCACAGTACGAGGTTGATGATGTGGTAGAAATTGAAGTTACACCAAAAGATTTTGGAAGAATTGCGGCTCAAACTGCTAAACAAGTAGTAACTCAAAGAGTTAGAGAAGCTGAAAGAGGAATTATTTATTCTGATTTTATTGATCGTGAAGAGGACATTATCACTGGTATCGTCCAAAGACAAGATAGTCGCTTTATTTATGTTGATTTAGGCAAAGTAGAAGCGCTCCTACCATTAAATGAGCAAATGCCAAATGAATCATATAAGCATAATGATCGTATTAAAGCTTACATAACGAAAGTGGAAAAAACAACAAAAGGTCCTCAAATTTTGATATCTAGAACACACCCGGGTCTATTAAAAAGATTATTTGAGTTAGAAGTGCCTGAAATCTATGATGGAACAGTTGAATTAAGATCTGTAGCAAGAGAAGCAGGTGACCGTTCGAAAATTTCAGTGTATGCACAAAATCCTGAAGTTGATCCAGTTGGTTCATGTGTAGGCCAGAAA
The DNA here is from genome assembly GCA_964541705.1 of uncultured Bacillaceae bacterium. Taxonomy (GTDB): domain Bacteria; phylum Bacillota; class Bacilli; order Bacillales; family Anaerobacillaceae; genus Anaerobacillus. Next base: position 22,480 of record CAZIRM010000003.1, on the reverse strand, counting down.
GGACAACGTGTTCAAACGATCGTAAATGAGCTCAAAGGTGAAAAGATTGACATTGTTCGTTGGTCAGAAGATCCGGTTGAGTATGTCGCAAATGCACTAAGTCCTGCGAAAGTGCTACAAGTGAAAGTAGATGAAGAAGAAAAAATGACTCAAGTCATTGTCCCTGATTACCAATTATCTCTAGCAATCGGTAAGAGAGGTCAAAACGCTCGTTTAGCAGCAAAACTTACAGGATGGAAGATCGATATAAAGAGTCAGTCAGAGGCAGAAGAATTAGGGCTGTATGATCCGAACTTTACGATTGGTAAAAATTTAGACACAGATGATGAAAACAGTGATTTTGAAGACTTTACTACTGAAATTGAGTAACAAGGAGCTAGAAGCGAAATGAAAAATCGTAAAGTTCCACTCAGGAAATGTGTCGTTACAAATGAAATGAAGCCTAAAAAAGAATTGATTCGAATTGTCAGAACCCCAGAAGGAGAGGTCATGATCGATCCGACGGGCAAAAAGTCCGGACGTGGGGCTTATGTTACGGACGAAAGAGAATATTTTGAAATAGCAAAGAATAAGGATATATTTTCCAAACACTTAAATGTAAAAGTAAGTGTTGAATTATATGATCAATTAATTGCTCAACAAGTAAAAGGTAAAAAGCGATGAGTCACATACAATGGTTGTCTTTACTAGGGCTTGCTGCCAGAGCAAGAAAGCTAGTGACAGGGGAAGAGTTAGTCGTTAAAGATATTAGAAGGAAAAACGTCTCGCTAGTTTTACTAGCAAATGATGCTTCTGAGTTAACGAGCAAAAAAATTATTGATAAATGTAAATATTATAATGTGAATGTAAAAGTTGTCGCAGATCGTTCTGTGTTAGGAACTGCAATAGGAAAACATGAACGAGTGGTAATTGGAGTAACTGATAGCGGATTTGCAAAGAAAATTTTATCTATCCTCGAAAATACTGAATTGAGCAATTAATCACGATCAAAAACGCTTGTTTTATAGATTTTCAATAGGTAGGGCAACTTTATTCACAAGGGAGGTAAGCATATGAAGAAAATGCGAGTGTATGAATATGCGAAGCAAAAAAACTTATCAAGCAAAGAGGTAATTGAAAAGTTAAAAGCTTTAGGTCAAGAAGTGAAAAATCACATGGCTGTTATTGATGAGGATGCAATTAAGAAGCTGGAGGGAGACGCAAAAAAGGAAGAGGCTCCGAAACCTAAACCAACTTCTGAAAAGCAAAGCACACCAAATAAACCATCGAATGCCAAAAAAGAAACAGCTAACAAACAAAACCAAAACCAAAAGCGAAACGATAAAAAACAACGGAACAAAAAAAATCATCAGCAGCAACAACCTGCTAAAAAAGAGGAAACCAAGATGCCAGACAAAATTACTTACTCAGGTTCATTAACTGTTGGTGATTTAGCGAAAAAGTTACACAAAGAGCCATCAGAAATCATCAAAAAATTAATGTTTTTAGGAGTCATGGCGACGATTAATCAAGAGCTAGATAAAGACTCAATTGAATTGATTGTTAATGACTATGGGGTAGAAGTAGAAGAAGAAATTATATTAGAAAAAACTGATTTCGAACGATATGAAGAGAAGGACGACCCGAAAGATTTAAAGGAACGCCCTCCTGTTGTAACAATTATGGGACATGTAGATCACGGAAAAACAACGCTTTTAGATTCTATTAGACATACGAAAGTAACGGCTGGTGAAGCAGGTGGGATTACCCAGCATATTGGTGCTTATCAAGTGGATGTAGAGGGTAAAAAGATTACATTTTTAGATACGCCTGGTCACGCTGCGTTTACAACGATGCGCGCTCGTGGTGCCCAAGTAACTGATATTACCGTTTTAGTTGTAGCAGCAGATGATGGAGTCATGCCACAAACTGTGGAGGCCATAAACCATGCAAAAGCTGCAGAGGTTCCGATCATTGTTGCAGTAAACAAAATGGATAAAGAGGCTGCTAATCCTGACCGTGTTATGCAAGAACTAACAGAACATGGACTTGTTGCTGAGGCATGGGGTGGAGACACGATCTTTGTATCAGTATCTGCTTTAAAAGGCGAAGGTATAGACGAATTACTTGAGATGATCTTGTTAGTAGCTGAAGTGGAAGAGTACAGAGCAAATCCTAAAGCCTATGCAAGTGGAACCGTAGTAGAAGCCGAGTTAGACAAAGGTCGCGGTGCTGTGGCAACGTTACTTGTACAATCTGGAACCCTTCATGTTGGAGATCCAATCGTTGTTGGTAACACGTTCGGACGTGTTCGTGCAATGGTTAACGATATCGGTCGCAGAGTTAAGGTTGCTGGGCCAAGTGCGCCTGTTGCAATTACGGGGTTGAGCGACGTACCTCAAGCAGGAGACCAATTCCTTGTTTTCAAAGATGAAAAAACAGCCCGTTCAGTCGGAGAAGCACGCGCTACAAAGCAGCGCGAAGCAGAACGTTCTGAAAATAGCAAGGTTAGCTTAGATGATCTCTTTAGCAAAATCCAGCAAGGCGAGCTAAAAGAGCTCAATGTGGTCATTAAGGCAGACGTACAAGGTTCGGTTGAGGCTATGCGTGGATCTTTAGAAAAGATTGATGTTGAAGGGGTAAAAATAAATATCATCCATACTGCTGTAGGTGCTATAACAGAATCTGATATTATTTTAGCAAGTGCTTCAAACGCAATTGTCATTGGATTTAATGTACGACCAGATGTTAATGCAAAACGTACAGCTGAAAGTGAAAAAGTTGATATTCGCTTGCACCGTGTCATCTATAATGCAATCGATGAAATTGAAGCTGCGATGAAAGGGATGCTAGATCCTGAGTTTGAAGAAAAGGTGATCGGTCAAGTAGAAGTTCGTACAACGTTTAAAGTATCAAAAGTTGGTACGATTGCTGGTTGCTACGTAACTGAAGGGAAAATAACTAGAGATGCAACAGTTCGCTTAATTCGCGATGGTGTTGTTATTTATGAAGGCTCTATTGGTGCATTGAAACGTTTTAAGGATGATGTAAAAGAAGTTGCGACAAACTATGAATGTGGTATTACTCTTGAGAAGTTCAATGACATTAAAGAGGGCGACATCATTGAAGCTTATGTAATGGAAGAGATTAAACGAGCATGATTGGAGTTGTCACATGTGAATGTATAATCTATGATGTTCAATCTTTAAAGCAAAAACGGTCTGTTGTAAAGAGTATCATCACAAGATTAAAACAACGTTTAAATGTGGCAGTTGCAGAAACTGGTTTTAATGACCTATGGCAACGAACAGAAATCTCAATTGTAACGGTATCGAATGATCGAACGATTTCTGAAAAGGAATTAAACAGAGCACTGGCACTGATTGACGGATTACCAGAGATTGAACGGACAATTACAAGTGTTGAGTGGTTTTAACATGGTTAGTATTTATGGTAGTAGCAATGGTCCTACTACAAGTATTTGAGTCAAACGAGGTGATATGATGAGTGGTATTCGTTCAAATCGTGTTGCAGAACAAATAAAGAAAGAAATGACAGACATTTTGCAACGCGAATTAAAAGACCCTAGAATTGGTTTTGTTACCGTAACTGGAGTAGAAGTAACAGGTGATTTACAACAAGCCACGATCTTCATTACTGTTTTAGGAAATGACGACCAAAAGGAATCAACGTTGAAAGGGTTGTCGAAAGCAACTGGTTTTATTCGATCTGAAATTGGAAAGAGAATTAGATTAAGAAAAACCCCAGATCTATTTTTTAAATTCGATGAATCAATCGAGTACGGAAACAAAATCGAGTCTTTGTTAGGTGAGTTAAATAATCAAAATCGCTCTTGATTTTATCAGGGATAGTTCATTAACTATCCCTTTTGTACTGATTTTTATTGTGACGTTCATGAACAAGGTACATATTCTTTTGTGCGATATAGATAAATAAGGAAAGTAGTGATCTTACGTGGACTTAAACGGGATATTACCATTGTATAAGCCTGCAGGAATGACTTCACATGATTGTGTAGCAAAAATCCGAAAAATTTTAAAAATGAAAAAAGTTGGCCATACAGGTACTCTTGATCCTGAAGTTACGGGTGTACTTCCAATTTGTATTGGGAGGGCAACAAAAGTTGCCCAATATATGTCTGATTATTCTAAAACATATGAGGGTGAAGTTACGCTCGGATTTTCAACTACTACTGAAGATTTCACAGGAGAAGTTGTTAAAACAAAAAAAGTAGAAGTAAGAATTAGTATGGAGGAGCTCGAAAAGGTTATTGCCAAATTCACTGGTGAGATCGAACAAATTCCTCCAATGTATTCAGCTGTTAAAGTAAACGGGAAAAAATTGTATGAATATGCACGGGCAGGACAACAAGTGGAAAGACCCCGAAGGAAAATTGAGGTATATCACTTAACAATCCTTGGAGAACCCATCTATGCAAACGATATGTTTTCTTTTTCGTTTCGAGTTAATTGCAGCAAAGGTACATACGTTCGGACACTTGCTGTTGATATCGGACAAGCTTTAGGGTATCCTGCACATATGTCTGCATTAACCCGAACAGCTTCAGGCCCCTTTGTAAAAGAGGATTGCCTAACATTTGAAAAAATTGAACAATTAGTAGCAGAAGGTAATATTAGTAGTTTTCTATTAAAAATTGAAACTGCTTTAGCACATTTTAAGAGGATAACAGTTCCAAAAGACATTGAAAAAAAAATATTAAATGGTTCGGTCTTACCCTTGCCAATAAATATACAAGAAGATCGGTTTACAATTTTTAATGAATTTGACGACTGCTTAGCGGTTTATATCAAGCATCCCACAAAACCTGGTCTGATGAAACCAGAAAAAATTATTAAAATTGATTAAAATGTAGTACTTGAGGTGGAAACTATTGAAAATAATTAGGCTATCACATCCACATCAACTAAATAAAGATGAACAGGACCAATCTGTTATGGCATTAGGTTTTTTCGATGGTGTTCATTTAGGCCATCAAAAAGTCATCCTTCAAGCAAAACAGGTGGCCGAAGAGAAAAATCTTAAAAGTGCAGTAATGACATTCAGCCCGCATCCAAAAGAAGTGTTAAGTCATGCTCATGTGCCCATGGAATATTTAACACCCCTTCAGGATAAGGCAACACTAATTTCTGATTTAGGTATTAATACTTTATTTGTTGTGGATTTTACAAAGGAATTTGCTACTTTAACACCACAACAATTTGTAGATAATTATATTATCAAATTAAATGTTGTGCATGTGGTTGCTGGTTTTGACTATTCTTACGGTAAATTAGGGAAAGGAACGATGGAAACACTTACGTTCCATTCAAGAAATCAATTTGAATCTACCGTTGTTTCCAAGTTAGAGAAAACGGATCAAAAAGTAAGTTCTACTAGTATAAGGAAACTGCTGAGTACCGGGCAATTGGATCAAGTTCGTGAGTTTTTAGGTAGAAACTATAGGATTAAAGGTAAAGTCGTTCATGGAGAAAAAAGAGGGAGAACGATCGGATTCCCTACGGCTAATATTGAACGAATAGACAAGTATTTATTGCCAACTACTGGTGTATACACAGTTCGAATGAAAATAGATGATGATTGGCTAAACGGTGTTTGTAGCATTGGATATAAACCGACGTTTCATTCACAATTATTAGAAGCAACGATCGAAGTACATTTATTTAATTTTCATAAAGATATCTACGGTAAAGATATAACGTTAGATTTTGTTAGTTTCATTCGTGGTGAGAAAAAATTTGGCTCTGTAAACGAACTAATTGAGCAAATTGAGAGAGATTGTATAGAAGCAAAGCAAATTTTAGAGAAATAAATGATCATTTCTTGCCTTTTGTCTTAAAACAATGTATTCTATTAATTGTACATTTGTACAAAACCTTTTCTTGGCAAGGTCGAATCACCAACGCTTGCTAGGAATTAGGGGATTTTATCATTAAGGAGGTGAATAGGATGGCATTATCACAAGAACGTAAAAATGAGATCGTTGCAACATACAGAACTCATGACACTGACACTGGTTCTCCAGAGGTTCAGATCGCTATCCTAACTGAGCAAATCACTACGTTAAACGACCATTTACGTACACACAAGAAGGATCATCATTCTCGTCGTGGATTATTGAAAATGGTAGGACAACGTCGTAACTTATTAACGTACTTACGTAATAAAGACGTTACTCGTTACCGTAATTTAGTTGACAAGCTTGGTTTACGTCGATAGGAAAATTTTTGCTTTTGTCTAGTAGACATAAGCAAACAGCACTCTAGGCTTGTATTAGTCTAGATAAAAAGCGGGATGATTCCCGCTTTTTTGTTAGAATTATTAATGGTAAAATTTACTTATTTCAATACTGCAAAACAAAACATTTTAAACTACATAATTTAGGCAATAATAAAAATAACTAGGATTAAACTAGGCTATTTTCCCAAACAGTTTAAGCATTCTTTAAACGAAGTTGCGTGGCGCTTTTCTGCCTTTTTAAAGAATCATCTATCGTATAAATATTTAAATAGCAACTTTTAAGAAAAGAGCCTTAAAATAAGAAAAACGAGAGGAGTACTCGTAAAAAATGGAAAATGAAAAACAATTAAAATTTTCAATGAACTGGGCTGGTCGTGAACTTACTTTTGAAATAGGTGAATTCGCAAAAGAAGGCAATGGCGCAGTAATTGTGATGTATGGTGAAACAGCTGTGCTCGCTACTGTAACGGCTTCTAAAACACCAAAACCACTTAATTTCTTCCCTTTAACCGTTAACTACGAAGAACGTCTTTACGCGGTAGGAAAAATTCCTGGAGGTTTTATTAAACGTGAGGGCCGTCCGAGTGAAAATGCAATCTTAACGAGCAGACTCATTGACAGACCGATACGTCCACTATTTCCTGATGGATTTCGTAATGAAGTTCAAGTTGTTAGTATGGTTATGAGTAAAGATCAAAATTGCTCATCAGAAATGGCTGCAATGTTAGGTTCGTCTTTAGCATTATGTATTTCTGATATTCCTTTTGACGGTCCGATTGCAGGTGTAACGGTTGGGCGAGTGGACGGCGAGTTTATTATTAACCCGACAACCGAGCAATTAGAAAAAAGTGATATTCACTTAGTTGTCGCAGGAACGAAAGATGCAATCAATATGGTTGAGGCTGGAGCAGATGAAGTTCCTGAATCTGTCATGCTTGAAGCGATTATGTTTGGTCATGATGAGATTAAGCGTTTAGTCGCATTTCAAGAGGAAATCGTTAGTAAACTAGGAACGATCGAAAAGATGGAAGTCATTTTACATCAAGTTGATCCTGAAGTAGACAAGCTTGTTAGAGATCTAGCTGATAAAGATCTCAGAGAAGCTGTTCAAGTACAAGAAAAGCATGCAAGACAAGAAGCGATTGATCTGGTAATGGAAAGAACAGTCACTCACTTTGGAGAAAATGAAGAGATTAACATTGACGAAGTAAAGGAAATCCTTCATAAAATTGTGAAGGAAGAAGTAAGGCGCTTAATTACTAAAGAAAAAATCCGACCTGATGGAAGAGCGAAGGATGAAATTCGTCCGCTATCTTCAAAAATTGATATCCTTCCAAGAACACACGGTTCTGGGTTATTCACTCGATGACAGACTCAAGCATTAAGTGTTTGTACGTTAGGGGCACTTGGAGATGTTCAAATTTTAGACGGCCTAGGAATTGAAGAGTCGAAGCGATTCATGCACCACTATAACTTCCCACTATTTAGTGTTGGGGAAACAGGACCGATTCGTGGCCCTGGGCGTAGAGAAATTGGACATGGTGCCTTAGGTGAAAGAGCATTAGAGCCGATCATTCCGTCTGAAAAGACGTTCCCTTACACAATTCGCCTTGTTTCGGAAGTGCTAGAATCAAATGGTTCTACATCTCAGGCTAGTATTTGTGCAAGTACATTAGCAATGATGGCTGCAGGAGTACCAATCAAATCACCTGTAGCAGGGATTGCAATGGGATTAATCTCTGATGGTGAAGATTATACAGTATTAACTGATATTCAAGGGATGGAAGATCACCTAGGAGATATGGACTTTAAAGTAGCCGGAACAAAAGATGGAGTAACAGCTCTTCAAATGGATATTAAGATTTCAGGTATTAACCGTGCCATTCTTGAAGAAGCTTTAGAACAAGCGCATCGTGGGCGTCTACATATTCTAGACAATATGCTAGAAGCGATTAGCGAGCCAAAATCAGAGCTTTCTCAATATGCTCCAAAAATCTTAATGTTAACGATTAACCCTGATAAGATTAGAGACGTTATTGGCCCAAGCGGTAAAGTGATCAATAAAATCATTGAAGAAACGGGCGTAAAGATCGATATCGAACAAGATGGAACAGTTTTCATCTCATCGGTTGATCCGGACATGAATAACAAAGCAAAACAAATTATTGAAGATATTGTCCGAGAAGTAGAAGTTGGACAAACCTACCTAGGTACAGTGAAACGAATTGAAAAGTTCGGCGCTTTTGTTGAGATCTTCAAAGGTAAAGATGGCCTCGTGCACATCTCGCAACTAGCAGAAGAGCGAGTGAATAAAGTAGAAGACGTTGTATCCATTGGTGATGAAATTTTAGTGAAAGTTACTGAAGTTGATAACCAAGGAAGAGTCAATCTTTCAAGAAAAGCAGTCCTAAAAGAGCAAAAACAAGAAGATTAAATGATGATTGAGGCGGGACATTTCCGGCCTCTTTTCTCTAGCCTCTAGAACTGTGTATGCCTGTTTTAACAAGTGCTTGTTCTACCTTGTCTTGTCCGCGCATATTTTTTAGTACAAGGGGGGACAGCTAATGATGAAAAAGTTTATATTCCAGCTAGGTACGTTTTTTCTAATTTTAATGATATCGATAGGATCGATTCAAAATCCATATACAAGTAATTATATAGAGCAAATGAAGCATGAGAGCATTGCAGTGACAACAATGAAGGATCCTCTATATATAGAGATTGAAAATTATGCAAATGCTGCAAAACAACCAGCGATTGATGCTGTTGTTCATAAAGTATGGAAAGCCATACCTGGTTATAATGGCCTTGAGGTAGATGTAGAAGCATCCTACGATAAAATGAGACATGACGGTCATTTCCTAAAAGAAAGAGTTGTCTATAAAGAAGTCGCACCCAATGTGCACCTTGAGGACCTTCCGTCTGCACCGATTTATCGAGGAAATCCACAAAAGCCAATGGTATCATTTCTTGTTAACGTTGCCTGGGGAAACGAGTATCTTCCTGAAATGTTAAAGGTTATGAATAAATATAATGTAAAATCAACTTTCTTTCTTGATGGATCTTGGGTAAAGAGCAACCCAAAACTTGCTAAGATGATTCTTGATGAAGGTCACGAAATTGGAAATCATGCTTATTCGCACCCGGATTTAAAAAAAATGTCGAATGCGAGGATTGAAGAAGAGATTAGGAAGACAAACGAAGTAATTAACGCTACATTAGATCTCAAACCTAAATGGTTTGCACCGCCAAGTGGTAGCTTCCGCCAAGATGTTGTTGACATAGCTGCAAGTATGGACATGTATACGATTTTATGGACGGTCGATACGGTCGATTGGCGTAATCCCGAACCGAATGCTATGGTCCAACGGGTCGTTGAAAAAACAGAACCAGGAATGATGATTTTAATGCACCCTACAGAATCTGCTTCGAAAGGGCTGGAAGACTTAATCATACAACTGCAGGAAAAAGGCTTCCATCTAGGCACAGTTTCAAACCTAGTTAGCGAGGAAAGAATTTTTACGACTAATCCCAACCAAGAAAGTGAAAAATTAGGAGGAAATATAGATTGATACAAAAATTTGAAACACCAAACGGAGTAAGAATTGTTTTAGAAAAAATCCCGACAGTAAGATCAGTGTCAATTGGTATTTGGATTGGAACAGGATCGAGATTTGAATCTAAACAAATGAATGGGATTTCACATTTTCTTGAGCATATGTTCTTTAAAGGAACAAAGACGCGGTCTGCAAAAGAAATTGCTGAAGCCTTTGATGGAATAGGTGGCCAAGTCAATGCTTTTACATCAAAGGAATACACTTGCTATTATGCAAAAGTTTTAGATGAACATTCAAAAATTGCTATAGATGTTTTATCGGATATGTTTTTTCACTCAACTTTTGAAACGAAAGAATTAGAAAAGGAAAAAAATGTTGTACTAGAAGAAATAAAGATGTATGAAGATGCCCCTGACGATATCGTTCATGACTTGTTAAGTCAAGCTTGCTTCGGTGAGCATTCTTTAGGGTATCCGATTTTAGGAACACAAGAAACATTAAAATCTTTTTCGAATCAGTCGTTACGGGCATATATGACCGACTATTACACGGCTGATCAAGTAGTGGTATCAGTTGCAGGTAATGTTGATGAATCAATCGTTGAAACGATCCAAGAAACGTTTTCAATTTTAAAAGCCAGCAAGAAAGACAAGACATTCGTAAAACCAGAATTTCTTACAAACAAGCTTGTAAGGAAAAAGGATACAGAACAAGCACATTTATGTATAGGGTTTGATGGATTACCAATTGGTCATAAAGACATTTACAGTTTAGTTTTATTAAATAATGTGTTAGGTGGAAGTATGAGTAGTCGATTGTTCCAAGAAGTCCGAGAGAAAAAAGGTCTTGCTTATTCCGTGTTTTCATACCATTCCTCTTATCACGACAACGGAATGTTAACGATCTATGGTGGAACAGCACCGAGTCAGCTAGATGAACTTTATGATACAATACTGGACACGGTTAAAGGAATTGGAGAAAACGGTATCTCTGAAAAAGAATTACAAAAAGGAAAAGAACAGTTAAAAGGAAACATTATGTTAAGTTTAGAAAGTACGAATAGTCGAATGAGTCGTAATGGAAAAAATGAACTTTTACTAAAGCGCCATCGATCACTTGATGAAATGATTGATGAAATAAATGCTGTTTCACTTGAGAATGTTCTGGCTGTGGGTCAAACTTTATTTAAGCAAGATACCGCTATGGCAATTATTAGTCCAGAGGGAAAGCTACCAAAAACAATATAAACATGACAAAAGAACCAAAATAATCGTTTTGGTTCTTTTTTGCGTAAGGTAAGAAAGTATATAATTCTGAATTTATACTAATTTCTAACTCATGTTTCACATCCGACGAGTGATCGCAGGGAGCTCCTAATTAAGCGCTTGCGCTTTCAAAGCTTAACCAGTGTTTAAAAAAGGTGGAATGTTTTTTTCGTGGTTTCATAAAATGGACTAACAGATTGAAACCGGAGGGAAAAGGATGCGGCTAAGCGAGATAAGTGGGAAAGAGATTGTAGATTTTGACAAAGGTGAAAGGTTAGGTATACTTGGGCAGACCGATTTAGTTATTGATGAAGAAACTGGACAAATCGAATCGTTTGTTATCCCATCATTAAAATGGTTTGGTTTAGGTAAAAAAGAAAAAGAAGTAATTGTCCATTGGAGACAAATCATGAAAATTGGGACAGATATGATTATGATTGATGTCAATAAAGAAGATTAAAAACCACTGTTTGTGGTTTTTTTTTATGAGCTAAATTTTCAACGATGAGTAACCGCAGGAGCAAATGTTTTTCGTGCGACGAGTAATCGCAGGAGCAATGCGGTGTAAAAGTCATGACCGCAACTGGAAAGCCCTCTAGTGAAGCTACTACGTCGGTTAACATCCTTTGTAGCTTTGCGATGAGCAAGAAGAGGGCGTAGGAGCACATAGCCGATAGGCGGGCGACTGGTGCTTTTTTCTTTGGTATAGTCGAGTGATTGCATTTGTTTTTATTCACAAGTTGGGTGTTTCATACATAATATGATTTTGAAAATAAAGGCAGGATTTATCCCCTGTAAAAATATGAAGATGTAACCTTAAAGAAAGGGGAGTAACTATGTTGACTGGAAAGCACGTTCTCGTCATTGGTGGTGATGCTAGACAACTAGAGGTCATCCGTAAAATGATTGAAATGGATGCAAAAATATCGTTAGTAGGCTTTGACCAACTTGATGAAGGATTTATTGGTACTGCAAAAGTACAACTTGATCAAGTCAATTTTACTCAAGTAGATGCGATTGTGTTACCTGTTAGTGGAACAAGTAACGAAGGTGTGGTAGAAACGATATTTTCTAATGAGAAAATCACCTTAAAGTTAGATCACTTAAAAGTAACACCAGAACACTGTACGGTTTATTCCGGAATCAGTAACCAATATTTAAAAGATATTACTGCTCGCGCGGACAGAAAATTAGTCGAACTGTTTGAAAGGGATGACGTAGCTATTTACAATTCTATTCCGACGGTAGAGGGAACGATTATGATGGTTATTCAAAATACTGATATAACTATTCACAAATCAAACATTGTTGTACTTGGACTAGGAAGAGTAGGGATGTCAGTTGCAAGAACGTTTGATCTACTAGGTGCAAATGTAAAGGTTGGTGCAAGAAAGAGTGAAGATCTAGCTAGGATTTACGAAATGGGGTTAGTACCTTTTCAATTATCGGAATTAGAGAATGAAGTTCGAGACATTGATGTCTGTATAAACACAATACCAATCATGATCTTAACACCTAAAGTATTAGCAAAAATGCCGACAAGGTCATTGATCGTTGATTTAGCATCAAGGCCTGGAGGTACTGATTTTCGTTATGCAGAAAAGAGGGGGATAAAAGCATTATTGGCTCCTGGATTACCGGGAATTGTCGCGCCGAAAACAGCAGGAAAAATAATTGCCAATGTCCTTTCAACATTAATTAGCGATGATGAAAACAATTCAGAGGTGAAGCAATGATGAAATTAAAAGGAAAACATATCGGATTTGGACTAACAGGATCCCATTGTACGTATAGTGCAGTTTTACCAGAAATGAAAAAACTAGTAGAAGCAGGTGCAAAGGTAACACCATTTGTTTCTTTTACAGTTAAGTCAACGGACACAAAATTCGGAGATAGTGAGGACTGGATTAAACAAATTCAAGAAATTACAGGTGAAGAGATTGTAGATTCAATCGTAAAAGCAGAGCCGTTTGGTCCACGAACGCCATTAGATTGTATGGTCATCGCCCCGTTAACTGGAAACTCTGCTAGTAAGCTAGCGAATGCATTAACCGATTCACCTGTACTAATGGCAGCAAAAGCTACGTTGCGCAATACAAAGCCAGTAGTTTTAGCGATATCGACAAATGATGCACTTGGATTAAATGGAATGAATATTATGAAATTAATGGCTACGAAAAATATTTATTTTGTACCTTATGGGCAAGATGACCCTTACAAAAAGCCCAATTCATTAGTGGCTCGGATGACTTCAATCCAACAGACTATTGAATCCGCAATCGAAGGAAAGCAATTTCAGCCTGTTATCATTGAAAAATATAAAGATTTATAAAGATAGTTCCCCAATTGGCTATTTGATATAGTATAATATGAAAATCAACACGTTTTCATTTTTGCTAGAGTATGATAAGATAGTACTCAAAAATGCTATATTAAGGATAATACAAAGGCATAGTGTATTTCTAGATACACGAATGCCTATTTTTTAAATACAGAAGGGAGTCTACTTAAATGACAAAAGGATATCACGTAGCAGTTGTTGGAGCAACGGGAGCAGTAGGGGAACAAATGTTAAAAACATTAGAGGAACGTAACTTTCCAATCTCTAAATTATCTTTATTATCTTCTAGTCGATCTGCAGGTAAAAAAGTGGTATACAAAGGTGAAGAAGTCGTTGTTCAAGAGGCGAAGCCAGAAGCATTTGAAGGTGTTCAATTGGCTTTATTCAGCGCAGGAGGATCGGTGTCAAAAGCACTCGCACCTGAAGCTGTAAAACGTGGTGCAATTGTTGTTGATAATACAAGTGCTTATCGTATGGATCAGGATGTGCCATTAGTTGTTCCAGAAGTAAATGAAGCTGATTTACACAATCATAAAGGAATTATTGCAAACCCTAATTGCTCAACAATCCAAATGGTCGTAGCGTTACAGCCAATCCGAGAAAAATTCGGATTGAAAAAAGTGGTTGTGTCAACCTATCAAGCAGTTTCAGGAGCAGGAGCAAGTGCAATCAAAGAAATGTATGATCAGTCCGCAGCAATACTAGAAGGGAAGGATTGTGAAGCTGCGATCTTACCTTGTGGTGCTGATAAGAAGCATTATCAAATTGCCTTTAATGCGATTCCACAGATTGATAAATTTGAAACAAATGGTTACACATTCGAAGAGATGAAAATGATTAATGAAACGAAGAAAATCATGCATGATGAGTCGTTAAGCGTTGCGGCAACGTGTGTTCGAATCCCAGTTGTTACGGGTCATTCAGAGTCTGTTTATATTGAAGTGGATAGAGATGGAGCAACTGTGGAAGAACTTCAAACATTGTTAACGAATGCACCAGGGGTTATCTTGGAAGATGATCCTCAAAATCAAATTTATCCAATGGCGATAAACTCGGTGAATAAAAATGACGTTTTTGTTGGAAGAATACGCAGCGATTTAAACGATAGTAAAGGATTTCATATGTGGATTGTGTCTGATAATCTTCTAAAAGGTGCAGCTTGGAATTCTGTTCAGATCTCAGAAAGTCTAGTAAAACTTGGTTTGTTAAACTAACTATAATACTGTTAAAGACATGGGATTGGCAATTCGACCAATCCTTAGATGTCTTTACACTCTCATGATAAAGAGGTGCACAAATGAAGTGTATTGTTCAAAAATTCGGTGGAACATCACTTAAAAATGACGAAGTTCGGGAAATGGCTTCTGAACACGTTATCACTGCGATCAAAAATAATTATAAAGTGGTTGTCGTCGTCTCAGCAATTGGTAGAGATGGTGATCCTTACGCGACTGATACGTTACTAAATCTTGTGGGAGGTTCCAAAACGTTTGTTAAAAAGCGTGAGCTAGATTTGCTCATGTCTTGCGGAGAATTAATTTCATCTGTTGTTTTTACAAACCTTCTAGCAAGTAAAGGATATAAAACAGCGACATTAACGGGTGCGCAAGCGGGATTTCGAACGAATGAGGAATTTTCTAATGCAAAAATAATTGACATGAAATGTGATTATTTACTAGAAAAACTTAAGGATCATGATTGTGTGGTTGTCACCGGTTTTCAGGGTCAATCGTCAACAGGAGAGCTTACAACACTAGGAAGAGGTGGAAGTGATACTTCTGCGACTGCATTAGCCGCTGCTATTTCTGCTGAGTACGTAGACATATTCACTGATGTAGAAGGGCTTATGACAGCTGACCCTAGAATTGTGTCAACTGCAAGACCAATAGCAGCGGTCACGTATAACGAAATTTGCAACATGGCCTACCAAGGAGCGAAAGTTATCCATCCAAGGGCTGTGGAAATTGCGATGAGTGCTAAAGTACCAATTCGCATTCGTTCTACGTTTTCAAAAAGTGAAGGTACGTTAGTGATGAGTTCGCAAAAGGCAACGAAAGATATTGACGAACGAATTATCACTGGAATTGCATATGTGTCCAATTTATCGCAAATAAAAGTATTAGCGAAAGAGTCTCACTATAATATTCAAGCGGAAGTTTTTAAAGCAATGGCAAGAGAAGGGATAAGTGTAGACTTCATTAATATCAATCCACTAGGAGTCGTATATACAGTTTCTGAAGAAAATACAGAGCGGGCAATTCGCATCTTGGAAGATATCGGCTACGAGCCTATTGTGACAAGAAACTGTGCAAAAGTTTCAGCAGTTGGAGCAGGAATGACAGGAGTTCCTGGAGTAACCGCGAAGATCGTTGGGGCACTTGCAGACGAAAATATACAAATACTTCAATCTGCAGACTCACATACAACAATATGGGTGCTTGTTAGTGAAGAAGATATGTCAAAGGCGGTAAATGCACTGCACAATGTATTTAAACTTGAAGAAATTAATCGGAAAAATTAGTGCGTCTAGTGAATTACGAAAAAATGGTTAGGGAGTTGAAGGGCGTGAATTTTGGTCAAGTCGTTACCGCTATGGTAACACCTTTTGATAAAAGTGGACAGATTGACTTTGCCAAACTAACAGAGTTAATTGAACATCTAATTATGAATGGTTCTGACGCGTTAGTGGTTGCAGGTACAACAGGAGAGTCACCGACATTAACGACAGAGGAGAAAGTTTCTTTATTTAAACATTCGGTTGAAGTTGTAAATGGGAGAGTCCCAATTATTGCTGGCACGGGTAGTAACAACACACAATCGTCGATAGAATTAACACAAAAAGCTGCAGAAGTAGGCGTTCAAGCAGTTATGCTTGTTGCACCTTACTACAACAAGCCTTCTCAAAGAGGGATGTACGAACATTTCAAGGCTATTGCGGGGTCAACAAGCTTACCGGTGATGCTTTACAACATTCCTGGTAGATCAGTAGTGAATATGACGGTTGAAACAATCGTCGCTCTGTCTAAAATAAAAAATATAGTCTCTGTTAAAGAAGCAAGTGGTGATCTAGATCAAGCAACAGCGATCATTGCTAATACAGAAGATGACTTTTCGGTATACACGGGAGATGATGGCTTAACACTGCCTTCACTTGCCATTGGGGCAACAGGAGTGGTATCTGTAGCATCCCATGTTGTTGGCAATCAAATGAAAGAAATGGTCAGTGCTTATCTTTCAGGAGATGTTAAACAAGCTGCAAAGGCGCATCAACAGTTATTACCAGTCACTAAAGCTTTATTTATGGCACCAAATCCAACTGCTGTGAAAGCGGCTCTTAATTTAAAAGGTTTAGAGGTTGGTGAAGTAAGATTACCGCTAGTGCCATTAACAAACAGTGAGTTAGCTGAACTAAAGAAGATTATAAGCAAGTAAAAACCCGCCATTGAGTGGGTTTTTACTTGCTTAATAGTATGGTAGCCAGAACCTAGCTTCAGGCGCGCTTTTAGCAACATTTTTCAAACGACAAAGAGTCATCTACAGACAGTGCTTTACTACTTTTAGCTTCATTTCATTACATAATTTTCTTGTACATCTATTTGGTTGTCTTGTATACTACAATCAAGTGACTAGTTCGGGGCGAAAATTTAATATTGGAGGAAAGATAACATTGACTAATCAAAAAGTACGTGTTTTTTCTTTGGGCGGTGTCGGGGAAATAGGAAAGAACATGTATATAGTAGAGATAGATAACTCTCTGTTTGTAATCGATGCCGGTCTCATGTTCCCAAGTGATGATATGTTAGGGATTGATATCGTTATACCTGACATGACCTATCTTGAGCAAAATTCAGATAAGGTAAAAGCTATTTTTATTACTCATGGACACGAAGATCACATTGGAAGCCTTCCTTATCTCTTACAAAAATTAAGTGTCCCTGTTTATGGGACCCAACTGACAATTGGCATTATCAAGAAGAAATTAGAAGAACATCAATTAGATAAAAATGTATCATTACAAGTTATTGATAGTGAGACATTGCTTACGATCGATCATATCAAGATTCATTTTTTCCGCACTAATCATAGTATTCCTGACTCAATTGGCATATGTATTGATACAGAGCAAGGCTCGATCGTTCATACAGGTGATTTTAAGTTTGACCAAACCCCTGTAGACGGAGTTGTCACCGATTATGCAAAATTGGCTAAAATCGGAAATGACGGTGTGCTATGTTTACTTTCAGATAGTACCAATGCTGAACGCCCTGGATTATCACTATCAGAATCTTATGTAGGTCAAGGCATTCAAGAAGCCTTCTTAAATGCTAAAGGAAGAATTATTGTTGCAACATTTGCATCGAATGTTCATCGTGTACAGCAAGTTTTTAATGCAGCCGTTAAAGAAAACCGAAAAGTATTTGTCTCTGGAAGAAGTATGGAAAAAATTGTTTCAATCGCCACTGAACTAGGATACCTGAAATTTCCAGAAACTACACTGCAAACCCTAGGTAACATTGACCAACATAGCGACGATGAAATTGTTGTGTTGACCACTGGGAGTCAAGGAGAACCGTTGGCTGCTTTATCTCGCATGGCCAGGGGAGCTCATAGACAAATTTCGATCAAACAAACAGATACGATAATTATTTCTGCAACACCAATTCCGGGTAATGAGAAGTCCGTTATGAAGATTGTCGATTTATTGTACCGCACAGGTGCTGATGTGATTTTCGGCAAAAAAAATGTCCATGCTTCGGGACATGGATTTGCTGAGGAATTAAAATTAATGATTACTCTAATGAAACCACGATACTTTATGCCTGTACACGGAGAATATCGAATGCAGGTAGCGCACGCTGAACTCGCGAAAAGGTGTGGAGTCACAGAACAGAATATTTTCCTTGTTGATAAAGGTGATGTCGTAGAGTTCCAGGATCAATGTGGAAAGAAATTTGGAAAGGTTCCTTCAGGGAATATTCTAATAGATGGAATTGGAGTTGGAGATGTTGGTCATATTGTTTTGAGAGACCGTCGTCTTTTATCTCAGGATGGCATAATAGTTGTTGTTGTCTCTTTAGATAAAGAAAACAACACACTTTTATCAGGTCCAGATATTGTATCTAGAGGCTTTGTTTATGTTCGAGAATCAGAGGAACTCCTTCACACTGCAACCGATACTGTGAAGCAAATTGTCCAAAGATGTTTATTAGAGCAAGCGTGTGATTGGGCAATACTAAAAAGTAATATTAGGGACCAATTAGGTAAGTTCCTGTTTGATAAAACAAGACGCCGCCCAATGATTTTGCCAATCATTATGGAGGTTTAAGAAAGAACGTATGCGCTCAAGTGCATGCGTTTTTTCGTATAATTAGAATGATAAAAGGTTTGAAGTTAAACTGATATTAGCTTCAAGACCCATCAATGAACTGCTTTATGACGAGTAGTCGCAGGAAGCAAATGTTTTTACCATGCGACGAGAGCGAGGGCCTTGCCGTTGTTAAAGAAGCGATTCCCTTCCTTGCTATCATTTCATTCTATAAGAATGAATTGATACATCTTTCCTCATACTAAAAATAGTTTAATTTGAGGAGGATACAGATGAACTCTTATATGTCAGAACAACAGCCAGATCAAGAACAGACTAAAGATCAAAAAGCTTCCGGAGTGGTAGAAAAAATACAACAATTAGGCCAGACGAATGTTGCTCAAATGGAACAAACGAATATCCATTGCGTAACAATTATTGGTCAAATTGAAGGGCACATGCAGTTACCACCCCAGAATAAAACGACCAAGTATGAACACATTATCCCACAATTAGTTGCTGCAGAACAAAATAATAAAATCGAAGGCATGTTAATTATACTGAACACAGTAGGTGGGGATGTAGAGGCTGGTTTAGCTATTGCCGAAATGATTGCTACGATGTCAAAGCCGACGGTAACGCTAGTACTCGGTGGAGGTCATTCAATTGGTGTACCAATTGCCGTTGCTTCAGACTATAGTTATATCGCTGAAACTGCAACAATGACCATCCATCCTGTTCGCCTAACCGGTTTGGTCATCGGAGTGCCTCAAACATTTGAGTATTTAGATAAAATGCAAGAAAGAGTCATTAAGTTTGTTACAAAAAATTCTAAGATTACAGAAGATAAATTTAAAGAATTAATGTTTTCAAAAGGAAATTTAACAAGAGATATAGGAACGAATGTTGTTGGTCCAGATGCGGTTAAATATGGGATGATTGATGATGTCGGTGGAATTGGACAAGCAATAAAAAAATTAAATCAACTAATTGAAAACAATAGAACCAATACCAATGGGGAGTATGTACAATGATTCTTTACACCACAGTACCTGAAGAGCTGATCTTTCCACAAGAAGAACAAGTTTTTGCTAAGCAGAGTATTATTAATGTGAAAGAAGGTCACTTGTATGTTGAGCAAGTATCTCCGAAAGACTTTCGCGTTGTTCGGTTAGTAAGTACAGATCCGATGGCTTATTTAAATGAAAGTTATGCACCCGGAAAAATGATCTCATTATTTTGATCAACAATTTAGTTATATATCTATTTGTTGAATGTGTTATAATCATGATAATTAAAATTTTTGGCAGCCGGCACAAGAACGGCTGCTTTTCATTCTGTTAATGACGTGAGTAACAGAAATTTCTTGAGGTGAAAAAATGGCTAGAAGAAAAAAACAAAAAAAAATTGATTGGAAGTCACAACTTACATACGAAATTGTGGGACTATTTCTCCTCGTGATTGCTTCGGTAACTTTTGCAAGAGCCGGCATTATTGGTAGAGGACTAGGATTTATGTTTAAATTCTATTTAGGTTCTTGGCATGATCTCATTACTTTATTTATTTTTGGTACAGGCCTATATATTATGATTAAGCGAAAAGTTCCCAGTTTCCTAACAAGGAGATTGGTTGGAATTTATTTGTTTGTATTTGCAATCTCGATTCTTAGCCACATAGGTTTTTATACAACAGAATATGATCAATTTATTCATCCTTCTATTATAAGAAGTACCTTTGAAATATATAAGAGTAGGCTTTGGGATAATACGTTACAGCATGTAGGAGGTGGGATGGTTGGAGCGATTGGGTTTGCAATGACTCATATCCTGTTTGAGGCTGCTGGAACAATCGTTTTTTCTCTTTTCTTAATGATTACGTCGATGATCTTAATTACGGGAAAATCGTTCACTGATATTGTTTTGAAAGTAATAAATTATTTCTCTTCTTTTGTTACATCTTCATACCAACATCTAAAACAATATGCGAAAGAAACAGTAAACCATGTGAAAAAGTCATGGGAAGAAAGTAAATCAAAGCGTGTTGATACACAACCAACGGTAAGTATCGATTCAAATCAACAACAAGAAAAGGACCAAGAAACAAATCATGAACCAATTATTTACGATTTCTCGAAAAATTCACCCAAAACAACCAGTGACCCGATCATCGTAGAGCATGAGTCGCTTGAAATAGAACAGCCTGCTGTTGAAGTAAGCGAAAAAAGTGTTAAGGAAAAGCCATCTTTTGTGGTGACCGAAGAAATGAATGAAAATTATCACATGCCAACGTTAGACTTATTACTTAACCCAAAGAAAAACAATCAATTTCAAGAAAAACAATATATTTCTGCAAATGCAAAAAAATTAGAACAAACACTCGAAAGTTTTGGTGTGAAAGCAAAGGTTGCTGAGGTTCACTTAGGTCCAGCTGTCACCAAGTATGAAGTTTATCCTAGTGTTGGTGTTAAAGTGAGCAAGATTGTCAATTTGGCTGACGACCTAGCACTAGCATTGGCTGCAAAGGATATTCGAATGGAAGCACCAATACCGGGGAAGTCAGCAATTGGAATAGAAGTGCCAAATAAAGAAGTGGCTATTGTTACCCTAAAAGAGGTATTAGAGGCAACGAAATCATTCCCAGAAGCTTCAAAGTTGTTGATTGGACTCGGGCGAAATATCTCTGGAGATCCTGTCTTATCTGAATTAAATAAGATGCCTCACTTATTAGTTGCAGGAGCTACAGGAAGCGGGAAAAGTGTTTGTATAAATGGAATCATCGTAAGTATTTTAATGAGAGCAAAGCCACATGAAGTAAAATTAATGATGATCGACCCTAAAATGGTAGAGTTGAACGTATACAATGGGATTCCACATTTACTAGCGCCAGTTGTGACGGAGCCGAAAAAAGCAGCTCAGGCGTTAAAAAAAGTAGTCAATGAAATGGAACGTCGGTATGAACTGTTTGCTCATACAGGGACAAGAAATATAGAAGGTTATAATACGTTGATAAAAAATCAAAATGAAAAAAGCGATGCGAAGCAGCCAGCCCTGCCTTATATTGTCGTTATTGTAGATGAGCTAGCTGATTTGATGATGGTGGCCTCTAGCGAAGTTGAAGATTGTATTACGAGATTAGCACAAATGGCACGTGCATCAGGGATCCACCTCATTATCGCTACTCAGCGACCTTCTGTTGATGTTATTACAGGGGTGATCAAAGCAAACATCCCTTCAAGAATTGCATTTGGTGTTTCTTCTCAAACAGACTCACGCACGATCCTTGATATGGGTGGAGCTGAGAAACTTTTAGGTAGAGGAGACATGTTGTTCCTGCCAGTAGGCGCTTCGAAACCAGTTCGAGTACAAGGTGCATTTTTATCGGACGATGAAGTAGAAAAAGTGGTTAATTATGTCATTTCTCAACAAAAAGCACAATACCAAGCTGAAATGATCCCTTCAGCTGAGGAAGAGAAAAAGAAAGAAGAAGTAGAGGATGAGCTATATCCTTCTGCTGTAGAGTTAATCTTAGAAATGAATACAGCTTCTGTATCAATGCTTCAAAGGAGATTCCGCATCGGATATACGAGAGCAGCAAGATTAATTGATGAGATGGAAGCTAGAGGGATTGTCGGCCCTTATGAAGGAAGTAAACCAAGAGAAGTGTTAATATCTAAACAGGAAGAAGACAAAACATCATAGAATAGCCTCTCGGAATAAATGATGAAAAAACAATGACTGCTGAGAAACAAACTGGA
>CAZIRM010000002.1:24563-37537 GCA_964541705.1 uncultured Bacillaceae bacterium | reverse complement strand
AAAAAAGTAACTTTCTGATAAAAAAACTAGGTTGTTCAGTATTCCCTAAGTATATATTATAATTAGGAATGTACGTTAATTCAATGAGCACTAGATGTTCAGGAATGAGCCGACTATAAAGCCTCTACTTCCGTTGTGGGAGTAGAGGTTATTTCTATTTTAGGAGGAATGTTAAATGAAAAAGTATGATTACATTAAATGGTTAAAGTTTTCATTGGTCGATATAGTGAAGGAAGGGAAAAAGGTTTTTATTTTACTAGAATATTTTTTAATACTTTTATAAAATAGTTAAATTTTACTATTATTCTTCCGATATATAACAAAGAGTGTATTTTTGTACAAGTTTAAGGTTGGGGTGCGGTATGATAACAAGTAATATGTCACTTTTTATAAATAATAGAATGAATAAAACACAAGCAAATACGCAGAAAGCATTTACGAGGCTGGGCTCAGGAAAACGGATACCAAATGCTTCTCATGATGCTGCCGGATTAAGCATTAGTGAGAAGATGCGCGCATTAATTAGAGGAAGTGAACAAGCTCATCGCAATGTTCAAGATGCCTATTCGCTAGTGCAAACTGCTGATGGAGCAATGGAAGAGATAACGGAAAAAATTCAACGAATTCGTGAACTAACGGTTCAGGCATTAAGTGATACATATAGCACTACTGACAAGCTGACGATTCAAAATGAAATAGATGAGTTAAAAAGAGGAATAGGTGGCATTGTTCATAACACAGAGTTTAATACAATGAAACTACTTACCAATACAAAGACGGGACAATTTGTAACAGAAAATCGTTCTGTAGAGAAAACGATAACAGTAGCAAAGAATAACAACTATCAACCAGTAGATGTGCAATATAATAAACTCGGTATGAATCAACTATTCCAAGTTGTTCAACCGAGTAATCAAAACTACCAAGTAAATATGAATATATCGACTGTAACCCATTCTCCACAAGCCTACATAGGGTCAACAGTAGTGGATTATCGCCCCCGGTGGTCAAGCGATGGAGAGTCGATTATATTTCAATCAAGCCGTGATAATGGTCAGTATATAGTGCCTGCAAATGGAGAAAGTGATCCTGAAGAACTTATAGATACAC
Organism: uncultured Bacillaceae bacterium; assembly: GCA_964541705.1. Lineage (GTDB taxonomy): Bacteria > Bacillota > Bacilli > Bacillales > Anaerobacillaceae > Anaerobacillus. The sequence goes on along the minus strand of CAZIRM010000002.1, from coordinate 36,427 downwards.
ATGTTTCGACAGCTACTCGAAGAACAACATCAACCAATGGTTTACTACAACTGCGTTACGATCATTTCAGCTCAAAGCTTGTTTTAGAACAAAGATTTTCCACAGCGACGGATGAATGGAGTCAAATTCAATCGTATGATTATAATTACAAAATGGATGGTGTAAATGGTTATAGCTTTTCTCCAGTTGTCGATGAGTATGGAAATACAGCGTTTGTTTTTTCAGATTCTGAAGGAAACATTCAGAAAGTTAATGTAAATATATATGACTTTTCTGTTTCAAATCCAATTGAAGTTATCCCGAATACGGATACACTGAATATACCACCAATGAATAATAAAATAACGTTAACCTCAACTCCGGATGTATATCGAATGAATAACGATACTGCTTCCTTCAGAGTGTTAAAAGTAAATGATGACGGTGAAAGAGAATTATTATATTGGGATCAAAGTGGTAATCCACCAGAAAGTGGTTATTACACGTTAACTGGCAATGTGGTTGAGTTTTTTGGAGACGCCATTATAGGAATGGAAGAAGTAGATGATGCGCAAGATTTTTATCGTTTTGAGTATGTATCTAGTCCTCAAGCAAATATTTATCAAACTTCAATTCCTCATAATGCCGAAGTTTATAATATGCATGGCGAAGAAGAGCCACGGCCACGTTCGTTAAATATTATCGTTGGAAATAAAGAGGTTACGAGAGAACAACTGTTAAGTGACCGTCCTGATGATATTGAAACTACAACAGGAGTTTTTGTTGATACGGTAAATAACCGAATCGAAATATATGGGGACCTACGTCCTGCTTATCATGAAACGGTTAAGGTGCAATATATGAATGATGTAGACTCACGCAATGAGGTTTATACGTTTCATTTACGAAGTGATATTGACACGTATAACTTAGAAGCAAATGATCCAGACTTGAATCGTTCACTTATTGTTCGAATCGATGGGCAAGAAGTCCCTTATAGTGATACAAATGGTTACATTTATAACCGAGATACAGGAACGATAAGTTTATTTGGAAATTATAGACCGGATGTTCCTAGCAATCCAACTCTTATGGTTCAATTTGTTGTAGATCGATCATTTTCGAATACGGATGAAGAGGTTTATGGAATCGTCTTAACTCAACGTCCGGAGTTATATAATTTAGAAGGTGAAGATGTCCCTAAATCTATTCGAGTTTATCAAAATGGAGTAGAAGTTGCTTATAGCGGTGAGGATGGATTTTTATACAACCAATTAACAAATACGATTGAATTATACGGCTCTAGTCGTCCAAATGTAGGAGACAGCTATAGCATACGCTTAATTGCAGCTACAGGTGGAGTTACACGCCAAGATGAGATTGTAGAAGTAGAGTTACCGCATACTCCAGAAACATACGGTTTAGGTGGTATCCCATCAACTTTTCGAGTAATAGTGGATGGCAACGAAATTCAATTTGATGAATCTAAAACAAATGGATATTTTTACAACAATCAAACGAACAGGATTGAAATTTACGGTGAATCTCGTCCTGATGCTGCTCATCCTTCAAACCCAGATGTAAGAGTGTATTATGTTTACGAAAATCCAGTTATATCAACTGGTAATAACACATACGACTTCCGCTTAGCTCCAAACACCGCATTTTACGGTGTCGAGACAGAAGAAGAACCGCGCGCGATTCGTGTTTATTATAAAGGCTCTGAAGTACCTTACAGTGACGAGAATGGTTTTACATATAACCACTCAACTAGGATTCTATCATTACATGGAGACTATCGTCCTACTAGTAATGATAGACAAGAAGATTACAAAGTTTACTCGATAAGAGAAAGTGATTTAGCTGCTCATGTTCCTAACAATGTTTATGTTTATAAGTTTTTTTTAAACGGAGAAGAGATTGATAGAGCGTACGATTTTAATGGACACGGGTATTTTCATAGTGGTCAAAGCGTATCAATTATTGGTGATGCTAGACCGAATATTACTGAAGCTACAAACGGACATCAACTTCAAGTACTATATTCAGACCCTTTGAGTCTTTCGCTAGATCGAAGTGCAATCCCTGGGTTTTCAGAGGAACATTGTGAACATAATATTGGACAAGGACATCTACTAGCGGAAATTAACCATGAGAGCTTAGTAGTCTCCTTAAACGGAAATGTACTTTCTGATGATCAGTATGCGTTTAATGGTGGTCAAATAACGTTAAATAGTAATAAAGTAAACCTAAGCCTAGGAAGTCATCGGTTATCCGCAAGCTATGAGGCGAGGCATCCGCTAAGTTATGATCCTAATGAATTTATCTTTCAAGTAGGTGCAAATTCGGGAGATTCGTTAAAGCTAGAAATTGTTTCTTTTGACAATATGTTGTTAAATACAAACGCCATTTGTGTAACAATGGAGCCTCATGCAGGTAGGAGCTTACAAATGATCGATGACGCTCTTAGCTTTGTTACGAGACAACGATCACACATGGGAGCAACAATGAACAGAATGGATGCAATTGCATCTATTTTGAAAACCGTCCAAGAAAATACAACAGCATCATTGAGTCGTATTGAAGACGCTGATATGGCAAAAGAAATGATGGATTTGGTTAAACAACGTTTATTAACACAAGTCCAAGTAGCAATAAGTACACAAAATCAACAGTCCTATCATCAAGTCTTAGACTTGTTAAAATAAGTTTGCCTTAAATCCAATAAAATTAACAAATATAAGAAAAAATCCTATATAATAGTAAGAAGGATCTATATACATCCCAGAATATATGAACGAATCTTCTCATTAAGATCGATAAAAATGAGGTGTGTTGAAAATGCAAATACACGTTACTAATAAAATATTCCGCCCAATTATTAGTGCGCCAGAACATAACTATGATCAATATAAAACACCATCCGTCCAGCGAGCTGAACGAGAGGCGAACGTTTCCAATCCACAAGTAAAACAAATAGTTAGACAATCATTACAAGAAGTGTATCGTAACTTTCAAAAGTTAGTAGAGAACACTGATTATAATGTCAGTTACGTCTTAAATGAGCATGGCGCAGGGAAACAATATCGGATTACGATGAAAAATAGTGGAAAAGAAGTTGTTTCATTCCCTCCAAGAGCTGCTGTTGATATTGCCAATCGAGCAAAGCACACAACGATTGGTTTGCTAATGGATAAATCTGTTTAATAGTAGGTCTAAAGTAGTTATTTTCATATGTGTATCATTACTCTTTAAATAGTTCATTTTTTTACCGATATAGTAAGTAAAGAAAGTGCTTTTATAAAGAGGAGGAACAATCACATGGATGTGAAATCAATTTCTACACAAGGAAACTATGAAAGCAGTTATGTTAACGGTGCAGCAAAGGAACCATCAAGTACTATTAATCTTGAAAAAGTAAAGGAAGAGCAGAATAATCTTAAGGCTCCTACTCAACAAATAACAAAAAAGGATTTAGAACAAAATATCGACGGTGTTAACAACTTTTTAGAAACAAACCAAACATCATTAAAGTTTCAAGTACATGAAGATTTAGATCGCCTTTATGTTGCCGTTGTTGATCAACAAACGAAGGAAGTAGTGCGAGAGATCCCTCCTAAGGAATTTCTTGATATGATTTCCTCTATGCTAGACCACGTTGGGTTAATTGTAGATAAAAGAGTTTAAAGTCTATTACTGAGCACGAGATTTTTTGCCGTGCTCTTTTTAATATACACTAAAAAAATATAATATATAGCCGATATAAATAATAGAAGTTTAATAGAGAGGTGTAAATCTATGAGAATCGGTGGACTAGCATCTGGAATGGATACAGACCAGATCGTAAGGGATTTAATGCGGGCTGAAAGAATGAAGGGTGACCGAATGTTTCAGCAACGTCAAACATTAGAATGGCAACGAGATGCCTATCGTGAACTAAATACAGTTATGAGAACATTTCGTGACAATATATTTAATACAATTATGAGAAGTGCTAACATGGCCGCTAAAAGAGTTGCTAGCTCTAACGCATCTCTTGTTACGGCAACCGCAACTGCTTCTGCATCAAATGGGTCATTTACAATATCTAGTGTAGATCGTTTAGCAACTGCTGCGACAAATGCAAGTAGTACAAGATTGTCAGGTAGTCAAAAGATTGATCCTAGCAAAAGCTTGTACGAACAAAGAGCCCTTTTTGCAGGTGAAGGTGGATTTGAATGGAAATCTGGAAAGGTTGAAAAAGAGACGATCTCAGTTAGAGAAGCGAGACGAACAATTGATTTAAAAGCAGGAGACTCCAGAATCTTAGATGATCAACAAGCGATGTCGGTCAAAGTAAATGGACGAGTATTTAACGTAGTTACTGAGATGCCTGCTGAAGGACTAAAGGATGACCAAGTGTATTTTGATGCTACTAATAGGCAATTGACCTTTAAAAATAATCTCGCTCCAAACGCTAGAGTTGCTGTTTCATATGTAACGGAGAGCAATAACCATAAATATTTTACGTCGGCGATCGAGACATTCGGCGAAGATGGAAGGCCAACGAAAGAAAACTTCATCTTTCAAGGTACACAAACGTTGAATCAAGTTATGCAAGAGATTAATAGTTCAGCTGTTGGGGTAAGTATGTTTTATGACTCTCACTCTGATAAAATTGCCGTTCAGCGTAAGCAAACAGGGAACTTTAACCCTTCTAAAGCTTCAGAACAGGAAATTAACCAGTTGATGGAGCAACTAAATGTTGCCATAGGCAATGCAAATATTATTAATACGAGTTGGTTAGAGGCTCAAGCTGTTTTTCAAACGGCACAAGAGGATTATGACTCTAATTTTGCAAGAGAGTACGAAGTAGCTTTAATCGAAAATAACCAAGAACTTTATGATACAAAGTTTAATGAGGCTATAGATAATGGTAGTCTTCCAGAAGAGGCACACCAATTTGCATTGCAGTACGTAAAAGAGGCAGCTAATGAAGAGTCGAAACAACTAGCAAAAGAAGTAGCTGAAATAAATTTGAGTGAATTAAAAACGGAACTAGTTGAAAAAAAACAAGAGCTTGATATAGCTTTCAATAGCAAACTGGAGGCTGATGCAGTCGTTTCCGAGAAAAGAAGTGAACTAGCTTCAGCTAAAGGAAGCGAAATGACCTTCCATGGTTCCTTCTTTACAAACGTCTTACGCCTTGATACAACAAATGAACAAGGTGGAACAAATGCGCAGTTTACCGTAAATGGTTTACAAACAGAACGAAACTCAAACACATTTACAATAAGCGGTGTTACAATTACGTTACGAAATACGTTTGAAAACACACCGATCAACCTTGACGTTACGACGGATACAGATAAGATATTTGATACGGTTGTAGGCTTTATCAATGAATACAACGAAATGCTTGAAAAAATTAATGGTAAGCTTACAGAAGAACGTTTTCGAGACTACACTCCTTTAACGGATGAACAAAAAGAAGCGATGTCAGAAAAAGATATTGAGCGCTGGGAAGAGCGGGCAATGAGTGGTCTGCTGCGCGGAGATCGAATTCTTTCCTCTGGTTTAGATAGACTAAGAGTGGATATGTACGCACCTGTCAACATACTAGGAAATAGTAATATCCGTCAGTTAACAGATCTTGGTATTACTACCTCAACGAATTTTATGGATCGCGGAAAACTAATTATTGATGAAAGTAAACTAAGGCAAGCAATTGAAAGAGATCCAGAAGGGGTATTTCAGCTATTTAACTCAGATGGTCCAACCACTGCTGATAAAGGACTTGCTAGAAGAATGCGTGACGGCTTACAAAGTACGATGCGTACAGTAGCCGAACGAGCTGGTGGTAGCTTTGGTAGAATGCAAAACCAACAATTCACGCTCGGACGTAACATAAGCAACCTTGATGACCGAATTTCAAACTTTGAACGCCGACTTAAACAAGTGGAAGACCGCTATTGGCGTCAATTTACAGCGATGGAAAAAGCGATGCAGCAAGCGAATAACCAAGCAAATCAAATGTGGTCGATGTTATTTGGTGGACAGTAATTGTATTGAAAATAGGAGGGTTTTAAATGGCAGTTTCAAATCCATACGCTTCAACATATAAAAAAAATACAACCGCTACGGCTTCGCCTGGTGAGCTAACACTAATGCTTTATAACGGTTGTTTGAAATTTATGAATCAAGCAAAAAAAGCGATTGAAAGTAAGGATATCCAAGCGAAGAACACGAATATTATTAAAGCTCAAAATATTATTCGCGAACTTATGGTCACATTAAAGACCGATAGTGAAATCGGTAAAAATATGATGAGAATGTATGACTTTATCTTAAATAAGTTAGTAGATGCTAACACGAAAAATGATGTTTCCGCTCTCGCTGAAGCAGAGCAATTTGTGATTGAGTTTCGTGATACATGGAAACAAGTTGTTCTACTTGACCGCCAAAAACGTCATGGAGAAAGCAGGAAAGCATAATGGCGACTTTTGCCCAACTTTTTGAGTCGACAAAGAAACTGTTTGACCATTTGGAAAAGCCACTGCCACAAGAAGATCGAGAAGAATACCTTGCTGAATTAGACCAGCTTTTGCAGACAAGGCAGCAGTTAATTGAAACTTATAAGGGGAAGCTCACAGAGGTAGAGCGTGATCAAGCAAAGATAATTGTTGCTTTAAACAAACGAATAAGTGAAAAACTTCAGTCATATATGAGCCAAATTAAGCTTGATATGAGTAAGTTAAAACAACAAAAACAAACGGGTTTAAAATATGAAAATCCTTACGATACTCAGACTGATGGATTCTTCATTGATAAAAAAAATTAACGAAAAGGTTGACTCTAGATGGGTCAACCTTTCTAATTATATAAGAGGTGAAATGCGTGGGAGCCGAGGAAGATCAACAACAACTCTTAAATAACTATTTACAACTACTGTCAGCGATTTCAGATGGACTACGTTTGGCAGGTGAAAGTTATCGCGATCGAAATTATGGATCGGGTGATACATTAGTACTTGATTTGACAAACGCTTTTATCTATACGAATGCTTTCAATGTAAAGCTTCGTAACCTAAATCGAGAGTATAGAAAATTTGTAGACCTACTCGATCTTTACCAGAGCATACTCAATCAAATAATGGAGTTGCAAACCATTGTTAGTACGAGTAGGGCTGCCTTTTTGGATAAAACGCTTCTCCCCTCTTATCAGCATTGGTATTTAGAGATGAAAACATACCTAGAAGTGCGCTTGTATCATTAGCAATAAAGAAACATAGTACCAGTAAAATATTTAGGAACACCTAGTCAAAGAGAAATGAGTAACAGAAAGATTGCAAAAAGGCAGCCGTATCGGCTGCCTTTCCCAATTAGTTTTTCTTTAAAATTACATACTGTAATTCATCAAGCTTAACGTTTAATCCATCACCGGAGTTACTTGCTACTCCATTACCGAATACAACTTCCCATACACCTTCAACGCCATCTAAGTTTAACTCGGCAGCGCTATCCGAATTGTTCATTGCAACGATAAACTGATCGTTATCAGCAGAACGCTCATAAGCAACAAGTTTAGAGCCTTGCTCAGCGTGTAAGAATTTGAATTCCCCGTCACGGAATGCACGGTAGTCTTTACGCAGCTTAATAATTTCTTTATAGAATTCAAACAAGTCAAGATCTTGTTTGTCTTTATCCCAGATCATCGTACGACGGCAATCAGGATCGTTCCCACCAGTAATACCTACTTCGTCCCCGTAATAAATACATGGTGCACCCATATACGTTAACTGGAATGTTGCAGCTAATTTCATACGTCGCTTATCTTCACCACAGATGTTCAGAAGACGAGCAGTGTCGTGCGAATCAAGTAAGTTAAATGCTGTTTCATTAACTTGTTGTGGGTAATCTAACATGATCGCATCAAGACGACCCATGAATTGCTCAGCATCAATAGAGTCTCTACAGAAAAAGTCTAAGATGCTGTTTGTTAATGGGTAGTTCATTACTGCGTCAAATTGATCACCTTGTAACCAAGCAAGTGAATTGTGCCAAACTTCTCCTAGAATATAAGCTTCTGGATTTGCTTTTTTCACGACTTGGCGGAATTCACGCCAGAATTGGTGGTCTACTTCGTTAGCAACATCTAGTCTCCAACCATCGCATCCCACATCTTCAATCCAATATCGAGCAACTTCTAGTAAATACTCTTTTACTTCAGGATTCTCTGTGTTTAACTTTGGCATTTGGCCAGTAAAAGCGAATGTATAATAGTTCGGTTTTGGCTCTCTTTTTACAGGGAACTCATGGATGTAGAACCAATCTTTGTACTTAGATTTCTCCCCATTCTCCACAACATCTTGGAAAGGTCCGAAGAAATAACCAGAATGGTTAAACACTGCGTCTAGCATTACTTTAATCCCTTTTTCATGACACTTCTTCACTAACGTTTTTGCTAGTTCGTTGTCACCGAAGTGGGGGTCTACTTTCATATAGTCAACAGTATCGTATTTGTGATTTGTTCTTCCTTCAAAAATAGGAGTGAAATAAAGCGCATTAATTCCAAGCTCTACTAAATGGTCAAGGTGATCAATAACCCCTTGTAAATCTCCACCATAGTAGCTAGTCGTTTTAGGTAATGATTCTCCCCATGGTTCAACGTTCTCTGGATCATTTGAAGTATCACCATTTGCGAAACGTTCAGGAAAAATTTGATAGAAAATTGCATCTTTTACCCACTGTGGTGGTTTGTTTACATCAATGGCATTTAAGAATGGAAATTCAAACAATCCAGTTGCAAACAGAACAGTTGCATCACTAAACTCTTCCTCTTTTGTAAAGCCAACTTCGTTCATTGTGATAACTTCTTCTCCAGATACAAATTGGAATAAGTAAGAACAACGACGATATGCTGGTTGCACTTCCGCTTGATAGTAATCAAATAACGTATCACTTGCAACTTTTTTCATTTCTACTTTTGTAAAACCAGTTTGATTAATTGCGTACTTATCACAATGCAACAAATACACATGATCCATATCGTTTCGTTTTGTGCGAACACGGATATGTAAAGTTTTTTCGTCGTATGCATAAGCATAGTTTGATTTTGGTCGATGATAAATAGCCTCTAGTAACATTTAGAAACCTCCTTGAATATGTAGCATAGCCATATTTTCTCCTGAATAAAAAAATATAAACTATAAGCATTGAAGTCTATATGTGCAAACGTTTTCGCATGGATTAAACAAAAAAACAACCATAGTTTCTAACTAGAAACGAGGTTGTACCTGTTATGGTAACATAGCCTTCATATTATGCTTTTATTTTAGCAACTTTGTGATTGTTTGTATATAAAAAATAAATACTCGTAGAAATAAACAAAAAAAGGTCGAGATTGTCCTATGTAAAAAATCAGTCCCTCGCTTTGACATGAAGGACTGGCTAAACGTTTTCTACTTATTTATTGCTCTCTTTTTTTCTTTCTAAAAATTCAACAGCATCAACTACAACTTCGGTTATATACACTTTCGAATGATCCTTTTTTTCGAAGCTTCTTGACTGCAATCTGCCATTCACAGCGATAAGACTCCCTCTACAGCAGTAACTAGCGATGTTCTCGGCTGTTTTTCGAAATGCGACACACGGGATGAAATCCGCTTCATATGTACCATTCGAGCCTTTGAAGTTGCGTTTAACAGCGAGGTGAAATTTTGTGATCCCTGTCCCTTCTTTCGAATAAAATAGTTCAGGATCTCTAGTGATTCTTCCAGTAAATGAAACTTGATTCATAAAAATCCTCCTTTATTTGAAATATAATGATAGGAAAGACAAAATTGGACGAGAGAAATAACGATTGATTGTGGTAGAATATAGGGGAAAAGATTGAATAATGTGGAAATATAAACTATTTTTATTTTAATAGAATGTCTTAGAACAAACAACATGGCTCATTATTTTTTAAAAAATTTGTAACATTTTAACTAGGAGGTACTATGCTTGTACTTTTTATAGGAATTACTGCTATCATTCTTGTTGTAATAATATCACTGTATTTAATTTCTAAAATATTGAATGCACAAAAGTTATTTATAAGAGGATTACTATCTTTTCTGCTTCTTACAGGAATTCTTGCCACTGTTTTTATAATGATTGATTACGATCTTGATTATCAATTTCCCCGTTATCAGGAAAAGGAAACTAGATTACCCGAACATTCTCCATTTGGTTTAGTTATAGATGGGGAAGTGGTTGAACAGAAGGAGACATTTGCCGATGTGATTCGATTAGCAGAAGAAAAAGATGACGCTACGATCGTATACCAACATCTAGATAGAATTATTTTTGATACTTCTGAGATCCCACATCAAGCTTTTGTTCAAGGAGTGCCACTTATTTCACAGCTACCAGAACTACCTAGGGGTTGTGAAGTAACTAGTTTAGCAATGATATTACAGTTTAATGGTGTACCCGTTGACAAAATGACTTTAGCAGAAGAAATAAAGAAAGATCCAACCCCTTATTCGGTAGTAGATGGTGTAGTGCACTTTGGTAACCCAAATGATGGGTTTGTGGGAGACATGTATTCGTTCGATAACCCAGGATATGGAGTCTATAATGGCCCAGTATATCATTTAGCTAACCACTATTTTCCAAATCAAGTATTAAACATGACCGGTGCCAACTTTGAGTACATAAAACGCTCAATAGCCCGTGGTATGCCGGTATGGGTCATTATTCATACACGGTTTGGAACGTTACCGAAAAGTTCATTTGAAACGTGGCAAACCCCTACAGGAATGATTTCAATTACGTATCATCAACACTCCGTCGTCGTGACTGGTTACGACCAAGATTACATATATTTTAACGATCCGCTAACAAATGAACGTTCCCGACCTGTCCTTATTCATCGCTTTGTTGAAGCGTGGGAGCAAATGGGTAGCCAAGCAATCACAATTTTAAACTAACAAAGAACCCCTGTGAGTAATCACAGGGGTTAGTAGTATTAAGTGTGCAGTATCGATTTCTCCGCTGTAGAAAATGAATAGACATTCTCTACATAAATTTGATGCCAAATCATAAACGTTAGGACAGTCCAAAGCTTTCGACTGTAATCTAACTTACCAACGCGATGATCCTCAAGCAAAGTTAGTAAATAATGCTTATTAAATAAATGATCAGTTTGACTTGTAGTAATTAATGTTTTGGCCCAATCATATAGCTCATCTTTTAACCATACTCGAATTGGTACTGGGAACCCTAGTTTACGTCGATGTAGAACGTGATCTGGAACGATTCTTTTCATCGCTTCTCTTAATGCAAACTTTGTTGTTCCGTCAGCTATTTTCAATGAAGAATTTAAACTTGATGCGACCTGGAACACTTCTTTATCCAAGAATGGAACACGTAATTCTAATGAGTTTGCCATTGTCATTCGATCTGCTTTAACTAAAATGTCTCCCCTTAACCATGTGTGCATGTCGATGTATTGCATCTTCGTTACATCATCATAGTTTTTAATATCATCGTATAGTGGTTTTGTAATTTGCGTATACGATATATCATCGTTATAGTGTTTTAGTAATAAGCGTTTCTCAAACTCTGTAAACATTTTGGCATTGCCGATATAACGATCTTCAATTGAAGTACACCCACGTTCAACGAAACTCTTTCCTTTGATGCCCTCAGGAATTTGCTGTGCTAATAGCTTTAATACATCCTTCGCTTTAGATGGAACATAAGAAAAACCACGCAGAGAGCTAGGTTCACGGTAAATGTTATACCCACCAAATAACTCATCGGCACCTTCACCAGATAACACAACTTTAACTTGTTTACGTGCCTCTCTAGCGACAAAATAAAGCGGGATAGCAGCAGGGTCAGCAACAGGCTCATCCA
>CAZIRM010000002.1:0-24463 GCA_964541705.1 uncultured Bacillaceae bacterium | reverse complement strand
TCTCTAGCGACAAAATAAAGCGGGATAGCAGCAGGGTCAGCAACAGGCTCATCCATGTGCCAAATAATCTTTGGTAATTCCTTGACGAATTCCTCAGGGGAAATCGTGTATGAGATATTTTCAACGTTTAATTTCTCAGCCGTTTCCCTTGCGACGTCTTGTTCGCTGTACCCTTCGCGCTCAAAGCCAACCGTGAACGTTTTAATCTGAGGGTTGATCTCTTTTGCTAAAGCGACAATTGCTGATGAATCAATCCCACCAGAGAGAAATGAACCAACTGGTACGTCGCTTCTCATATGTACGTTAACAGAATCCCTTAAAGTCATTTGAATTTGTTTCATTGCTTCATCCAAAGAAGACACTACAGGAGAAAATGTCGGTCGCCAGTAGGCAGCGATCTCAGTTTTTCCACCGATCTTTTTGAAAAGATAATGACCAGGCTCTAACTTTTTAATATGATTCACAATCGTGTTTGGCTCTGGAGTAAATTGATAAGTTAAGTAATGGTGTAAAGACTGGTTATCTAAATCAAATGTTTCCATCTCTAGCAACACACTTTTCATTTCAGAAGCGCAAAATAGGGCGTCGTCGTTTTCAAAGTAATAAAAAGGTTTAATCCCAAAATGATCGCGTGCAGCGAAAACCTCTTGATTCAATTTGTCCCAAATCACAAAACCAAACATGCCTCGCAAGTCTTTAACAGCATCTACTCCTTTGTCGCTATATAAAGCAACAATGACTTCAGTGTCCGAAGCTGTTTTAAAGGAATGACCCTTGTTGATGAGTGCTTCGCGTAATTCTAAATAATTATAAATTTCACCGTTAAAAATGATCCAATATCGCTCATTTTCATAGGAAAGAGGTTGTCTTCCATTTTCTAAATCGATAATACTTAGGCGACGAAATCCAAATTGGACATAGTCATCTTCGTAAACACTTCCATCATCAGGTCCGCGATGAGTAATGATATCCCGCATTTGCAAAATGTCAGTGGTAACCGCCTTATTGTTTTTTACAACACCAATAAATCCACACATAAAATCTCTCCTTATATTTTTAGAAGAATTCATCTATTCATTCGACGTTATTTTTATAGTATCAGTTTCAAAAGATATTATAATGCTAAAATCTTAATGTTACTACACTTTCTTCTATTATTCATCTTAAAAGTTGAAAAAAGGCGTTTATTGGTGTAAATTCTTGTCGAAATTGAAAAAACGAAATAGTTTGACTACATTTTCACCCGTTGTATAATGATAGTGTGGCAAAAGCCACAGGATTTTATAGATGAAGGGAATGTGTAAGAATGTTAGGAAAAGTAAAATGGTTTAATGCAGAAAAAGGTTTTGGATTTATCGAACGTGAAGATGGGGACGATGTATTCGTACATTTCTCAGCAATCAATTCTGAAGGATTCAAAACATTGGAAGAAGGTCAAGAAGTTGAATTTGAAATCGTTGAAGGCGCTCGTGGACCACAAGCAGCGAACGTTGTAAAACGCTAATTCACATTCCCGGTACCAAGGTTATTTTAAAAAAGATCTTTTTTATATAGCTTTATCGAAGGGAAATCAACGATTTTGCCCCGCCTCTAGGCGGGGTTTTATTTATAATGAATAGTAAGAGGGTATATTTTAGAAATCGACCCAATATATTTTTTAAAATAATATAAATTTTTTTTCGTTTAAGAAGGATTATAGAAAGGGTATGTAGAATATAACACACATAGCTGAAAGGAGGAGTTTATATGAACTTTAACATTCGTGGTGAAAACATTGAAGTGACTCCAGCATTAAGGAATTACGTTGAAAAGAAGATAGGCAGGCTTGATCGATATTTTGACACAGTCCCAGCGGCTCCTGTCAACGTGAACATGCAGGTGATTAATAACCAGCAAATTATTGAGATTACAATTCCGATGCCGCAACTATTATTACGTGCCGAGGAAAGTAATGCAGATATGTATGCAGCCATTGACTTAGTGGTTGAGAAACTTGAAAGACAAATCCGAAAGCACAAAACAAAGGTAAATAAAAAGTTCCGCCAAGATGGCAGTTTGAAATATATGTTCCGTACTGATGTTGCGGATGTTACATTCGAGGATGAAGATGAATTAGAGGTTGTACGTACAAAACGTTTTAGCTTAAAACCAATGGACACAGAAGAAGCCATTCTTCAAATGGATATGTTAGGCCATAACTTCTTTGTCTACTCAAATGCAGACAATGGTGAAACAAATGTTGTTTACCGCAGAAAAGATGGCCGTTACGGTCTCATTGAACCACAATAAGTTTTTAGCAAGGGGTGCAGGTTACTGTACCCTTTTGGTTTGCCTTACCCGCCGTTCTTGTAACGCCTGTCACAAACTGTTAAAATGACAGGTGAGTGAAAACAATGAATTAGCCAACCGCAATGTTATTAAGTTTAAAGGGGAGCAATAAATAATGATAGGATTATTAAAAAAAGTGATCGGCGATCCTAGCCAAAAGCAATTGAAGAAGATGCAAAAAACCGTTGACATGATTGAATCGCTAAGTGATGAAATAAGTCAATTAACGGATGAGCAGCTACGTCAAAAGACGGACGAGTTTAAAAAGCGTGTACAACAAGACGGAGAAAAGCTGGACGACATTTTACCTGAAGCATTCGCTGTTGTTCGTGAAGCGTCCACACGTGTCTTAAAAATGCGTCACTATCCAGTTCAGTTACTAGGTGGAATCGTCCTTCATCAAGGCAATATCTCAGAAATGAAAACGGGAGAAGGGAAAACACTAGTAGCGACACTTCCTGTATACTTAAACGCCCTCATGGGAAAAGGTGTTCACGTTGTGACAGTCAACGAATATTTAGCGCGACGTGATGCCGAGACGATGGGTGAGCTGTATACATTTTTAGGTTTAACGGTTGGTTTAAATATTAGTGATCTGTCAAAAGAAGACAAAAGAGAAGCATATGCTTGTGACATCACATACGGTACAAATAATGAATTTGGATTCGATTATTTACGAGATAACATGGTCACCTATAAAGAGCAAATGGTTCAACGTCCATTGAACTATGCACTTATTGATGAGGTAGATTCGATTTTAATTGATGAGGCTCGAACACCTTTAATTATTTCGGGATCTGCTGAAAAGTCAACACAGCTCTATCAAATGGCGAATACATTTGCGCGCACGTTGCGCAAAGAAGTCGATTATACATATGATGAGAAAACAAAAAATGTTCAACTTACGGAAGAAGGGGTAGAAAGAGCAGAAAAGGCGTTTAATATCGAAAACTTATACGATCAAGCGCATGTACAGCTGAACCACCATGTTAATCAAGCATTAAAAGCGCACGTTGTGATGCACCGTGACACAGATTATGTCGTTGAAGACGGTGAGGTTGTGATTGTTGACCAGTTTACTGGACGGTTAATGAAAGGGCGTCGTTACAGTGACGGTCTACACCAGGCAATCGAAGCAAAAGAAGGCTTAATGATTCAGCGCGAGAGCATGACACTTGCGACTATTACATTCCAAAACTATTTCCGGATGTATCAAAAACTTGCGGGAATGACTGGTACAGCGAAAACGGAAGAAGAAGAGTTCCGTAATATTTATGGAATGGACGTCATGGTTGTTCCAACGAATTTACCTGTTGTTCGTGATGACCGTCCAGACTTAATTTTCAAAACGATGGATGCAAAATTCAAAGCGGTTGTAAACGAAATCGCTGATCTCCATAAAAAAGGGCAACCTGTCCTTGTTGGTACGGTAAGTATTGAGACTTCTGAATTAGTTTCTTCTTTACTAAAGAAAAAAGGAGTGCCACACCACGTCTTAAATGCGAAAAACCATGCACGTGAAGCTGATATTATTGAAAATGCTGGTCAAAAAGGCGCAGTGACAATTGCAACAAACATGGCTGGTCGTGGAACCGACATTAAATTAGGCGAAGGTGTCGTCGCTTTAGGTGGTCTACATGTACTCGGAACCGAACGCCATGAAAGCAGACGAATCGATAACCAGCTACGTGGACGTTCAGGTCGTCAAGGAGACCCGGGTACGTCGCAATTTTACTTATCAATGGAAGATGAGTTAATGCGTCGTTTCGGCTCTGACAATATGAAAGCAATGATGGAGCGTCTCGGAATGGACGATGCACCACTTGAAAGTAAATTAGTCTCTCGTGCTGTTGAAACAGCTCAAAAGCGTGTAGAAGGAAACAACTTTGATGCACGTAAGCAAATCCTTCAATACGATGATGTCATGCGTGAACAACGTGAAATCATTTATAAACAGCGTATGGAGGTGCTTGAGTCTGAGAACGTACGCAGCTTTGTTGAAGCAATGATTCAAGCGACTGTCGAAAGAAACGTATTAGCGTTAACACCAGAAGATCAGGTGCCTGAAGATTGGGATTTAAAATCGATTGTTGATTACATGAAAGGCACAGTATTAAATGAAGGCGATTTAACTGATAAAGATATTTGGGGTAAAGAGCCTGAAGAAATTATTGAGCTAATTATGGAAAAAGTAAAGGTTGCTTATGATCAAAAAGAAGCTGAATTCGAATCAGAGCGCATGCGTGAGTTTGAGAAAGTTATTTTACTTCGTGCGGTTGACTCGAAATGGATGAGTCATATCGACCAAATGGATCAGCTTCGCCAAGGGATTCATTTGCGTGCGTATGGGCAAAATGATCCTTTACGTGAATATCGTTTTGAAGGCTTCCAAATGTTTGAAGAGATGATTGCTTCAATTGAAGAAGAAGTGGCGACATATATTATGAAGGCACAAATCGATCGTAACCTTGAGCGCAAGCAAGTGGCTGAAGGCAAAGCAATTCATGCGAGTTCTGGAAAAGAACCTGAAAAAAAGAAACCAGTTAGAAAAAAAGTGCTCATCGGACGCAATGATCCATGTCCATGTAATAGTGGGAAGAAATACAAGCAATGTTGTGGTAGATAAATAGCGTATAGATAAGGTAAGCAATTAGTCGTCTATGACTAATTGCTTTCATTTCAATAAAAGGTTGGTGGCTAGACAATGGAATTAGTGGAAATAAAGCAAGAATTAACAATAATGGCTAAGAAATTAGCGGACTTTAGGGGGTCTCTTTGACCTCGAAGAGAAGCAAGAAAGAATCGCCGAATTAGAAGAAAAGATGACTGATCCTGAATTTTGGAATGACCAGCAAAAAGCGCAAGAGATTATAAATGAGTCAAATGCACTGAAGGATCAAGTTCAAAATTTCTTGAAACTACAAGAAACCTATGACGACCTTGAAGTCTCACTAGAGCTAGTGAAGGAAGAACCAGATGAAGAGTTAGAAAAGGAACTGGAACACGGCGTGAAGGAACTTTTAACTAGCTTAAACGAGTTCGAACTTACCTTACTTTTGAGTGATCCATATGATAAAAATAATGCGATACTTGAATTACACCCTGGCGCAGGTGGGACGGAATCCCAAGACTGGGCGTCAATGCTGCTTAGAATGTATACACGTTGGGCAGAAAAAAAGGGATTTAAAGTCGAGACACTTGACTATTTGCCAGGAGAAGAGGCTGGGGTAAAAAGCGTCACTTTAGCGATTAAGGGACACAATGCTTACGGGTACCTAAAAGCCGAAAAAGGTGTTCACCGTCTCGTTCGTATATCACCTTTTGATTCGTCAGGTCGTAGGCATACATCCTTTGCATCATGTGAAGTGATGCCTGAGCTATCAGACGACGTCCAAATTGATATATCGCCAGAAGATCTAAAGGTAGATACATATCGCGCGAGTGGGGCTGGTGGTCAGCATATTAATACAACGGATTCCGCCGTACGAATTACTCACGTGCCGACGAATACAGTCGTTACGTGCCAAACCGAGCGTTCTCAGATAAAAAATAGAGAGAGAGCCATGAATATGTTAAAAGCAAAGCTCTTTCAACTAAAGTTAGATGAGCAAAAAGCGGAACTCGATGAAATCCGTGGTGAGCAGAAGGAAATCGGCTGGGGAAGTCAAATTCGTTCGTATGTATTTCATCCTTACAGTTTAGTGAAAGATCATCGCACAAACCACGAAATTGGAAATACAAATGCCGTGATGGACGGCGATCTTGATCCATTTATTAACGCATATTTACGTGCACAAATTTAAAAATTGCAGTGGCAGCACCAATTATGGTGCTGTTTTTTCATGTTTGTCCGAATAATTAAGAGTTTTGGGCGAATAATCAGGAATGTTGGGCGAATTCTCAATTTTTTTGGGCGAATAACAGGAAAACTTGTCCGAATCGTAGCACCAAGAGCAAGGAATCATCAATCATTTTTGTGCAATGCTAAGTTAAAGCGTTAACTTGATCGCATTTACACACTTTTTTTCATGGTATATACTACGAAAGGTTATCATTTTACTACATAAAGCGAGCGTGAGTACAAATGAAGAAAAAAAGACGTAATATACAACAACCCGTTCACCCTACGTTGGCAACAATACTAAAACTACTCCAAGTATTAATCGGTTCGGCAATTGTGGCGATGTCATTTAATCTATTTCTATTGCCAAACCGAATCGCATCTGGCGGAGTAAGTGGGATAAGCACAATCATCTACGACCTCTTCGCCATTACACCTGCCTTTACGCAGTGGGCGTTCAACATTCCATTATTTATAGCCGGCATCTTACTATTAGGTGGGTTTAAGTATGGAGCAAAAACGTTGTTAGGCACGCTTTTTTTACCTTTTGTTGTCTATGTGACAAGGGATATTGCTCCGGCAACAGGCGATCCGTTATTAGGGGCAATTTTTGGAGGAATAGGCGTTGGCCTCGGTCTCGGAATCGTCTTTCGTACAAACTCATCAACAGGTGGAACCGATTTAGCAGCACAGATTATTCATAAATATACCGGTTTTTCATTAGGTGGCTGCGTCTTTATAATCGATGGGTTAATTGTTGCGACGTCGGCAATTGTTTTTAACATTGAATTGGCATTGTACGCGCTAATTGCTCTCTATATTACAGGTAAGACAATTGATGTTGTCCAACTCGGAATCGGTTATGCCAAAGTGGCCCTTATTATTTCGGAAAAACAAGAGGAAGTCCAACACGGCATTATCAATGAGGTGGATCGAGGGGTAACGAAGCTCTCTGGTTACGGCGGCTATACGAGCCATAAAAGGCCTGTTTTGATGTGTGTTGTTAATCAAACTGAGGTGGCGAAGTTAAAACAAGTGATCCAGTCAATCGACCCAGCAGCATTTGTCATCGTAACAAACGCAACCGAAGTGTTAGGGGAAGGGTTCAAGAAATAGCAGGGTAACCCAATTTCATACGTAGTATGAAAGCACAATTTTAACCGGCTACACGACAAGTCGTTACAAATATAGAAAAACAGAATAATCATATAACATCGAATAGGGAGGTCCTTAGTAAAAATAAGTTGACCAAACTAAATCGTTCAAAAAAGTTTCGTGCTAGGTGCGTAACTTTTTTGTTTTTTTATCGCACAGATTCACCATATTAAAAATGAGTCTTAGGAACGGTTTTTACGCAACTTCGTCAGAAATTCAATAAAATGACGGGACTTAACTAGTTTGTTGGTACTAGAAATGGTCAATTTAAGTAACTGAAATAAAATTGTAATAAATTACAGCTTAAATTGTTGAAATTTGGTGGTATAATATACGGAGAAGTTTGTGACATAGGCAACAATATTGTCGTAATTCGTAGAGAGATTACTAATTTATATAGATTTGTATACCAATGTAATAGAGTCTTCATGACGAGGAACTATAGGATGCTGTAGTAAAAAGCATCTTAGACCTAAAAAATTCATCAGGATGTGAAAACCGTGATTGAAATGAGAGAAGTTTGGAAGACCTATCCCAATGGGGCAATGGCGATAAATGGAATAGATGTAACAATATCTAAAGGTGAGTTTGTATATGTAGTAGGTCCGAGTGGAGCCGGTAAATCCACTTTTATTAAAATGATGTATCGCGAAGAAAAGCCTTCGAAAGGAACAATTATGGTGAATGGCTTTCACCTATCGAAGATGAAAGAAGGTAAAATCCCTTACTTGCGTAGAAGTCTAGGGATTGTATTCCAGGATTTCAAGCTATTACCGGCACTAAGTGTTTACGAGAATGTGGCATTTGCGTTAGATGTGATTGAGGAAAGCCCGGCAACTATTAAGCGTAGTGTCATGAAAGTATTGGATATTGTTAAATTAAAAAATAAATCCCGGTTCCTACCGCATGAATTGTCAGGTGGAGAGCAGCAGCGCGTTGCGATAGCGAGAGCGATCGTTAATAATCCTGCCGTTTTAATCGCGGATGAACCTACTGGAAATCTTGACCCGGATACATCATGGGGCATTATGGATGTGCTAGAGGAAATTAATAATCGAGGAACCACTGTAGTAATGGCGACTCATAATAAAGAAATCGTAAATAAGGTACGTAAGCGTGTCATTGCGATTGAGGGTGGAAGAATCGTTCGAGACGAATTAAGAGGTGAATACGGCTATGAGAGGTAGAACATTGGTTCGTCATGGGAAAGAGGGCGTGAAGAACTTATATCGAAATGGCTGGATGACATTTGCTTCTGTTAGTGCCGTTTCTGTTATGTTGTTTATTGTCGGTGTTTTCTTACTATTAATCTTGAATCTCAATCACTTTGCAACATTGGTAGAAGAAGATGTCGAGATTCGTGTTTTTATAGATTTAACTGCAAATCAAGAGCAGATTGAAGAATTAGAGCAACGGTTAAAGCGTATATCAAATATTGATACAATTACATTCCTTCCAAAAGAAGAAGGACTCGAACATTTCATTGAAAGTTTAGGAGAGCAAGGAGAGATTTTTGAAACACTTCGTGGAGAAAACCCACTTAATGATGTATTCGTTGTCCAAACCCACTTGCCGCAGCAAACAGCTTCAGTGGCTGAGAGAATTGAGTCGCTACCGCATGTAGAAGACGTAGGCTACGGAAAAGATGTGGTTGACCAATTATTTACAATTACAAGTTACGCAAGGCAAATTGGGTTGTTTTTAATTATTGGTCTTTTATTTACCACAATGTTTTTAATTGCCAACACGATAAAACTTACAATTTTAGCAAGGAAAACAGAGATTAGAATTATGAAGCTCGTAGGGGCGACAAATGGATTTATACGCTGGCCGCTCTTTATTGAAGGTGTTTTGCTAGGTGTCATAGGTGCTGTCATTCCTATTGTCATTCTAATGTTTGCATACGAAAAGTTTTATGAGGGCTTTGGTCAACGGTTTGAAACGATGTTCATAGGATTACTGCCAAGTCAACCACTCCTTTACCAAATCGGTATGCTGTTAATTGGGATTGGTGCGTTCATTGGAATCTGGGGAAGTATGACATCGGTTCGTAAGTTCTTAAGAGTTTAAGAGGGGGAAGATGTAGATGAGGCGTAAAGCACTATTATTAGTAGCAGCGATCGTCATAATGGTTTCTAGCTTTACACTTAACACGGGAATCGTACCAGTAGAAGCTAACACAGGCTTGAGAGATCGAATCAAAAGCATTCAAGATGAGCAGCAGGATAACCAACAGGAGCTAGATAAGAAGAAATCAGAAATAAAAGCCATCGAAGGCGAAAAAAAGCAAGTTGAAACAGAGATGCGAGAAATTGACGTTAAGGCATCTGAAACGACGCAAAAAATTCAATCTAAAGAGTCTGAAGTCGAAGCGACACTTGAACGCATTGAAGCAACAAAAGAAGAAATTGTCGTTACAGAGGCTCGAATTGAAGAGAGAGACCGCTTATTGAAGGAACGCGTTCGTTCTATGTACAAAAATGGTGGTACCGTAAACTATCTAGAGGTTATATTAGGTGCTAGAAGTTTTGGAGACCTGATAAACCGTATTAACGCACTCGGCACTATCGCTCAACAAGATCGAAACATTATTGAAGCACATCAAAATGACAAACAGACGTTGGAAGAAGCGGAGGATTCTTTAGAGAATGACCTTGAAGCTTTAGAAGACCAATTAGAAGAGCTCGAAGGCTTGAAAGCAACTTTAGATAAGCAAAGAGTCGAGAAAGATCGCCTACTTAGTAAGCTAGAAGAACAAGAAGGTGAGCTTTTAGATCAGTTCGTCGAGTTAGAGGAAGCAAACGAAATCCTTGCAGCACAGGAAAGAGCGATGAAAATCGAGTTAGAGGCTTGGCAAGAAAGGCAACGCCAGCTAGAAGAGGAAAGAAAACGTCAAGAGGAGTTGGCAGCCCAGAGAGCGAGAGAAGAAGCTGAACGTGCGGCCAGAGGTGAGACAGTTGAACAACCATCTAGAAGTGGTGAAACACACCCAGCGCCTCCGCAGAACACAGACACACAATTTATGCGCCCAGCAACCGGAAACATTACCTCACCATTTGGTTGGCGTGTGCTTATGGGTAATAGACAATTTCATTATGGAATTGATATTGGTAAAGGCGGACGTGTAGGAGATGTTCCAGTAGTCGCTGCCTATGAAGGAACCGTTGTAAGGTCTTATTACTCGCCAAGTTACGGAAATACGGTCATACTCTCTCATAACGTCAATGGGCAAGTGATTACAACGTTATATGCTCACTTGGAAAACCGTCTTGTCAATGATGGACAAAGAGTGTCAAAAGGACAATTATTAGGGAATATGGGTAACACTGGACGTTCGTTTGGTGCACACTTGCATTTTGAAGTCCACGAAGGAGTTTGGAATGCTTCTAAATCAAACGCAGTCGATCCGTTAAATTATATCCCGCGTTAACAATCAGAAAAACTTTACATTCCTATTCTAGATAGGATAAGCTATTCATAGAATGGTAAAAATGGGCATTACATCTTAAATGATGTGATGCCTTTTCCGCAAATAAATGAGGTGAAAAAATGAGAGTCAATCGCAGTGTAATGGCATTACTAATACTGGTTTCATTATTAGTTGGCGCAGGAGGAATGTATGCTTCGGTCAGTGTATTTGAGTTGCAAAGCCCAAAAGAAGATGAAAGTCCGCTTCATGATGTTCGCTCAGAAAAAGATGATCTCGCAAAAATTTCGAAAGCTTATGAAATCATTCGAAGAAATTATGTAGAAGAGATCGATGAGGCTGAACTTTTGGAAGGTGCCATTCGTGGTATGCTCGAACAACTAGACGATCCGTATTCAATTTATATGGATGCGGAAACGGCTAAGCAATTTAGGCAAGATCTGGGGCCTCATTTTGATGGAATTGGTGCGGAAGTCACGATTATGAATGGGAGAGTAACCATTGTTGCGCCGTTTCGTGATTCTCCGGCGGAAAAAGCGGGGCTAAGGCCAAATGACCAAATCATAAAAATCGATGGAGAAGATATTGAAGGTCTCTCTCTTTATGAAGCGGTGTTAAAAATAAGAGGAGAACGTGGAACAGTGGTTAATTTAACGATTTTCCGCGAAGGTCTTACGGAATTAGTGGAGATTCCGGTAACGAGGGATATGATCCCGGTCGAAACAATTCGTCCAAAGTTGGTTGAGCGTGACGGGAGCAAAGTAGGGATTATCGAAATCACGAATTTTGCTAAGCAAACAGCGGCTGATTTCGCTACAGCTTTGCATGACTTTGAGCAGCAAGGTGTTGAGGGAATCATTATAGATGTCCGGGGCAATCCAGGAGGATTATTAACAAGTGTTCAAGAAATTGGCCATCTATTAATTCCTGGTGGGAAGCCAATTCTTCAAGTCCAAGACCGCGAAGGAAATCGAGAGCGCTATATTTCTACATTAAAAGAAGAAAAACCGTATCCAATTATCACGTTAATAGATAAAGGAAGTGCATCGGCATCGGAAATACTTGCTGCAGCACTAAAAGAAGCCGGTGGAAATGAAGTGGTCGGAGAAACGACATTTGGAAAAGGTACGGTCCAACAGGCAATAGACATGGGTGACGGCAGTGAATTAAAATTAACGATTCTTCACTGGTTAACTTCCGCTGGCAATTCGATTAATCGAGTCGGTGTGGAGCCAACAATTGAAGTGCGTCAACCAGACTTTTTTTACACGCCACCACTAAACGTAGCCGAACCGCTCGGATTTGACATGATTGGTGAGCAAGTAAGAAATGCGCAGTTAATGCTAAAGGGGTTAGGCTTAGAACCAGGCAGGGTTGATGGTTATTTCGGAGAACAAACGGTAACTGCAGTAACAGCCTTTCAACGGATGAACGATCTACAAGTAACGGGAGAAATTGATAAAACAACAGCCGAAAAAATCCAACAAAAATTAGTTGAAGAAATTAGAAAACAAGAAAATGATCGGCAACTAACTACGGCAATCGAACTGATACTGAAGAAATAAAGTTAAAGCACGCAACAACACGTTGTGTGCTTTTTTGCTTCAAGACGCTCCTAGGGTATGCTACCGTGCGACGTTCACCCGCTTGATTCTTAAATAAGGTTCACTTACTAGTTTATAAGAAAAATAGTGCGAAATTTGGAAAATATCGTTATACTAAAACTAATAGAAAAACTAGTAAAGGAAGGTAGGAAAGATGGACGCTTTGACGATTGCCTTACAACTTTTAAAGGGAATAGGACTCTTTTTTTTACATCCTCTTTTCTATGCTTTTTTATTCTTTTCTTTGTATCTTGGAAGAAAACGCGTAAAAAGAGAAAGAAGCGACTTTCACACCCGTGTTCACGATGTCATCGATGACTTGCTTATTCCGATTGTACCAGGTTTACTAACCTCAGTAGTCTTATCTGTCATTTTTATTAGTATTGGCTTAGTGTTTCCGCTGGGCATCTTCCTATTGTTTACCATCGTTTATTTTATCTTCATGTTATTTGGACGTATACGTCTTCTTTCCCCGGCTTACGTTGGAGGAATGACATTAGTCATTGCGCTTATCTTACCACCATTTCAAACAGGGGTTGGCGTGATCGACCGCTGGATTATTGACATTGTCGAAGCTAACTTGAGTGGACTAGCCCTGTTGGTTAGTATTCTAATTATGGCCGAAGGAGTTTTACTATACATAAATGGCTGGAAGTCGACTTCTCCCCTATTAAACAAAAGTAAACGTGGAAAAATGATCGGTGGTCATCATGCGCAAAGAGTATGGATCCTGCCGCTGCTATTATTAATACCAAGTCAAGCGATTTCAGTTTCTTCGTATTGGCCTATAATTCCAACTGATTACACACATGTTCAATTTTTACTTGTTCCGTTTGCGATTGGTTTCAGTCAAACTGTCCGAAGTACACTACCTGAATATGCGGTTAGGCTGTACGGCAAGCGTATTTTACTAACAGGAGTAGTCATTACCATCCTAAGTGTTGCAAGTTTTTATGCTTCGATACTCATACCAATCATTGCATTATCGACAATTATTTCTCGAGAAATAATGGCTGTTTTTCAAAAACTGAAAGAAGACACGGAAACGACGATGTTTACACAAAGAGAAAATGGTTTACTAGTGTTAGGCATTATTCCAGGCTCCCCGGGTGACAAGATACAAGTAAAAATTGGTGAAGTAATAATGAAGGTTAACGGTACAACCGTCTCAACCGTCCAAGCTTTTTACGAGGCGCTTCAAAAAAACTCTGCCTTTTGTAAGCTTGAAGTGATTGATCAAAACGGAGAACTTCGCATCGTACAAACACCGCTCTATCACGGTGAACACCACCAAATTGGCTTATTATTTATTAAATAGTGTAACTGAAACAACTCGTCTTCTCGGGTTGTTTTTCTTAGTTACTAAAAGAAAAATGCACCTAACTGAATGAATTTCATAACTACCAAGCAATTATATATTGATCTTAGATAGGAAAATAATGGATGATGACATTCATTGAACTATAAAGGAAAATGTGGAATGTACGTTCGCAATTGTTTTCTTTTGGAAGCGAACGTATGTTATAATTGGTTTGGAACTTGACTGACAGTAAACAATAGAAAGATCTGATATCAAATGGAGGGCGATTCATTTGTCTACATTTCAACTTGTATCAAAATATAAACCAGACGGAGACCAACCTAAAGCAATACAGTCATTAGTAGAAGGGATTCAAAACGGAAAAAAACTTCAAACGCTTTTAGGAGCAACAGGTACGGGAAAAACTTTCACCATTTCAAACGTCATAAAACAAGTAAACAAACCAACATTAGTGATTGCACATAATAAAACACTAGCAGGACAGCTCTACAGTGAGTTCAAACAATTTTTTCCTGAAAATGCGGTTGAGTATTTTGTCAGTTATTACGATTACTACCAGCCTGAGGCATACATTCCTCAGTCAGATACGTTTATCGAAAAAGATGCAAGCATTAACGATGAAATCGACAAACTAAGGCACTCAGCCACAAGTGCTTTATTTGAACGGCAAGATGTGATTATTGTAGCCAGTGTTTCTTGTATATACGGGTTAGGATCGCCCGAAGAATACCGTGATTTAGTTGTATCTTTACGCTCAGGGATGGAGATTGAAAGGAATGAGCTTCTCCGAAATTTAGTTGATATCCAATATGACCGCAATGATATCAACTTTACCCGTGGGACGTTTCGTGTAAGAGGAGACGTCGTTGAAATCTTTCCAGCATCGAGGGATGAACGCTGCATTCGAGTTGAGTTTTTTGGAGACGAAATTGATCGAATCACTGAGGTGGATGCATTAACAGGTGAAATACTCGGCGAAAGAAATCATGTCGCAATTTTCCCAGCATCTCACTTCGTTACACGAGAAGAAAAATTGAAAAAAGCGATTTTGGCAATCGAAATCGAGTTAGAAGAACGATTAAAAGAATTGAATGAAAAAGGAAAACTCCTGGAAGCTCAAAGGCTAGAACAGCGTACGCGTTATGACATGGAAATGATGGCAGAGATGGGCTTTTGTTCGGGGATTGAGAATTACTCTAGACACTTAACATTTAGAGAAGCAGGGGCGACTCCGTATACGTTGCTAGATTTCTTTCCAGATGATTCTTTAATCGTCATTGATGAGTCTCACGTTACGTTACCACAAATAAGGGGGATGTATAATGGGGACCAAGCAAGAAAACAGGTGCTTGTCGACCACGGATTCCGCCTTCCATCAGCGAAAGATAACCGTCCGCTTCGTTTTGACGAATTTGAGGAAAAGATTAGTCAAGCAATTTTCGTATCGGCAACGCCTGGTCCGTATGAGCTTGAACACGCACCATCATTAATTGAGCAAATCATTCGACCAACTGGACTACTAGATCCTACAATAGAAGTTAGACCAATACAAGGACAAATCGATGACTTAATTGGGGAGATTAACGAGCGCATTGAACGGAAAGAACGGGTACTCGTGACAACACTTACAAAAAAAATGTCTGAAGACTTAACTGATTATCTAAAAGAAATCGGAATTAAGGTACGGTACCTACATTCAGAGATCAAAACACTTGAGCGAATTGAGATTATTCGTCAGCTTCGCTTAGGCACGTTTGACGTGTTAATTGGGATTAACCTCCTCAGAGAGGGGCTCGATATTCCAGAGGTTTCATTAATCGCAATTTTAGATGCCGATAAAGAAGGGTTTTTGCGCTCAGAGCGTTCCCTTATTCAAACGATTGGGAGAGCCGCTCGTAATGCAGGTGGACATGTCATCATGTATGGGGACAAGATAACTAATTCAATGGAGATCGCGATAAAAGAAACGGAACGGCGTCGCTCGATCCAAGAGGCTTACAATGAGGAGCATGGAGTTACACCTATGACGATTCAAAAAGACATTCCAGACCTCATCCAAGCCACGCAAGCCGCAGAAGAAGATGGAGAGTACGTTGCGGCACCGACCACCAAATTAAGCAAAAAAGAACGACAAGCTGTGATTGAACGAATGGAAGCAGAAATGAAGGAAGCTGCAAAAGCACTTAACTTTGAAAGAGCAGCTGAACTGCGTGATTTAATCATCGAGTTAAAAGCGGAAGGGTGAAACAAGGAATGGCGTTAGAAAATATCGTTGTAAAAGGAGCAAGGTCCCACAACTTAAAAAATATTGATGTGACGATACCGCGGGACAAGCTCGTCGTTTTAACGGGTTTATCAGGATCAGGGAAGTCTTCACTCGCCTTTGATACGATTTATGCTGAAGGACAACGTCGCTACGTAGAGTCGCTATCAGCGTATGCTAGGCAGTTTTTAGGGCAAATGGATAAACCGGATGTTGACGCAATTGAAGGATTATCTCCAGCCATTTCGATTGATCAAAAAACGACAAGCCGAAATCCAAGATCAACCGTAGGAACAGTAACAGAAATTTATGATTATTTACGTCTGCTTTTCGCACGGATTGGACGTCCGGTTTGTCCAAAGCATGGCATTGAGATATCTTCGCAAACGATTCAGCAAATGGTTGACAGAATGCTTGCGTATCCTGAGCGAACAAAGATGCAAATTTTAGCACCAATTGTTTCTGGTCGCAAAGGTGAGCATATAAAAGTGCTAGAGGATATAAAGAAACAAGGCTATGTTCGTGTTCGTATTAATGGCGAGATGCGAGAAGTCAGTGACGAAATTGAATTAGAGAAAAACAAAAAGCATTCGATCGATGTTGTGATCGATCGAATTGTTATTAAAGAAGGAGTGGCAACACGACTCGCAGATTCTTTAGAAACAGCCTTAAATCTAGCTGATGGTCGTGTTATCGTCGATGTGATCGGTGAAGAGGAGCTACTGTTTAACCAGCACCACGCATGCCCACAATGTGGCTTTTCTATTGGCGAATTAGAGCCACGGATGTTTTCATTTAATAGCCCGTTTGGAGCCTGTCCTACCTGTGATGGTTTAGGGACAAAATTAGAAGTCGATCTAGAATTAGTCATTCCAGATTGGTCAAAGTCATTGCGAGGGCATGCACTGGCGCCATGGGAGCCGACAAGTTCACAGTACTATCCACAATTGCTTCAAAGTGTTTGCGACCATTATGGAATCGATATGGATGTACCGATTGATCAAGTACCGAAACACCTACTGGAGAAAGTGCTGTTTGGAAGTGGCACAGAAAAAATTTATTTCCGTTATGAAAACGAATTTGGTCAGGTGCGTGAAAACGAAATTCTTTTCGAAGGTGTGATTCATAACCTAGCAAGACGCTATAAAGAGACGAGTTCTGATTTCATTCGGGAACAAATGGAAGGCTATATGGCTCAGCATCCTTGCCCAACGTGCAAAGGAAATCGCTTGAAGAAGGAAAGCTTGTCTGTACTAATAAATGAAAGGCATATAGGGGATGTCACACACCTTTCAATCAATGAAGCGAAACAGTTCTTTGAAACTCTTGACCTAACAGAAAAAGAAAGAGCGATCGCGAGGTTGATTTTACGTGAGATTGATGAACGTTTAGGCTTCCTAGTAAATGTAGGATTGGATTATTTGTCAATGTCCAGAGCTGCTGGTACATTGTCCGGTGGAGAAGCACAGCGGATTCGTTTAGCGACTCAAATTGGCTCTTCACTAATGGGCGTTCTCTACATTTTAGATGAACCATCAATAGGCCTTCATCAGCGCGATAACAATCGCTTAATCAAGACGCTCGAGCACATGCGAGACCTTGGAAATACATTAATTGTTGTTGAGCATGATGAAGATACAATGATGGCCGCGGACTACATTATTGATATTGGTCCAGGTGCAGGAGTCCACGGTGGTCAGATTACAGCAGAAGGTACCCCAGAAGAAATTATGAATGATGAGTCATCATTAACAGGACAGTATTTATCGGGGAAAAAATTTATTTCTTTGCCAGTTGAACGCAGAAAGCCAGATGGGCGTTTTATTGAAATAAAAGGCGCGAAAGAAAACAATTTAAAAAATGTTTCAGTAAAAATTCCTCTAGGTGTTTTCAATGCAGTAACAGGTGTATCTGGGTCCGGGAAGAGTACATTGATCAATGAAGTGTTATTTAAAACGCTCGCTCAAAAGATAAACCGAGCAAAAGATAAGCCCGGTCAACATAAAGCGATAGAAGGACTGCACCATGTTGATAAGGTGATTGACATTGACCAATCGCCAATTGGCAGAACGCCTCGTTCCAATCCGGCAACGTATACCGGCGTATTTGATGACATTCGTGACGTGTTTGCGATGACGAATGAAGCGAAGGTACGTGGGTATAAAAAGGGACGATTTAGTTTTAACGTCAAGGGTGGACGCTGTGAATCATGTCGTGGAGATGGAATCATCAAGATTGAGATGCACTTTCTCCCAGATGTCTATGTTCCTTGTGAAATATGTCATGGCAGTAGATATAATCGAGAAACGTTAGACATAACTTATAAAGGAAAAACAATTTCGGACATTCTTGATATGACAGTCGAAGATGGCTTAGAGTTCTTTGCCAACATTCCAAAGATTAAAAGAAAAATCCAAACGATTTATGATGTTGGTTTAGGCTACATGAAGCTCGGTCAACCAGCGACGACCTTATCAGGCGGAGAGGCACAACGAGTAAAACTTGCGTCAGAATTGCATCGTCGTTCAACGGGAAGAACGATTTACATTCTAGACGAACCGACAACAGGACTTCACGTTGATGACATTGATCGATTATTAAAAGTATTGCAGAGACTCGTTGAACAAGGAGATACCGTTCTTGTGATTGAGCACAACTTAGATGTAATCAAAACAGTCGACCACATTATCGACTTAGGCCCTGAAGGTGGAGACAAAGGCGGAACAATCGTTGCAACTGGAACACCAGAAGAAGTAGCCGCTGTAAAAGAGTCTTATACTGGTCACTATTTAAGACCGATACTAGAACGCGATCGCCTCCGAATGGATAAGCGCATCGAAGAAGCAGAGACAGTCCAGTCGTAAACAAAAGACCTTCTTTATGGAAGGTCTTTTCAATAAGGCTGTTTTCGCAAACTTTGTTGCTTTTAAAGATTTGTGTGAAAGTACATTGAACATAGTTGGGTGGCATCTTTTCTTTTGAAAGGACAATCCTTTCTTAATAAATATAAGTATATCTTCTTTAGAACTATTCAATTAGCAACAATCTATATGAAAAGAGCCTTCAATAAATGTTTACTGACAAATGCGGCGAGTAACCGCAGGATCACGCTAAATTAAGACGATTGCGCTAGAATAAGGGAACCTTTCATCAAGTTTAATCGTAAGAGTAAGAGGATACTTTATAAGGGGGTTAAACGTTATGGGTGAAGAGCAAAAAATGATTTTAAAAATGATAGAAGATGGCAAAATCACAGCAGAGGAAGGGTTAGCCTTACTAAAGCAATTGGAGAAATCAACGGAGAAGCAGCTACATTCAACAGAGGTCAAAGAAAACAAAAAAGAGGAAACAGAGTATGAAGGAACATACAGTCAACCTTCTTTTACCGATCGCTTTGTTGAATTTATTGACACAGCTGTAAAAAAGGTAAAAGACTTTGACATCGATTTTTTTGGACCTTCAGAGGAAATGGAACAAATTTTTCAGCACCACAACCAACAAGTAACAGACATTGATATTGCAATAGAAAATGGCAGTTTAATGATTACTCCTTGGGAAGAGCAAGATGTTCGAGCTGAGTGCAAAGTAAAAGTATACAAAGCAAAGGATACGGACCAAGCAAGAGAAGAATTCTTGAAGAAGGTTACGTTTGAAGTAGTAAATGGGTTACTGACATTTAAGTCGCCTGCGAAAACGATGAAAGTTAATACAGTTATCTATGTACCGGACCACGTATATACGAAAGTGAAATTATATACATTTAATGGTCAGATCGACGGTGGCAATATTGAAGCGCAGTCGCTTGAAGCCAAAACAGTGAGTGGTCGCCTAACATTTAAACAGCTTGCTAGCGACAAGGTCACACTTGAAACTGTAAACGGAAAAATTTCGATTGACCGTTTGCAGTCGGCACACTCAGAAGCAAAAACAGTCAACGGATCGGTGTTAGTGAATAGCGCAGGTGGAAAAATCGTTGTCGAAACGCTTAACGGTTCAATTAAGTTTCAACTAACAGAAACAGAAAATACAGATGCGACGTTCAAGACGACTACCGGTAGTATCCATGTAACTGTTCCACAATTAATAAAAACCGAGGGAGAATGCAAAACAATCGTTGGTGGAATTACTTGTGAGTTACCTCAGTTAAGAATTATTGATGAGAAAAAAGAAGTGGTGAGTAAATCGCTTTCGTTTGTATCAAACCGTGATGCAGGAAAGGGTCTGAAATTAGTCGCAGAAACGCGTACCGGTTCAATCTATTTAAGGAATTAGGTAATCTGGATTTGGCAGGGGGTGAGACACAAACATGAAATGGATCGTACAACTACTTATTAATAGCATCGTATTACTGGTTGTCGCAGGGTATTTCCCAGGATTTCATATTGATAGCATATCAGCAGCCATCTTGGCTAGCGTGCTACTAGCAATGATCAATACGATTTTAAAACCAGTTCTTATCATTTTAACTTTACCCGTAACCGTATTAACGTTTGGGTTTTTCTTATTTGTTATTAACGCGATTACTTTGTTAATCACTGCTTCTTTAATGGGTGACGCGTTTATAATTTCTAACTTTCCGATGGCAGTTATAGCAGCAATTATCATTGCCTTGCTAAACTTACTTCTAAACCATTTTTTTGTTAAACCGATAAAGAGAAGAAATTAAGGGGTTGGTTCATTGAACCAACCTTTATTGTTGATTAGGAATCGTACACTCTTATTCGCTTGTTGAACGGCATGTATGGTAAAATAGATAAGTCGTAAAACGAGTAGAATAGGAGGCATTCGCTCATGGCAAAAGTAACAGTAAAGGATTTAGTGGAAAAATTAGGACTTGAGTTAATAAGTGGAGAAGAGGGGATCTATCGTCCGATTACAACAAGTGACCTATCTCGACCAGGAATGGAAATGGCTGGATATTTCACATACTATCCCGCTGAACGAGTTCAATTACTTGGGAAAACCGAGTTAACGTTTTTTCAACAATTGAGTTCAGAAGAAAAAGTAGATCGAATGGAACGATTATGTACATATGATACTCCAGCCATTATGATATCGCGAGGCTTAGATGTGCCGGAGGAATTAATTGAAGCGGCAAAGAAAGTAGGGGTTCCCCTCATGCGCTCAAAGCTTACGACAACGAAATTAAGTAGTAAGTTAACGAGTTATTTAGAGAATGAATTAGCGCCGATGACAGCTCTTCACGGAGTGTTAATTGACATATACGGAATAGGTGTATTGATTACCGGCTCGAGTGGTGTCGGTAAAAGTGAGACTGCTCTTGATTTAGTCCGTAGGGGACACCGTCTCGTTGCCGACGATTCAGTTGAAATTCGGCAAGAGCACGACGGAATGTTAGTCGGACGTTCCCCGGATTTAATTCAACATCTATTAGAAATACGCGGTCTAGGCATCATCAATGTCATGACTCTTTTTGGGGCGGGAGCTGTTAGAGCAAATACCCAAATCCATTTAGCGCTTCACTTAGAGCTATGGGATCAAAAGAAAACATATGATCGCCTTGGTCTCGATGAAGACAAGCTAAGAGTATTCGATACAGAAATTCCAAAAGTTACTGTTCCTGTTCGTCCAGGTCGAAACCTAGCCGTGATTGTTGAGGTTGCAGCGATGAACTTCCGTCTAAAAAGAATGGGAATTAATGCAGCAGAACAGTTTTCTGAACGGCTATCAAGTGTGATTGAAGAAGGAAACAAGGCAGAGTATTAATATTTTCGGGGGGAATGGACATGTTGCAATCGATACAACCACTTAATCCAGTCGCACTTGATCTTGGTGTGATAAAGGTTTACTGGTACGGTTTAATTATAGGCATGGGTGCATTTATCGGCTATCTACTAGCTAATCGAGAAATGATCAGGCGAGGATTACCGAAGGATTTACTTGGTGACTTACTCGTATTGGCAATTCCAATTGCGATCGTTTCGGCTCGTATTTATTATGTAATTTTCAAGTGGAGCGATTACATCGACCAACCGCTAAAAGCATTTGCTATATGGGAAGGTGGACTCGCGATTCATGGTGGATTAATTGGTGGGGTAGTGACTGGAATTATTTTTGCCAAAAAGAGAGGCGTTTCTTTTTGGAAATTAGCAGATATTACAGCACCTAGTATATTACTAGGACAAGCTGTAGGGCGTTGGGGTAATTTTATGAACCAAGAGGCTTTTGGAGGCGAAGTTCCAAGAGCATTCTTAGAAAATCTTTACTTACCAACCTTTATGATTGATCAAATGTACATTGGTGGCGCCTACTATCATCCAACATTCTTATATGAATCGCTTTGGAGTTTAGCGGGTGTTGCGATCTTGATCTATTTAAGAAGATTTAATATGCGACGTGGAGAGCTGTTTTTGACGTACATTATTTGGTACTCGTTTGGCAGGTATTTTATAGAAGGACTGCGGACAGATAGTTTAATGATGTTCGGTTTGCGCACTGCACAAGTCATATCACTTGTTTCAATCGTAGGAGCAGTTATGATCCTCATTTATCGAAGAAAAATAGGTTTAGCGAACGATCGCTATTTAGATGAAGAACCGAAACAAAAAACGAAAAAGAAAAAACGAAAAAAATAAGGAGTGAAACGCTTGGGGATGTTTAAGAGGGGGGTATTGGTAGGGTTTAAAACAACCTGGACGCTTGGGAAAATTATCTTTCCAATTACCCTTTTTGTAACAATGATCGGCCAGACGCCTCTCTTGGGCTGGTTAGCTAACGTACTTGCTCCTTTTATGAAAATGATTGGACTTCCAGGAGAAGCAGCAATTCCATTAGTACTAGGAAATTCACTTAATCTTTATGCAGCGATTGGGGCAATATTAACCCTTGATTTAACTGTAAAGGAAGTATTTATTATCGCAGTGATGCTTTCATTTTCACATAACTTATTCATTGAATCTGCCGTTGCATTAAAAGTCGGTATCCGAATGTCAGTGGTCCTAGCCGTTCGATTAGGGTTAGCGATCTTTGCAGCGGTTGTGATTCATTTATTATGGGCAGGTGGCGAAAACCCAGCTCAGTACGGCTTCGTGTCGGCCCCTAGTCAACTAGAGGCAGCAAACGGGTTACAAATCTTTTATCAAGGGTTAGAAAGTGCAGCGTTAGGAGTACTCCAACTTGCGATGATCGTCATTCCAATAATGGTGGTCATTGAAATGATGAAAGAACTAAATTGGCTGAAATGGTTTTCGAAGCTCATGGCGCCATTTACAAAAGCGCTAGGGATGGAGCAAAATACTTCGACAACGTTAGCAGCTGGGCTGATTTTTGGCTTGGCATATGGTGCCGGAGTGATGATGCAGGCAGTAGAAGAAGACGGGGTCAAAAAGAAAGATTTATATTTAGCATTCATTTTTCTCGTTGCTTGTCACGCGGTGATTGAAGATACGTTGTTATTTGTTCCGTTAGGGATACCAATTTTACCTTTGTTCATCATCAGAGTTGTTGTAGCGATCATTCTAACGATTTTTGTAGCGATCGTTTGGAAAAAAATTGAGGAAAGAAACAAATTAACTGTGAACAAAAAAGTTTCTTAAAGGAGGGGGTTAATCAAAATGAAAATTGATACAGTATTATTTGATTTAGACGGGACGCTAATTAATACAAACGAGCTTATCATTGCATCATTTCTCCATACACTAGACCATTATTTCCCAAAACAATACAACAGGGAAGGTGTCATTCAGTTTATTGGTCCTTCGCTTCACGATAGTTTCGGAAGATTGAACCCAGAAAAAGTGGATGAAATGATAGAGATGTATCGCACCTTTAATCATGAGAAGCATGATGAATTAGTGGAAGAGTACGACACCGTGTTTGAGACAGTCAAACAACTTCATGAAAAAGGCTACAAGCTTGCGATTGTGACAACAAAACGTAGTGAAACAGCAAAAATGGGCCTAAAATTAACAGGGTTGGACCAATTTTTCGATGTGATTGTAGGGATTGACGATGTTGATAAAGTAAAACCGGACCCAGAGCCGTTGCTTAAAGCGTTAGACGCTCTAAATTCTTCACCGGAAAAAGCAATCATGGTTGGAGACAGCCAATACGATATTTTAGGTGGAAAGAATACAGGAACAAAAACGGCAGGTGTGGCATGGACAATTAAAGGGAGAGAATTTTTAGCTAACTATGGCCCTGATGTGATGCTCGAGACAATGGCGGATTTACTTGGGCACTTAGGGGAAGATACGCTTGGGTAGAAAAACGAAAAGCTACAAAGTTTTAGGGGTGAATGAAAACCCACTTTGGCACTTATACAAAACCGTTTCTCCATTTAAAGTGATGAAAAACTTTGTAATTATTCAGCTAGCGCGCTATACACCAATTATTTCATTCAAAAATTGGTTATACCGAACGTTTCTACGGATGAGTGTCGGTGAACATACAGCCGTCGCACTGATGGTGATGATGGACTTGATGTTTCCTGAAAAAATTACGATTGGAAAAAACTCGATTATCGGCTATAACACAACGATTTTAACTCATGAATATTTAATTG
>CAZIRM010000001.1:14322-51233 GCA_964541705.1 uncultured Bacillaceae bacterium | reverse complement strand
GGCGTGTTCGGGACTTTCACCCGTTAGTCCGATGCGCTGCCAAGCGCACAATAATAGGTCGATTCTTTAACCAAATCGACCTATTATTTTTTGAAAATTTGTTCTATACGTTACAATCTTACAAACAATCTTCAACTTTAGCAATACATTTATAGAATTTTTTTACAAATAAGTGAGAAAAAATACACTTTAACATTGTACGACAAATCTTTTAAAAACTTAGGACAAAATTCTCATATGTTATTAAAAATTCTAATAACTGTTGTTGTGCATTCCACAATTTGCTTTGTTGTTGTAGGTTACTATATATTGTTAACTCTTCATTTATTGTCGTTAGTTGTTCGAGTAGTCGGATAGCAAAAGTATGTTGCGTCTCATTGTCTTGAAAAAATTGAATTTGTTCATTTAATAGAACGAGCTTTTCTGAAAAATCATTCAGTTGTTCTTCTGAAATCGTTACACGTTCCGTTGTAATTTCGTGTGCTGTTACTGTGGCAAGCTCCTGATACAACTTTATTGAATCTACCAAAAACGCGTGCTTAATCTCCTCCACTAATACCCCATCTACCGGAACCGTATAAGGTTTCACATAGGTATCTTGACCTACATGACTATATACCTCTCCTATCAAATCAGCTGCAGCTTTGTCCACAGCTACGCCAATAAACATATAGGTTGGATCAGACTTTCTTGTTAAAGCTGCTGCATAGCCCTTGTTTCTAAGAGCATTTGAAATCTCTTCTCCTTTTTCGGCATTAGAAAATGCCCCTCCCTGGACGACGTACATACTTAATGTTGGTAAAGCTGCTTTTGTTGCCACTGACGTTGACACCGGGATTGATTCTTCAACTGAATCGACTAAATGAGGAAGCTGTTCATCTTCTGTAAAAAGTGACAACATCATAAGTCCGAAAGTCGTTCCAACAACAATTGCAGAGAGTATAATGCCGATCACACCTAAAGGTAATGTCTTCAATAAACGAATAACAGTTTTTTTGTTTTTCTTCTCATAATTACTTGGCCCGATTGTATGATTTTTAGGCAAGCTCGGTTTTCTTTTTTGGCGATGCTCGTCTAATTGGATGACTGCAGTCAGCGATTTCTCAGGCAAAATCCAGTCGAATTCATCATCAGCATTTTCTTTGGCCGCAGCTAATTCTTGGTTCTTAAATTCGATATACGCTTGGTTCTCGACGTTCGTTTCTTTATAGGTTTTTTCGGTTCCGTCTAACCTTATTGAAATTCGCCGGTGGTTGTCATTCTGCTTCATATGTGCCAGCTCCTTTCTTCTCATTTTTTTTAATTTACTATATTCTATTAATTTCAACTAATTGATAGAACTAGTTTTTAATTTTTTTACTAGAATGATTTTCTTAATGAGTAAAATCAAAACAAATCAATCGATCGTTTGCAGCTGGTTACGACGGAATAGAAAAAAGAACAAGCTCTATGTCTTGTTCTTTACTTATTTTCTATATCGTTTACTGTTAAGGAGTCAACCAGAATCGGTTTATCATTACTTTCACATAATTTTTTCGTCTCACCAAGATAACATATTAAGTACCGTTTTCCAGAAGTTGTATGTTCAATCCTTACAAACGTATCATTATCATCTGTAGGCATCATTGTTTTCGTATATGGGTCACGGATCGGTTCTACAAACCCACTTTCTACTAATTGCTGATAGGTAACATTCATATCCTCTTCTAGGTTATTTGACAAATAATAGTTTCTAGCCGCTTGTTTTAAGGCTTGAGAGTTAGCGATAAAAGCTCGATCTCTTGATTGCTCTATAATCGTTTGAAATCCTAGCACCGCAATCAGAGCTAATATGCATAGAATAACCATGACCACTAACAATTCAATGAGAGTCATACCCCTAGAATCACGAATCATTCATTTTCATCCTTCTCTTCTTTTAGAGTAAATGGATTTTCCTTTTTACTTGGTGAAGGATAAATAATCACAGGTAAATCTTCAATATATTGTGTTAACTCAGGCAAGTAGAACGTTGATATTTGGATTGTGTATTCTAATGATCCATCGTTCTCTTCAATGTCGCGATATTTCTCAACTGTAGGGCGACCACCGAAAGATATATTGTCAATCTTCGTAATCCGATCTATTCGCTCAATGCGATGCAAAAACTCTACGAGTGAATCATAATCTGGTGACATGACTGATAAATTAACCGTGACTCTTTCTACCGCGTCAGATATCGGTGCATCATTAGTTTGCGGAGTGTTATCCGCTTCTTCTGTTTGCTCGTTTTCTCCATTGTCCTCTTCAATCGGCATTTCTAAATCTGTTCCTGAAAAACTATCAGTCGTGAATGTATAAGTTGTAATAAAACTATCAGAAAATACTTCTGCTTTCTCTAAATCAAAAATAAACTGATCGACTAACGGTTGAACAGGAACTAGTCGTTGAAATTCTTTCATATCAAACACTTCTTCTTCCTCTTGGGGCATAGAAGCATTTTCTTCTACCGATTGGAGCATTCGTTTTTCAAACGCTAGCTGTTCTGAAGCTGCTTCTACTTCTCTTTTAATAGTAGGAAAGAAGTAAAAATACGTTGCTACTAAGGAAATGACGAGTACTAGATTAATAATGATAAAGACCCACTTTTGTTTAAACTCTTCCATTTTATTGGTCCTCCTCTTCTGCTTCAGCTAACTTAACAGCTACACGATTCACTTCGAGCTGATACAATGCCGTGTAGCGCGGTAAGTAGTCTGAATCAAGAGGTAGTGTCTCCTGATTGCCCTCTTCATCCATGACGTCCCACGGTGTAGTCGTTAAATTGCTTAATGTTGCTTCTGTGATATAAGGAGAACTGTTTAAATGGTATAAATAATTTGCTGCATCTCTGGCACTATCAAACTGTACCGATATCGTCAGTCGACCTTGGTCATTGTACGTATAGTCAAAGAAAAACCCACGCTCTGGTAGTAATGTAACAAAATGATTTAGTAAAAATACTGCCGAAATTTGTTGTCCGATAATCCAATCTTTTTTTGCAAGCAGTTGTTGAAAATCTGTAACAACGACTTCCGTGCGTTGCCGTTCTTCTTCGATTTCTCGAAGCTTAATCGTAAATTCAGTTTCACTTTTGATCGTTGCTAACTGCTGCTTTTGTCCTTGATAAAAAACCGAGCCTACAATAATAAGGACGATCGTAATTGTAAATAGGATCAGCGTTAAAAATAACATCGCTGGGCTTTTTTTAGATTTATGAGGTAAAAGATTAATTTCAACTAACATCGCTACACCTCTTTAAGTGAAAGTCCGAGGGGTAAAACGTATCTAGCTGGTATATGCTCGCCTTGTAACGTCTCTGCAAACCCCTCATTTAGGCTGTTGACTTTCACATCTAATCTTTCTGTTAAATCTTCCTCTATCATCGCTAAGTATGGGTGGTCACCTGTTAGGACAACCTTGGTAATTTCGCTCGATCCTTTTTGAATCGAGAACTTATAAAAATTGATGATCCGCTCAATTTCTAAATATTGATCGTCAAACTGACCTTTCATTTTATCCAAACTCTCACACTGAATAAAAAGGTCCCCCTCGTCACCTAAATGGCGCGTCCATAACGTTTCATCGTTAGGCACGCTAATGTGTCTCATAAACATCGG
The DNA here is from genome assembly GCA_964541705.1 of uncultured Bacillaceae bacterium. GTDB lineage: Bacteria > Bacillota > Bacilli > Bacillales > Anaerobacillaceae > Anaerobacillus. Next base: position 47,595 of record CAZIRM010000001.1, on the reverse strand, counting down.
TTTATGGTTATGGAAGACACTTAACGTAATCGATCCGATATCATAATTGATAAATAACAGATGATCATCTTTACTTTGTTTCTTCGTTAACTGGTAATAAAGGCGATACACGGAAAGAGCAGAAAGATCTGCGACAACTGGCTGAAGTTTTACTCGTTCAAACATGTTCGTGTAATCTGTGACCACTTGATCGGGTGAAGCAAATAGGATGATTTCCTTCTTGTCCTCGACATTTCCTAATAGATGAAAATCAAATACCGGATCATCAAAAGGCAAGTGAATGCTTGTCCCTATTTCAAAATACAAGTAGCCCTTAATATCGTCATCAGCAATGTCACCTGGGATCAACATTTTTCGAAAAAGCAACGTAGACTCTGGCACTAAAAAGTTTACAAGGCGATTTTTCAGTTTCCAGTGATCGATGCATTCTTCTAAAATCAACTCAACACTTTGCTTGTCCAATATTCGACCATCTCGAATCAGTCCTGCGTGAATATAGCGTTCACCATACTGTTTCACTGAATTGAGATCGGGTTATTTCGCATCGACATAACGAATCACATGATCTTGAACGACGATATTCACAGGTGGTTTCTTTCTGAATTGAAGGTTCATTTTTTTTCCTCCTATAAGCTTACTACCATAGCAAACGAAGATATAACTCTATCAATTGTTGCCCATAGTAATAGGCAGTTAATGCTCCAAAAACGATAAAAGGTCCAAACGGAATAGGTTTTCCGGTCTTTACCTTACCAATTGCCATTCCTACGATGCCGATGACCGAACCGTAGAATGCGGCGAAGAAAATGGTAAGTAACGTCGCTTGTACTCCTAGAAATATCCCTAATACACCAAATAACTTAATGTCGCCCCCACCCATGCCTTTTCCTTTCGATGCTACAGCAACAAGATATAATAGGCCAAAGCCGACGGCACCTCCAGCAAAAGAACTCCACAAAGGTTGTAATGGAATAAAGATTCGTAAGAGTATCGCTACCGGCAAGAAAAATAGCAAAACTTTATCAGGAATAATCATGTAATGTAGATCAGAGACAAAAATAATGATTAATAATGATATAAGTGCGAGGGCAACGATCAATTCCTTTGACCAGCCCACCAACATTGGTGAAATCGTAAAAAGAACCGCAGTAGAAAGTTCAAAGATTGGATAAATTGGGGAAATACGTGCTTTACAGTGACGACACTTCCCACGAAAGCTTAGATATGATACTACCGGGATCAAGTCAATAAAGCGAAGCCGCTCATTGCATGATGGGCAATGAGACGGCGGCTTTACAATCGACTGACCTTTTGGTATACGTAATCCTACAACATTGTAGAATGAGCCTAGGATAAGACCTAGGAGGAATATATAAATGTATAGTAGTGATTGCATGAGATCAGTCCTTGAATGGTCTTTTATGGATTTAACTTTGTTGCATCTTCAGTTAATTTAACATTCTTTCTTTCTAATTGTTGTTGTTTGGCATTGTTAATGTAAATATAAGCACCTTTTATAGTTACATAATACTCGTAATTATTATTTGTACCAGGCTTCACTTCTACAAAACTATGTGTGTCGTCATAAATAGCTTCACTAGTTCCACTAGGGTCACTAGGTACTGCTTCTAAGTAGCCACTGCTTACTAAATCCTTAATAGGAAACTTTTTTCCTCCCGCAGGTATAGACGATTCTGCTGTTACAGCTAACCTAGTTGCACTAATCATAGTATTAGCATTCCCAATATGCGCATCTTTCTTTGAGTTATTAATCATACCACCAATACTTGGCACTGCTATCGCTGCAATAATTCCTAAAATAACAACAACTACTAGTAATTCAATAAGTGTTAAACCACGTTGATTCTTTAAAGCTTTTAACATGTGTTTTTTCCCTTTTTTTATAGTTTTTTAATTTATACAAAGACCAAGGGTCTAAGTAACAAAAAGTTAGTAAAAAAAGTAAATGCTTCCAATTTCATTTTACTATATTCCTAGACATTTGTAACTATTATTCATCAAAATTCGTTATAAATTTGGAACATTGGTACCATGATTGAAATAACGATGACACCTACGATTGCTGCTAGAAAGACAATCATCAATGGTTCGATTAATGATTTAAGCCGATCAGTCGCATTTTCTACTTCGGTCTCATAGAAATCGGCAACTTTTGAAAGCATTTCGTCTAGTGATCCTGTTTCTTCACCAATGGAAATCATTTGAACAACCAGGGGTGGAAAGACCCAATGCTCTCGTAACGGTTCTGTTAACGGTCGGCCACCTTCTAATGCTAGTCTTGAACCCCGTAATACACGCGCAATCACTTCATTTTCAACGACCTTTTCAACAATTGCAATCGCTTGCAGGATTGGAACTGAACTTGAGAATAAGGAGCTTAATGTACGTGAAAAGCGAGCTAATACAGCCTTTTGCATCATGTTACCGAAAATCGGCATTTTTAATACGGCATAGTCCAGATAATATTTTGTTTTCGGATTGTTTTTTAAAACGACATGAGTTGAAACGAGAGCAATCACGACTAGAATAATCAACCACCAAAATTTTTGGACAAATGCACTACAGCCTAGGACGAACTTTGTAATTCCTGGTAGCTCCCCACCTAAGTCACTTAACATTCCTGCAAACGTTGGCACAACGCTCGTCAGCAAGAAAATAATAACCCCGATTGCGACAATTCCTACGACGACGGGATAGGCAAGCGCTGACTTGATCTTTTGTTTCGTTTGGTATTGCTTTTCGTAGTGCATTGCTAGTCTTTCTAACGCTTCATCAACTGTTCCACTTGCTTCTCCTGCTTGCATCATATTAATAAACATCGGAGGGAAGACTTTCGAATGTTTTTCTGCTGATTCAGAGAACGGATTCCCGGATCGAAGGTCTTCTTCAATCGTTAGTAATGCCTTGTTGAGGGCTTTACTTTCCGTTTGCTTCGCTAGGATATTTGTGGAGTCTACGAGAGAGACACCTGCTTTTAATAGAGTCGCAAACTGGCGCAAGTAAATCACGAAATCTTGATGTTTGACAGGATTACCAATGGTTAAGTCTTTATTAAGAATTGATTCTCTAACCTCTGTTAATTCGGTTACGGCTACCCCTTTTTTTCGTAATGTCGAAATTACTTCTCGCTTTGAGTTCCCGGCTACTGTTCCTTTTGCCTGCTTTCCCGTACGGGTTCTCCCTACATATTGGAATTGAGCCATTTTAACTATCCCTCTCTTGCAAATAAGGTTCAGCCACTTCTCTTGAAATGTTATTTTGACTGAGGAGGCGTTTAATTGACATTTCTAACGTGTGCATTCCTGTTGCTTTACTCGTCTGCATGACGTTATGAATTTGATGGATCTTTTCATTACGAATCAGATTTGCAATCGCTGAATTATTGACGAGAATTTCGGTTGCGGCAAATCTGCCTGTCTTATCAGCTGAAGGGAATAATCTTTGCGAGATAATTCCTTTTAAAACAGTTGCTAGCTGAATTCTTATTTGTGGTTGCTGATTTGGAGGAAACACATCAATAATTCGATCGATCGTTGATGGTGCGCTTGATGTATGAAGTGTTCCGAGAACTAAATGGCCTGTTTCTGCGGCAGTAATTGCCGTACCAATTGTCTCAAGGTCACGCATTTCCCCTACGAGAATGACATCAGGATCTTGACGCAGTGAAGCTCTTAATCCATTTGCAAAGTTAGACGTATCAAAACCCACTTCTCGTTGATCAATGACGCAGTAATTGTGTTTGTGTAGATATTCAATTGGGTCTTCAAGTGTAATAATATGTTTACGCATCGTTTTATTCATATAGTCGATCATTGATGCTAATGTTGTCGATTTCCCACTACCAGTGGGGCCAGTCACAAGAACCAGCCCTTGTGGATAAGAGGCAATCTTTTTCAATACCTCAGGCATTCGTAAATCTTCTAAAGAAGGAATACTCGTTGGAATAACACGAATCGCAAGACTGACACATGAGCGCTGATGGTAAGCATTAATGCGAAATCGTGATACTTTTATAATTCCATAGGAGAAGTCAACTTCCCCTTTTTCTTCGAATGTTCGTTTCAATGAATCAGTGAAGATAGAGTGAGCCATCCCTTCTGTGTCGGTAGGCTTTAGAACCTCTTTTCCGTATTTTTTTAACTCTCCATTGATTCTTAGAACTGGCGGAACACCGACCGTTAAATGCAAGTCAGAAGCTTTTAATTCAAATGCCGTTCTCATTAATTGTTCAATTCGCTCTTTCATAGATTCACCTTCTTTTATTATTCAAGAACGATTCTTAAAATTTCTTCGGTAGTTGTTAATCCTTGTTTTACTTTAAGAAGTCCGTCGTCAATTAAGAAAATGGTATTCATTTTCATTGCATAGTCGCGGATATCAGTCACTGGTCTATTATTCATAATCATTTTTTGGATTGTTTCATCAATGACTAAGATTTCATGAATCGCAATTCGTCCTTTGTATCCAGTCATATTACAAGTCGGACAACCTGCCCCTTTGAATACTTTTTCTACCTTTATCCCGCGTTTGGCAAAGATTTGCTTCTCACGCACAGTTGGTTCCTGTTCTGTCTTACACTCAATACAAATACGTCGAACGAGTCGTTGGGCGAGCACTCCTGAAAGTGCTGAGGCGACCAAAAACGGTTCTAATCCCATATCAATGAGACGCGTGACGGTACTAATTGAATCATTCGTATGAAGCGTACTAAAAACTAAGTGTCCTGTTAGTGACGCGCGAACAGAAATATCAGCCGTTTCTCGATCTCGAATTTCCCCAACCATGACAATATCAGGGTCTTGTCGCAGAATCGAACGAAGTCCTGCAGCGAATGTCATTCCGACATTTGCATTTACTTGGACTTGATTAATTCCTTCCAGTTGATACTCAACAGGATCTTCAACGGTAATCACATTTACATCAGGCGTGTTAATTTTATTTAAACTCGCATACAAAGTCGATGATTTACCTGAACCCGTTGGTCCTGTGATTAAGACAATTCCTGTAGGGCGTTTAATCATTTTTAGGAAGCGTTGTAAATTCAACTTGTTAAATCCAAGTTTTTCAATGTCCATCATATTGCTATCTAAAGATAAAATACGCATAACAATTTTTTCCCCATACACCGTTGGTAAGGTCGATACACGTAAATCGATCGGATGATGATCAAGGGCTACTTTTATCCGGCCATCTTGAGGAACACGGACTTCTGTGATGTTTAAGTTAGACATGATTTTCACACGCGCTACAATCATGTTTTGCATGTGTTTTGGTAATGTTTTGTCTGTTCGAAGTACCCCATCAATGCGGTAACGAATTACAACCTTTGTCTCATGAGCATCGATATGGATATCACTTGCCCCTTGTTGAACGCCACGTTGCAAAATCTGATTCACTAATTTTACAACCGGAGAATCTTCATTCATTATTGTTGCTTCTTTTTCTTTGTCGTCTTTTTTCTTGTCTGTAAACAATTCTTCGACGTCTTCATCGAAATCATAGTATTTATTAATGGCTCTTACGATATCATTTTTTGTAGCAATCGCAACCTCAATTTGGAACCCGGTGGAAAGTCGTAAATCGTCAATGGCAAAATAATTCATCGGGTCAGCCATCGCTACGACAAGCTTATCTCCACTTTGCTTTAATGGCATTAACGTATGTCTTATTGCCTCTTGCTTTGAAACGATCTCTAAAACTTTCGGATCAATTGGATAACGGTATAAACTCACATGTGGCACACCTAATTGGAACTCCAAAACTTCAATTAGTTGTTGTTCTGTTATAATCCCTTGTTCTAGTAAAACATCCCCTAGTTTTTGCTTCTCTTTTTTTTCTTTTAGTGCAAGTTGGAGCTGATCTTCTGTAATGAGTCCTGTTTCAACTAATATATCCCCTAAACGCTTTCTCATTTTGGACACGAAGTAATCTCTCCTTAATAGTAACCTTTGATTTTTTCGTCATCTTCTTCGATGCCTTTGTCAATATTATCGTCTTGATTATCTTGATCGTTGGGATCGATAAAGCCGGGAATCGGACTTACTCCACTATCGTCTGTCGATTCAGGTTTATCCTTAATACTTTGGACCACTATTTGGTGAACTGGTCGGTAAAAGTCTTCAGATAATAAAATGGATCTTACTAATGTTGACTCGTTTGTATATTCTTCACGCATGACCATTGCAGCAAAACCTTTTTCACCGACGAATTCGATTCGGAATCTACCAGGCTCAAGTTCTTCTGAGAAGTGAACGATTGTTTTTGGCGAAAATGTCTGTTCTTCCAACAACTTGACCTCATAACGATATTCTAATGGATCGCCTACAAGTGAGATCTTTAGAACATGGCTATCTATTTCCGCTGTTACTGTATATGGAACGTAGTTTGGATTTGTAAAGCGTAAATCGTGATGTGGGTACGAGACAAATGCCTCAAAGCCTAATTCGCTGTAGGAAGGTAATGACTGACTTATGTGGCGTTCCAATATATCAAAGTTTGTATGCATTAAAACGTTATATAACACTGAAGCAACGATACTAATCTCGTCATTTGGTGAATTTAATGAATGCTCGTTTAAAATACTGAGGAGTGAAACTGTTTCGTTCGGCTCAATGTTGTATCCGTTAAGTGATTCAACAATTTGGTTTAAATAGAAATAACTACCATGTTCAAGTACGTCTAGTTCACTTTTCGAAATAGTCACTTCTTCTTTTAAATGATCATATATGTAGTCATGGATATTTATCTGTTTATTTTCAGGCGAGAGATATGAAGCATACATGAGCAAATCCTGTTCTAATTGCTCACGGTTTAGTTTAAAAAGGATATCTTCACCAGCTAATTGAAAAATTACGTCATTCAGTTGGTAATCGAGTAATTGTGTAATCATTGGGGTTTGTGACTGTTTTTTTGCAAGCTCAATTGACTGATCAATGTCAAAGAAGAATAGTTCTTCTACTGAAGCCGTTACCTCACGATTTTTAAATTGGAAAGAAACCACTTTGGTTTCTTTCCAATTATTCACCTTTTCATTGAGTACAATCTTTGCATCTTCGACTGTGTGCTCAGACACTGAAATGTTTGCAATCATTGCACCTTGATCTAATAAATTGGAGGTCGTTGTCAAAGCTTCATAGGCGTAACTTCCACTGATAGAAAACCCAATGAGAAACAGAGTACTTAAAAGTAAAGTAATAAATGATACTCCAACGTTTACTTTGATCCGTTTGGAAGCCACGGGTTAGCCCTCCTTTTTATATTGTTTCTACATTCATAGAAAGCTCAACCATTCCAGACGGCCCATCTTCATGTACCGATAAGATTAGGTCTCGTGTTAAAATTGTTCCTTCAGCAATTAGTAATTGATCGTCTCAATTAAAAATCGGTGACGTTACTTTTTTACCGACCAATAACGCTATTTGACGCTCTAATAAAGATTCTAAGTCTTTCGCCTCTTCAACAACGACTTCCGTATCTGCCGCTACTTCAGACTGGTGCTCAAGATTAGCTTCAATAGCTTCAGGGTTTAATAACTTTTCAATCGACGAAACGAACTGTTTTTCAGATTCTTCATTCACAATAATGATATCTTTCCCAAACGTTGTTACGTACTCCGCAGCTAACACTGCTTCTGTTCCACCATTGTGATCAACGTTAATCGCAATGATTGCACCATTATCGTCATTAATAAAATATTCAGTTACTTTACCAATTAGGTGACCTTTTTTGCTCATGACACGTGCACCAGTAATTTTGATGTTTTTACTTACTAGTGAATTTGCAATTGGAATTTCCGTCAAATCGATAATGTTCATTTCACTTTCTATTGTGACGGCAAAATCACCCACACCAATCACTTTTTTAAACGGAATCGCTTTCACACTTATTTGCCAGTCCTCGTGATTAATGGTTAAAAAGTCTATTGTTCCTTCGCCTGGATTAACGACTAATGTTTTAACTGTACCGATTTCTTTACCGTCATTAATGCTTACGATCGGTAACCCTACGATTTGTTTACTAGTTTTCATTCTGTTCACACACCTATCTTCATTTTCTGCTAATTTAATTTAAAAACTACTAATATTATGATTATCTTACCATGAATTTCTTCTCAAGCGTTCAAAAAGTTGGTTTTGAGTATAAATAATTTCTGCTAGTACAATTGGATTGTTTTCAAAACGTCTCATTAAGTCCACGATTAAATCTTGTAATTTTTCACACTGATCAGTTTCGATATAGAAGTCTCTTAATATTGTAGAGAACAAATAGTAGTCAGTGTCATGCAGTTGATCCGGACGATAATCAAAGAGAAGTTGCTCATAATCACTTGCCTCTAATTGCAGTTTGTATAATTGAAGTTGTTGCACAAATGTTGTTACGAGCTTTTTGTTTAAGCGTTTTTTTGGTTTTAACGCGTCGATTTTTTCTTTCATCTCCGCTTTGTCATTTTCGAGTTCAACGGCATGATCTATCTCAACCCGTTCATTCTCATCTAGCAATTCTTCAATACTAGCAACTTCTTCACGAATTGTTTGTTCAATGAAATGTTCTGAATCCTCAACGTTGGTTAGAATATCTGCCTCTTTCTCATTTAACGATTGAGCGAAGTTTAAGTATTGTTCATCTTCAAGCTTTAGCAAGTCTTCTTGTTTTGTTATATCTTCGACTTGTTTGCCTTCATTTTCTAGAGAAGGCTCGTCCTCATCTGAAAGCAAATCTTCAAGTTCGGAAAATAAAGCTTCTCGTTCAATCGATTGAGTTGTTAAATGATCAATCTCCATCTTTTCCTCATCCTCCACTACGACATCTTCATTCTGCCCCGTTAATTGTTCTTCTACGTCTTCTTTAGGATGAGGCTCGTCCTCATTTGCGTCTTCGAGTTGAGCGAAGAAATTCTCGCGTTCAGTAAAAAAGCTGTCTAATGTAGATTCCTCTTCATCGATTAATGTACTTTCTGGGTCGTTTTCAATTGTTTCGTCATTGTTCTCGAATAAGGTTTCTGTTTCTAAATCTACTTCTACTTCAGCTTGTTGTTCTTCAGTCATCACGGTATCTTCAGATGGTTCTAATGTCTCCAATTCTTTCAAACTCTCTACTTCTTCTAGCAGTATGTCTTCATCATATTCATTACTAGCCATGTCACTACATTCTTCGACGTTATGAACTGCTTCAATATAGTCCTCTTGCTGAATGAAATCGCCTTCAATACTAGGATCATTTAACTCATAATCTTCTATCGTTTCATTCAAATCTTCTACATCGACTACTGGTTCACTCGTAACCGCAGCTTGATCACTAAAGTTTTCTTGCTCTAGTTCGAACATATTCTCTTCTATATCTTCCGTTTCTTCTTTTACCTTTTTGCTCAATACGACTGATATTAACCCACTTAGTAAAACAATGACAAGGGCGACAAGCCATAGATTAAACACTTTATATGTAATAAGGAATAGATAGGCTAACATAAATGAACACAGTACATAGATAAGCTTATGGATAAATTTCATTTTAAAAGGAAGGAATGATACGCTAGCAATAACGATTAAACTTCCTATGAGCATAAAAATAAGTTCACGCAAGATGACACCTCCATTTAACCTTTTTTGGTAAAAATTACACAAATGTAGATAGAACTATTGTATAATAAAATTAACTATTTTGAAAGATGAGGTTTGAAATAAATGGAAAATTCTATAAAACATAAAAATGATGGTTTTTCATTAATCGAAGTCCTTCTTTCCTTAGTCATACTATCAATTATCTTCATAACGATTTCTAACTTTTTTTTACAAAGTGCGCTTGTATCTGAACGAAACAATGAACACTATATGGCCATTAGTTTAGCCCGGTCAACAATAGAAAAAATAAAAAACGGTGGATACCATATAATTACTGGTCCTGGCGAATATGTATTTCAAAGTTGCAATAAATCAAGCGATCCTGATTGTACACCCGTGATCAATAACTACTCATTTACTACGCGAATTGAAGTTAAAGATAAACAAGGGGATGAAGAATTGTATCCGTTTACAGTTTACATCGAAGGGCATAAGATGTCTAGTTCGTTAAAGGGGTATCTTGCACCATGAAGAAGTTAAAACAATTAAACAATCAAGCCGGACTCACGTTAATAGAAGTTTTATTAACGATCGTTATTTTTTCAATCATTAGTGTAGTAGTCTATGGAGTATTACTTCAGTTTAATAGTCACTATGCAAAAATTAATTCTGAGGTTCAATTTCGCGATGAAGCTGATATTATCATGGCTAATTTCACAAATTACATTTACCCATCGACGTCCGTTACTCCCATACCATCAAGTCAACTTTTAAAGGTTCGAACATCTGAAAATAAATTTGTCAATCTGGGATTTAAAGACGGAAACGCGGTGATAAGTAATGAATATACTGATGGTGAGACGATCACTTACTCTCCGATTAACTCTGAAAAGTTTCTTTTATACACTGAGTCTGCAGATGTTGGTTCACACATTAGCGTTGTAAATAACTATGTTCAGATACGTCTGCATATTCAATCAAAGAACGTATCACACGCAAAACCTTTTATTGTAGAAAGTAGGATTACATTTGTTAGATAAGGTGGTGAAATGATGAAGTTTGTAAAAAAGGAACACGGGTCTACTCTTTTACTTGTATTGTTAATGGTATTGATTTTTACTGTACTTGGAATGGCCCTCATTTCTAGCACTCTATCAGGAACGAAACGAACCATCTATCGTGAATCTGATGTACGCGCAACGGCAATGGCAGAGATGGGGATTGATTATATCGAGGAGTTTATTGATCAAAAACTTGCTGAAGAGAAAAATGCAGAAGGTAAGATTGAATTCGATCCTAGCAGACCAGTGGAAGAACAATTTAAAGAGTTATTAGAAAGCATTATTAATGATATTAACACCTCTTACTCAGTGGACGGACATATGTATAAATTAGAGGATATTATAGTGCACTTAACTGAAAACGATGGGAAAATTGAAGGAAAAATTAGCTTTACTTCTATAGGTGAGTCAAATGGTATTCAAAAAACATTAAAAACTGAACTAACTCTTGGTGCTGAAGGTGTTTTTGATATTTTGAGTTTTGCTGTTGGAGCGGAGGGAAATGTTTATCTTCACGGTGCTAGTACAATCTTAGGAAATTTATATGTAGGTGGCGACTTTTATTCCTATAATCATGCCCATGTTTTTAAAAATCGCGATCATTATATTCCATCCCTTTATCCTTATATATTAGGAGAAGATCTTTTTTTAGGTGGAAAAATATATAGGATTAATTCTATACCAAACTACACGAATCATAAAAGAGGTTTAAATACATCTGTCACAGAAATGCCGAATATAAATAATATTGTACTAAGTAGTAATCATCCAACGATAATACGTGAAAAAACAGAATTTAAGCCTATTAATATTCTAGGAAACAAAGATAGATTCACAATCTCAGCACCAAATAGAGAAACAAATTTAGGAAATAATAATAACAGTAACGATTATCCAACTATTAACAATCGGAACTTATTTGATAAACCACGATGGAATAACAATAACACAAATCCAATGACTATAAATAAAAACGTAACAATTGGGGGCTTACATGTCGAAAATAAGAATGTCATAATGACGAACTCACCAAATAATGCCCGTATTAATCTTGATTTTGGCAGAACTATAAATGGTAATTTTACCGGTGGGATGTATGTCAAAGGAAATTTAACAATCGGAAATCCAAATTACAATGATAGTTTAGCTTATGAAAAATTCCGAATCAACGGCCCGATATTTGTCGAAGGAAACTTAACTGTTATTGGTGCTGATATTGAATTCAACTCTACTGTTTATGTAACTGGTTCTACTAGTATCCGAGATTCTCGCATCACTGGAATTCAGCATACTGCTGGCAGTGAAGAGTCTTCACTTGTTTTATTTGGAAATAATTCTATAAGCATTGCAAATATTAGTTCTTTTGAGAATGACCGAGATAATATTAGTAAGATTCGAGGATTCTTTTACACAAACGAACAGTTAGAAATGTACGGAGTAGGCTCTAATATTCAATTAGAAGGAGGAATATTTGCTGAATCAATTGTCCTAAATGCAATAAGAGGTAACTCTTATAATCAGTACAGTAGAAATAGTAATCAATACTATAGTCCTGATTGGTGGGCTGGTTGGGTTAATCACTGGTGGTTCACGCGCGATAATAGACAGGCAACTCTTCCACCAACAGACTCACGCTTAATCATCCGCCACAACCCAGAACTTATAGAAAATCCTCCTGACGCTTTACCTGCTATTGATGACATTCAATTTAGGGTAACAAAGAGGGAGATTCAGTAAAGACGCTTTCAGCAGAAAGCGTCTTTTTCTTATTCTTCCATCTCCGTAAACACATCCCCCTCACGCTTTACATTAAACGAAAGTTTCTCCAACTGCTGCAAGCGTTCTTCCTGGGCTTCCTCACTTAGCGTCGAGACTTGGTCATTGGCAATGTGATAAGGTGTCATCTGCATCATTATTTCATCTTCAGTAATATGTAAAGTCAGTACACCTGATTCAGCTGTAAGGCCTCTTACGTGGTCGGGAAAAAGAAAGTTTCCTAATGAGTAGGCGATTGGCTTTCCATTATAATAATCAAGTCCTTGAAACACGTGTGGGTGAGCACCAATAATGCCATCTGCTCCAGCATCGATCATTGCTCTTGCGTATTCAAATTGATAGTGTTCAGGGTATTGGTTACGCTCAATTCCCCAATGGATATAGACGAATAAGTAATCGACTTCTTTCTTCTCTTTTTCAATCGTTCTGACCATCTGATCAAGCTGGTACCCACTTGCGATACCCGGCTTTGAATCTGTTGCATACCAATTTAAACTTGGAAGTACACGGGAGAATCCTAAAAAAGAAATTTTCTTCCCTTTCAACTCGATTGTATGAGATGCAAAGGCCTCGTCTTTATTTCTCCCTGCACCAACATGGGCTAAGCCTACTTCATTTAAATAATTAATTGTGTCTACTAACCCTTCTTCACGGTAGTCCATCGTGTGGTTGTTTGCAAGTGAGACCATATCAAGTCCCGCTTCTTTTAAAGCGACTAACGACTCTGGACCAGTTTTAAAGTTAAATTGTTTATCATACGATTTGGCTTGATTCGTGACGGCCGTTTCTAAATTTACAATTGCATAGTCTGCTTTTTCAATGTCCTCTCTTACTTGTAAGAAGGGATAATCAAACCCGTGTTTTTTCATTGCTCGATCAATTGATGCCTCCATCATCACATCACCTGCAAAAGCAATTGTGATTTCTAACGGTTTACGGAACTGTTCTACATCACTTGTTTTCTTTTCAAGCCTTTTTTCAATCACTTCATGCACATTGGTAAGCAATTCTTCCTCTTGTAACTGGTGATCATTACACCCTATTAATATAAACAAAATTGTTATGAAGTAAATAAAAGAGATGGTTTTCTTTTTCATATAGTTTGTCCTCTTTTTCATAGAATGGTATAGTCCATCCTATTATCAAAGATTGACAATTATGACTTATCTATTTCATGATTCTTCCAGTGAAAGGCTGTACCATTCTAAAAAAAAAGCAGTGTGACGTCTATTTAAAAAGGATTAGCCTTTCTGAATAAACGTAACACTGCTCAAGTTTATTTTTGTCCCATGTCTTTTACTTTCATTAATCGGATAATCGCGGCTCGTTCGCTTTCATCCAATTTCATTTGAATAAAATAGATCGTTTCTTCTAGTTGAGGAATCGTCATATATTCAAGAGCATTTACTCTTCTTCTTGTTTTTTCAATTTCGTCGGCCATTAATTGGCACGTTTTTTCAATTTCTGCCAGTTCAAGCATTTGCGGCATGATATCGACAAGATATTCAAATGTTAAATCAAGTTCCCCGTTCGAGTTTAAATAACCGTAACTTAATTCAGATGAGTCTTCAACTGATTCATCATAGTGAAAATTCATCTGCGGTACGCGTACACTCATGATGTTTTTGCGATCAATATTTAATGAAACACTTCGGCTTGGGACAGCCATTAATTCTTCAATATAGTTTTCATGTAAAAGAGATTTTGCCATCACAAATGACTGCATCGCTTTTTCAAGTTTTTCTTCTACATCATTTCTTAGTTCATTGTTTTTTCTTATTAGTAGAATAAACTGACGCATCAACTCGTCTTGTTTATCTTTTAATAACTTATGTCCTCTGCTTGCCAAAGATAGACGCTTCTTTAAGTTCGCGACTTCCATACGAGTGGGGTTGACATTTAATTTAGCCATTTACCTCACTCCCCTTTTGGCAAATATTTGTCCAACATATCGTCTTTAATACGCTTGAGTTCAGCACGAGGAAGTACTTTTAGAAGATCCCACCCTAAATCCAGTGTTTCCTTAATGGTCCTATTCGTGTAGTTCCCTTGATTTACGTATTCTTTTTCAAATTTGTTTGTAAATTCAACATACTTTCGATCGACTTCAGAGAGTGCTGCTTCACCTAACACCGCAGATAGTTCTTTTGCTTCACGACCCTGGGCGTAAGCTGAGAAAATCTGGTTCATTGTAGGCGCATGGTCTTCTCTCGTTTTCCCTTCACCTGTACCTTTGTCTTTTAAACGAGACAAAGAGGGTAATACATTGATTGGTGGCTGGTACCCTTGGTTATATAGCTCTCGTGATAAGATGATTTGCCCTTCTGTAATATACCCTGTTAAGTCAGGGATCGGGTGAGTAATATCATCTTCTGGCATTGTTAAAATTGGGATCTGTGTCACCGATCCATTTGATCCTTTTAATCTACCAGCGCGCTCATACAATGTAGCAAGGTTCGTATACAAATACCCTGGGAAGCCTCGGCGGCCTGGAACTTCACGGCGAGCAGCAGAGATTTCACGCAATGCTTCCGCATAATTCGTCATGTCCGTCATAATAACCAATACGTGCATATCTTTTTCAAATGCAAGGTATTCTGCAGCTGTCAGCGCCATACGTGGTGTCGCAATACGTTCAATCGCTGGGTCATTCGCTAAGTTAATGAAGACGACAGAACGGTCAATCGCACCGGTCTTCTTGAAGTCATTCATGAAAAACTCTGCTTCCTCAAACGTAATACCGATTGCTGCAAACACGACTGCGAATTTTTCATCTACATTTGTAACGGATGCCTGTCTGGCGATCTGAGCTGCTAGTTCTTTATGTGGTAGTCCAGAACCTGAAAACACGGGCAATTTTTGTCCACGAACGAGTGTGTTCAGATGGTCAATTGTCGAGATACCCGTTTGAATAAATTCATCCGGATAATCTCTGGCAATCGGGTTAATCGCTTGACCGTTAATGTCCAAACTTTTTTCAGGAATTAAATCTGGTCCACCGTCATTGACTCGTCCCATTCCATCAAAGGTACGTCCAATCATGTCCTCTGATACATCTAAAGATAATGGTTTTGCTAAGAAACGAACTTTCGTATCTTTTAAGTTAATCCCGGTAGATCCTTCAAATAACTGTACAACTGCTTTATCTCCGTTAATTTCAAGGACCTGACCTCTACGACGTTCCCCATTTTGTAGCTCGATATCAACCAACTCGTCAAATTTTACCCCTTCGACTCCTTGAACGGTCATTAAAGGACCGACTACTTCGGAAACTGTTTTGTATTCTTTAAGCATCTGGGTCTACACCACCCTTCTCTAGTACCGTTTGAATATCTGTTTCAATTTGGCTACGAATATCTTGAATTCGGGAAATTTCTTCTTCTGGAATAAATTTCATCCGGCCGATTCGTTCACGGACCTCATCAGTCCCTTTAATGATCTCATCGAAATAGGCACCCAAATTCATCGCATGAACGGCTTGATCTTCGAAATGTAAGATCGTATTCAACATTTCAAATTGTTTATTTCTTGATGAGTATGTGTCAACATCATCAAATGCGTTCTGCTGTAGGAAGTCTTCTCTAATCATACGAGCAGAGACAAGTTTCATACGGTCGCGTTCTGATAAAGACTCAACGCCGACTAGGCGAACAATTTCTTGTAATTCAGATTCATCCTGAAGAAGAGCTTTCGAACGAGTAACCATACTGTTCCAGTCCACATTCAGTTGTTTTCCAATGTAAACATTCATTTCATTTGAATATAAAGAATAAGAAGTTAACCAGTTTACAGATGGGAAGTGACGTCTTTGTGCAAGTGAACTATCTAGTCCCCAGAATACTTTCGCTACACGAAGCGTATTTTGTGTCACTGGTTCTGATGTGTCTCCTCCTGGAGGGGATACCGCTCCAATGGCTGTAATACTTCCTTCTCTTCCTTCAGAACCAAGTGTTACAACTTTCCCTGCACGCTCGTAGTACTCAGCTAAACGACTTCCTAAATAAGCTGGATACCCTTCATCCCCAGGCATTTCTTCAAGACGCCCAGACATTTCACGAAGAGCTTCCGCCCAACGAGAGGTGGAATCGGCCATGATCGCAACTGAATAGCCCATGTCTCTAAAGTACTCCGCAATCGTGATCCCTGTATAGATCGATGCTTCCCTCGCCGCAACTGGCATGTTCGATGTATTGGCGATTAGTACCGTTCTTTCCATGATTGATTCGCCAGTTGTCGGATCAATCAATTCTGGGAACTCGTTCAGAACATCTGTCATCTCGTTCCCACGCTCTCCACACCCTACATAAACAACTAAATCAACGTCAGCCCATTTAGCAATCTGGTGCTGAACAACGGTTTTACCCGCGCCGAATGGTCCAGGTACAGCTGCTGCACCACCTTTTGCAACAGGAAAGAGTGTATCAATGACTCTTTGTCCGGTAACTAACGGTTCTTCAGGGTTTAACTTTCTCGCAATCGGTCTTCCTCGACGTACAGGCCATTTCTGCAACATCGTGAACGCTTTTTCTCCGTTTTCTGTTTCAAGAACATACACGGTATCTGTTACGGTAAATGAGCCGGCTTCAATTGACTTGACTGTTCCTGTTACACCATATGGAACCATAATTCTATGCTCAATTACCTTTGTTTCTTGAACGACACCAACGATGTCACCAGCTGTCACTTTTGTTCCAACTTCTACTTTAGGGACAAATTCCCAAACTTTGTCTCTGTTCAGTGGAGCAATGGTCATTCCTCTTTCAAGAAAATTACTCTCTGTTTTTTCCATAAACTCATCTAAAGGTCTTTGGATTCCATCAAACATTTGAGAAATCATTCCCGGTGCCAATTCGACGGATAATGATTCTCCAGTGGTTTCGACTGATTCCCCTGGACCGACCATTGATGTTTCTTCATAAACCTGAATTGAGGCAATGTCACCTCGCATTTCAATAATTTCACCGATTAACCCTAAGTTTCCTACTCGGCAAATATCCTGTATATTCGCTGTCTCCATCCCGCTGGCAGTAACCAGGGGACCTGAAACACTCACAATCGTTCCCTTACTCAAATTCGTACCCTCCTATAAGATATTTTGACCCACAGCTTTCTCAACGTTTTCCTGCACACGTTTTTTTCCAATTCCACGTGAGCCTGAATGATTAGGGATCAAAATGATCGCAGGTTTTATTTTTGCATCATATCGTCTAATCGTATCAGGAATCATTTCTGCCAGTTGTTCTGTTAAATAAATGACACCATAATCTTCCTCTGCTAAACTGTCAATGATTCGACGTGTTTCTTTCGCTTCAGATGCGAAGAAGACAGAAAAACCAAGCATTTTAAATGCCAATACTGATTCCTTATCTCCAACGACGCCTATTTTATTGGGCATAGTTCAATCGCATCCTCTCTCTTATATTCTCAGCTGATACTCTATTTTCTTTTCCGGATAATACTAAACGAAGATTCTTTACTTCTATTTCTTTTGCATAGAGGTAAGCAACAACAGGCATAGGTCCAAAAGACTGTAATCTTGCTTCTCTCATTCGCTCCATGTAGGCATTATCTGTTTCATAATCGACTTTTACAGATGACAGATCTCCAGTAGTCGAATCAACACAACGGTCTATTAGATTGTAGTACTTCGTTGTTTTATAATACTGGATGACAGAAGTGAAACCTTCCGCTGCTAATGCTACAAGTTTTTCTTTAGGAATCGATCCAGAACTGGATAAAATTGTTATGAGAAAGTTACGTGTTCTCTTCTGTTTCATCGCCCTAACTAATGTCGACAAGTTGTTGTGGTCAATTAATGTCTCAATTAATTCTGGAATACGATCTTCCTTTGTCTGATCGGCCAACAATCGTAAATGTGTGAAGTATCTTCTGTCTAGAATGATATCAACAGCTTGAACATTCTTGTATTCCACGTAATCTGTCGTAACTTCGTGAATACTGTCCATATACTCAACAGGCAATACTTCTGATTTTCCTGTACGTACTGCTTGACGCAATTCAGCTAAAGGATAGCGCCCAATAGGGATAAATAACTCACTGAAATCTTGACGCGTAATCTCTTCTTTGAACAGAACCTTTAAATTATGATAAGCATATCTTAACCCAAGTAATTCTACCAACTCTTTATTTGGCACAATCTTGAACATTTCATCAAATGTTTGATGTAGCTCATTCATAAACATAGAGTCATAATTTTTGTCTTCTTTTATTCTGTCTACATCATTTCGATAAGGCGTTTCTCGTAACACATTCACAGCCTCTTCAAACGAGTGAGATGCTAGCATCCTTTCAAAATGAGATCGAGTGAGGAGATCATTCTCATACACACGAATGAGAACATTACTTGATCCATAAGCGGTATCTTTCAAAACTAATTCCCCTCTCTAAAATAATTCATTAGAAATTTGTGATAACATTTCTGCTTTCATGTCTTCAACTAATGAGTCGAACAGGAAGTTGTAGTCAATCCCTTCTTTTTCAACAATTAGTCCAGATTTGTTTGGAATCGTTTGTGCTGATAAATGAACAGTCACATTTCCAAATGATTGTTGACTTAACCAATTGCCATCAATCATGTGAGCAGATTTCTGTCCTAGAGTGAGAGTCAATTCACTTCCTGAGTCAAATTGGTTTAGGACACGTAATGCGAAATCCTGAAAAGTCTTTGAATCAATCTGATCGAGAGTTTCTTTTGCATCAGCAAAGACTCTGTTTAAGACTTTCTGTTTAGCTGATAGCAGATCATTTCTTCTTTGAATTTCCAATGTATTTTTCTTGATTTCATATTCACGCTGGGATTTCACTCTTATTTCATCTATTATTTGTTGTTTTCGCTGCAATTCTTCAGCTTCGAGAGTCTGAATTTCGGCCTCTACTTTTGTATTGGCTTCCTCAACTCGTTTACTGATGGCTGCTTTTTCTTTTTCGACAAGGCGTTCTGTCAACAGTTTCAAATCAGTCATGGTTTCCTCCATTCAATCCCAATTTAATAAGAGAAAGGAATTCTACTATCTAAGTAAATCTGGAATTCCCTTCTTTTCATTTTTACAATAAAATAATCATTAATAAGGAAATAACGAAACCAAGGATCGCGTAAGTTTCTACCATCGCCGCGTAAATAATACCCTTCGTTGTATGTTCTGGTTTTTGTGCTAAAATTTGCATTGCCGCAACAGATACTCGTCCTTGTAATGTTCCTGAAGCAAGACCAGTAAAGCCTACTGGTAACCCAGCAACCAAATAGTACCAACCTGTTAAAAGGTCAAGATCGACAGATAAATTGATAATAATCAGCAATCCAATAACGAAACCATAAAGTCCCTGTGTTGCAGGAAGCATCTGTAGTACAAGCGCACGACCAAATTTTTCGGGTTGCTCTTTCGTTAACGCTGCTGCTGCTTCACCAGCTGTTCCTACTCCTCTTGAAGAGCCGATTCCCGCAAAAATAACCGCAAATGCTACACCAAACGCTCCTAATATAAATCCTAAGTACTCACCAAATAAATTTTCCATTCTAGTTTCCTCCAGTTATTGATAAATTTTATCATTCGATATTTTTTACTCGTTTTATTTTGTTGAACATGAAACTACTGATTTTTGTTTTCCATCGAAATATGTTTTTCTAATGTTTTCAACGGATTTAATGGTCTTCCGCCACCTTTGTAAAACTTCCCAAAAAATTCTACATACTGTAGTCGGGATGTATGAACATAAGCACTTAAAAGTGTCAAAGCAATGTTAAGCCCGTGTAGCAATACTAACAAAAGTATACCAACTGTAAAGCGTGCAATTGGCGGCATTAAACCAATGATCATGTTAAAAGCCATACCGATATTTGCACTTGCAACAGCTAAAGCCATTAGGCGAGTATAACTGACAACATCACCGATGTATCCAGTGGCACCATAGAGCTTATAGGCACCTAATCCAAATCCAAGTGCTTTATTGGAATTGAATAATGCCGATACGATTAATAACCCGACAACATTGGCAATCGTAATAGCAATACCCGCCTGAGCGAGTAGTGGATTTTCCAGCAGCATAGAGCCGATGACCCACAAGATGATCCCAATTAACATCAGTGCCCAGGAATAACCGTCAACATAAGCTGAGGCACGATCTCCTTGTTTCACATTTAATTTACCGTTTATGAATAAACCGTAAATTAAGTGGATGAGACCAAACACTACCGACATGCCCATCACTGCCATGATATCCTCTTGTAATGAAAATACCTTAAACGGTAATTCTGCCCCAAACAAACTACCGAAAAACAAACCAAAAGCGATTGTTGCGTAAGAATTTATGTGAAGGAACCTGATAAATCTGCCGGTTGAACCTTCAAAATTAAAGGCCTTTATAGCAAATAAGGTAACTCCAAATAATATGAGCCCATAACCTACATCTGCACTCATCATCCCAAAGAACAGGACGAAAAACGGCATCATTAAAGGAGTTGGATCGACTTCATTGTACTGAGGATAACTAAACATTTCTGTGACCATTTCAAACGGTTTAACAAAACTTTTGTTTCTCAGTACAATTGGTACTTCATGGAATTCGTCAATGTCAATCTCATCCGTCAGTATCGCTACTTCGTCTTTCCCCACTTCCTTCCATACGTTTTCCATAAGGCTAGTTGTTTTTTCCTCTTCAATCCAACCCGTCAACAGGAACAAATGCTGGCTATTTATCAATAAGTCATGGACTGTCTGACGTTCTACCAAATTATGATAGTACTCTTCAGCCAGTTGTAGACTTCTATACTCAGACGTCCAACTCCTCATTTCCTTCTTATGCTGTTCGATCTCAATTCTTACCTCAGTTTGTATTGCTAGATTTTTAGATAACGCTCTTTTAGGTAGCAGATCGTAAGGATAACTTAATTCTGCAAACCCATACTGTGTCATAAGATTCGTGACGGTTGTAACTTCGTCTTTCGGAAAGATGAATACATACGCGACTTCATCACTTCTCCTATATACTTCATTAACGTACAAGGTCCCATTTTCTTTTAACGCATCCAGTAAGGGTTCGGCGTATTCAATATCAACCGATCCTACCATTACGTGCATTAATCTGAAATTTTTCACTTCATTGAGCAAGAAGTCTAGGTTGCTCCATTTCCTAAAAAAATCTTCTTCCTGCTTTAGATTGTTTAATTTTTCTTCTAATAGGTTTACGTGGTTTTCTTTATCAGAAATTTGCTTAATCAATTGATTGATATCTGACGTTTCCACATATTCCTCTAGTTTCTTGAGCGTAAAGACTTCTTTTTTCATTTTTAATTTTTCAATTAATCCAGGTTGCGGTACATAGTCATTTAAATAGTTGATCGAGTATTGGACATCCTGCAGCGTCGTACGAATCTGGGACTGGTCAGCTGGCGACTCATCCTTTACGAATTCGGCAAGAAGTGCTTCCTCCAACTTTTCGGCTAGTGGAATAAATTCAAGACTTTGCATTTCTTGAACACTCTTCAATACTGCTTCTTTATGAGCTTGCTCAGCTAATAAAGTAAGTTTTTTCATCTTAGCTATTGCCATATCGACGCAATACCTCCTCTGCTATTCGATTGGCTAGACTGTCTTTTTTGTCTTCGTAAGCCTGATTAAAACGCTCAGTTTCCTTTAAAACGTTTCGATCAAACTCTTCTTTGTCTTTTTGTAGTGCTTCTACTATTTCTTTGTTTCGTTCATTTCGAAACGCTTCCAACTCTTTTTCAGTCTGATCTTTAAGTTTTTGTATTGCTTTCTTTTTATGTTGCGCAATTTCTTTTACTTCTTCATCAGCTTTAGCCCGTAATTCTTCAATTTTTGCTTCGGCTTCTTTTACATAATGAATAGCTTCCCGACTCATTTTCTTCCCCCTTTCAAAAAAGGACGTCGCTAACGAGTTTCTTCTCACCCCAGAAGAATGTAAAACCTTGAAAGCTGACGCCCAACCGTAACAATCATATTAAACTACTAAAAAATTCTGTTCCATTAAGCTAGGAAGATAGTTCATCCGTTGATTAATGAAAGTTTAACCTTAAGCGAATGTGTAAACGTTTTGATGCTGTGTCGTTTTAAAATTGTAATGATACGTGTTGCATTATATGCGTCATTTTTTTAGTTTTTAAGTACAAACGACATTAAATTCTAGCTCTTTTTGTTTAAACATCCCCCTCTTAATCATTGTTGTTAGTGAATTGCAACACTAACTTTTTAAATGAGTTTCATAATTCCTTATTTTAGATACTATGTATACTTGATACATTTGCTTGGGTTTGGTAATTAGGAATTTGAACTCATTTTTCATTCATATTTTATATTATACATATTATTCTATAAAATTGAAATAAAATGCAACCAGTTCAAGATTTAGAAACAAAACTGGGAAGAATCTGTTATTTTTCTTTTTTCCATTCCCTATCCTATTTCTTCAGTTTTTGCCTGACTTCATTTAAAAAATAGAGCGACCCTGTAACGACCAATACATCATCTTTTTTTAACCGATTGTAATAATGGGTGAACGCATCTTCCCAGTTTTCATCAACAAAAATCGTTTCATCATGAATGAAGTTAACCATCACCTCATTCGGTTCCATCGCTCGCTCGAATGGAAACGTGGTTAAAATAATTTTGCTAGCAATTTGTTTTAATCCATTGATCATTTCTACAATTTTTTTATCTTTCATTGCACAAAACAAAACATAAATACGTTTACCTTCATAATGCATTTGCAGGGCATCAACAAGCGCTTGAGTACCGTCTGGATTATGCCCACCATCAAAAATGAGTGTAGGACTTGACTCAACGACCTCGATTCGGTTTGTTACCTTCGTTTTTTGCAAACCACGCCTCATCTGTGCTTCACTTATTTGAAAATGGTGACGCTTTATTAATAGTTGAATGGCCTCAAGCGCTAATGCTGCATTCTTCACTTGATGATTCCCTAACATGGATAGTGTAATTCCAGGTATGCTCACCTGATTTGAATAAAAGGTATAACTCTCACCTACTTTTTCCAGTGCGAAATCTGTCCCTAATTGGGTAAGCAATACATGTTGCCGAGTCGCAGTTTGCCTTATCACTAGTTGGACATCTGGTTGTTTACAGCCTGACACTGTTGGTACGCCTCGTTTAATAATGCCTGCCTTTTCGCACGCAATCTCTACTAATGTGTCTCCCAAAAAATTCATATGATCATAACCAATATTTGTAATCATTGAAACGATTGGTGTAATCACATTTGTTGCATCCAACCGTCCCCCTAGTCCTGTTTCAAATAAAACGATATTTGGTTTTTTTTCTGCAAAGTAAACAATCGCCATTGCCACGAAAATTTCAAATTCTGTTGGGCGTCCAAGGACAGATTGTTCCATCTTATCGATGACTGGTTTTAAGCGTTGTACGATATTGACAAAGTCCTTTTCCGTCATTTCTAAGTCATTTATTTTTATCTGTTCAGTGGACTTATTCACATAAGGGGATGTGAATAAGCCAACATCATAGCCTGCTTCTTGTAAAACGGATGCCATATAGTTTAATGTTGAACCTTTCCCGTTTGTTCCAGCAATATGGATAAACTTCAACGATTTTTCTGGGTTACCTATGTAACCTAATAGAGCAATCATTCGTTCTAGTCCTAAATCTATTTGTTCTTTTCGTGGTTTTTGTATGTAATTTAGTGCGTCAGTATACGATAACAAATTAACATCTCCTCTTTTTCCTCGATTCATCCTAGTGTAAAATAAACGGTAATGATGGCAAGTGATAGAAAGGGTTAGACAATGGCTAAAAAACAAGGTTGGATTGTTTACAACGGAAATTTGAATTCAGAAAAATTCATTGAATACGCAGAGTGGTTTCAGGCGTCTGCTGAAAAAGCAGGGATTGAAACAGCTCTCATTAAAAATACAGAGTTAATTGTTACGATTGAAAATGGTTGTTCGGTGATCAAGGGACAGTATTCGGGAATAAAACCAGACTTTGTCCACTTTGCTGATAAAGACATACCACTAGCGATCCAGTTAGAAAAAATGGGATTACTTTTGTACAACAGTGCGAGATCGATTGATTTGTGTGATAGTAAAATACAGATGTACCAGGCACTTGCCGATCAGAACATCCCTTTACCTAAAACAATGATTGCCCCTAAAGTGTTTACTGGGTTAAAAGTCAAAGACTTATCACCATATGAACAAATTGCACGTGAACTTGGCTTTCCGCTTGTCATAAAAGAAGCGTATGGTTCTTTTGGACAACAAGTCTATTTAATCAATAATATGGACGAATTACTCTCAAAAGTCAAAGAACTTGGAAGTATAGAATACGTATTCCAACAGTTCATTCGTTCTAGCTACGGTCGAGATATCCGTTTAAATGTTGTTGGCAACCGAGTTGTTGCTGCGATGAAACGAACGTCAGAAACAGATTTTCGGGCAAATGTTAGTGCGGGTGGAAAGACAGAAGCCTACATCCCGAATGAGGAGGAAGTTGAACTCGCAAGTAAAGTCGCAAAGATTGTTGGCGCAACATTTGCTGGGGTAGATCTACTTTTCGGGAAAAAGGACGAGCCAATTGTGTGTGAAATTAATACAAATCCTCATATTAAAAGTATTTATGATTGTACTGGAATTAATGTAGCAGACGCAATGGTTGAGCATATCATCAAAGATTTAAGAGGTCGGGATAAAAATGGCGATTAATGGATGGCTCCTTTATAACAAAGAAGATGCAAAAAGAAATGAAGCATTTATTGACTGGTTTTTAGAAGAAGCTGAAAACTTAAATATAGATCTACGTTTTATTTTAAAAGAAGATTTATTATACGGTGTAAAAAATAACCAATTATTTATTAAACATCAAAGAATGCGATCCTTACCTAATTTTGTCATTATGCGACATATTGATCCGCTACTAACAAAACAGTTTGAACTGTTAGGGGTTAACTGTTTTAATACCTCTTTTGTCGCAGACTGTTGCAATGACAAGGCGAAAACTCATCAGTTCTTAGCGTTCTCTGGCATTCCAATGATGGATACACTTTTTTTGAAAACGGGAGAAGTTCACGACACTTCCATTCCATTTACGTATCCATTTGTTTTGAAAGAAGTTGAAGGTCGTGGAGGACAACACGTTTATTTGGTCCATTCAAACGTTGAGTTAGAATCATTACTTCCTCAACTAACTGCTCATACAATTATTGTTCAAAAGCTAGGGGCAGTTCCGGGTAAGGATGTACGCGTTTTTGTGATTGGTCATGAAATCATAGGAGCAACACTTCGGACATCGAGTTCTAGCTTCAAAGCGAATGTTTCCCTAGGTGGCACTTCATCGCTGTATAAACTATCTACTTGCGAAAAAGAACTTGTTCATAAAATTATTCATCTGTTTAAAGGTCAGATAGGGTTTGTTGGCATCGATTTTTTATTCGGTGAAGATGGAGAACTTGTTTTTAATGAAATAGAAGATGTCGTTGGTTCGCGTACCCTTTCGGCCAATTCAACGATTAACGTTGTTCAACTGTACCTGAAACATATTGCAAAAGCAGCAAGTCGAGATTAACTCTCGCTTGCTGCTTTTTGGGTTTATGCTTTTAATTCATCAATTCTCGCTTGAACCGTTGCACGTTTCTCTACGTAATCTTTTTCTTTTGCTTTTTCTTCTTCAATAACATGCGCTGGTGCTTTTGCAACAAAGCCTTGATTGTTTAGTTTCTTTTGTACTCGCTCGACTTCACCATCTAGTTTCTTCAATTCTTTTTCTAGTCGTGCAATTTCTGCATCTAAATCGAGTAAGCCTGCAAGTGGCAAGTATAGTTCAACACCTGATAACACGGATGACATTGATTTTTCAGGAGCGGTTAAGTCTGTTCCTAATTTCAACTCTTCTGGGTTACAGAACTTTTCTACATATGTTTTTCCGGCTACAAGATTTGCTAAAATCTCTTCGTCTTTCGCGTTAATATGCAGTTCGATTTTTTTGCTCATTGGCACGTTTAATTCAGCCCTTGTGTTACGAACAGAGCGAATCACATCTTTTAACAAATTCATTTTCTTCGTTGCCGTTGAGAATTCGAGTTCTTCGTTTCTCACTGGCCATGGCGCAACTGTAATGGAGTCTCCTTGATGCGGTAAGTGCTGCCAAATTTCTTCTGTGATGAATGGCATGAATGGATGTAATAGCTTCATCGTTTGATCAAGAACGTAAGCGAGAACAGAACGAGTTGTTTTCTTTGCTGCCTCATCTTCACCATAAAGAGGGAGCTTCGCCATCTCAATATACCAATCACAGAAATCATCCCAAATGAAGTTATAAAGCAGGCGACCAACTTCACCAAATTCATAAACGTCAATCAATCGTGTAACATCTTCAATCGTTTCTTGAAGGCGAGTTAAAATCCATTGGTCAGCAATTGATTTTTCTCCCGATAGATCGATTTCTTCATAAGTTAAACCTTCCAAATTCATTAAACAAAAACGTGATGCATTCCAAATTTTATTCCCAAAATTCCAAGTTGATTCGACTTTTTCCCAATAGAAGCGTAAATCATTTCCCGGGGAACTTCCTGTTGAAAGGAAGAAACGTAGCGCATCCGCACCATACTTGTCGATCACATCCATCGGATCTACGCCATTCCCTAGCGATTTACTCATCTTACGCCCTTCAGAATCACGAACAAGACCGTGAATTAAAACATCTTTAAATGGGCGCTTGCCAGTAAACTCAATTCCTTGGAAAATCATTCGTGCAACCCAGAAGTAAATAATATCGTAACCGGTCACTAAAACGTCAGTTGGATAATATTTTTTAAAGTCTGCTGATTCAGTATCAGGCCAACCCATTGTTGAAAATGGCCAAAGGGCAGACGAGAACCACGTATCAAGAACATCTTCGTCTTGTTCCCAGTTTTCGATGTCACTTGGTTCTTCATGACCAACATAAACTTCACCAGTTTCCTTATGATACCAAGCTGGAATGCGGTGGCCCCACCAAAGTTGGCGAGAGATACACCAATCACGGATATTCTCGATCCAATGCAGGTATGTTTTTTCAAATCGTTCAGGAACAAAGTTTACTTTTCCTTCTGATTGTTGTAATTTAATCGCTTCTTCCGCTAATGGACCCATTTTCACAAACCACTGCGTTGATAAATAAGGTTCAACGACTGCACCACTTCGTTCAGAATGCCCTACAGAATGTAAGTGTTCTTCAATTTTGAACAATATACCATCATCTTGTAGATCTTTCACAATTTGCTTACGACATTCAAAACGATCTAACCCTTGATATTTACCTGCATTCTCGTTCATTGTTCCAGACTCATCCATCACAAGAATCCGTTCTAAATCATGTCTGTTACCAATTTCGAAATCGTTGGGATCGTGAGCTGGTGTAATTTTTACTGCTCCTGAACCAAACTCCATATCTACATAGTCATCAGCAACAATTTCAATTTCACGACCAACAATTGGAAGTTTTACTTTTTTGCCGATAAGGTGTTTGTAGCGCTCATCTTCTGGATGGACAGCTACTGCTGTATCCCCTAACATTGTTTCAGGACGAGTTGTCGCTACTTCAATATGTCCACTACCATCCGCTAACGGATAGCGCATGTGGTAAAAACCACCTTGTACGTCTTTGTAAATAACTTCGATGTCAGATAACGCTGTTTTTGTTTGCGGATCCCAGTTAATGATATATTTCCCACGGTAAATAAGCCCTTTTTCATAAAGCTTAACAAACACTTCACGGATAGCTTTTGAGAGTCCCTCATCTAACGTAAAACGTTCTTTTGAATAATCAAGTGATAACCCTAACTTCGACCACTGTTTACGAATAAATCCTGCATATTCTTCTTTCCATTCCCATGACTTTTCAAGGAATTTTTCTCTTCCTAAGTCATAGCGACTCACCCCTTCTTCACGGAGCTTCGCTTCCACTTTTGCTTGTGTGGCAATTCCCGCGTGGTCCATCCCAGGTAACCATAACGCATCATACCCTTGCATCCGCTTAGTACGAATTAGAATATCTTGTAACGTTGTATCCCATGCATGACCTAGGTGAAGTTTTCCAGTTACATTTGGTGGAGGGATTACGATTGTGTAAGGTTCTTTTCCTTCCTCTCCTTTTGCTTCGAAAAACTTTCCGTCAAGCCAGTACGGATACCATTTTGCTTCAGTCGCTTTTGGATCATACTTTGTCGGCATTGAAATTTCTTGATTTGCCATCTTGCTTCCTCCTTAAAATTAAATAAAAAAACTCCTCATCCTATCAAAGGACGAAGAGTGTTATTCGCGGTACCACCTTTGTTTATAAGCACATGAATAAAAAAACATGCCTATACACTTAATGTTGTTAACGGTTCTACCGGTTTCTCCTATACGGGTTCAAAGAAACTGCTCTAGGGCGACCTTCCATCTTTCACTCCAAAAAAATCTTTCAGCAATGCTAACGCGGTTAGCAATGATTTTTCTCTCTGCTGGCAATACAGATGTACTCTTCCCTTTCAACGCATGTGGGATATTCAAATGTTTACATTCAATTCTAACTGTTTGTGATTTATTCCGTCAATAGGAAAAACAAATTTTTATTATTATTCCCAACTTTAGATGGATCATACTTTTTTCATTAGGATCACTTACTCACACGCCCAACTTCTCGTGCATAAACTATATCAAAATTCTGCAATATGTTCCCACGAAAAATCACTCACTTGATGGCTCGGTTTAATCAGTGTAAAAATTATTTATTGAGAAAGGAGGAGTAAGATTGTCAAAGAAAAAGTATCGTCTTCCTCTTTGGTTAAGAAGAGTTCGTGATATGGCCTATCAATTCATCATTCCATTAACAATATTTCAGTTAGTTCGTACAATTTTTTTCCATCTACCATTGATGTTATGTTTCTAGCAATCCTTGTCTTTCTCTATTTATCCGTCGTTTTCGAGTGGTTTTAGCTAGAAAAGCGCGAGGCGCCTGCTTAAGACAGGCATTGACCTTCGATTATTCTTCAATTGCTAGTAAACTCATTGCAACAAATGCAGCGGAAAAAAATCTAGACTGTTATGAACTTCAAAAAAAAGCAGTGAGACTATGAAACTTACATAGGCTCATTGCTTTGACTCATAAGGGTTTGTCGTATAAACAGGTTTACACGTGACATTGTAATAATACGCTTTTCTAGTATTTGGACGTATTGCAACTCTGAAATGCTTCCATTCCGCTTTCGGTAGTGATCAACAGATCGGAAAATTAATTCAGGATAACAAAGATAACTAGCGAATAAACTCTTTTCCTCTTCTTCTAACTTAAAAAAGGACTCGTAGCTTTGTAACCAGTTTACACCTTGAGTTCCGTCCCACATGGAATATTGAAATGACTTACGAAAACTTATAGCCAAATCTCTTGCCGGGGTATCTAGAATCGCTTTTTCAAAATTAAACAAATAGCCGTAACCATTTGGGTGATAGTATATATGAGATCGGTCTAATTTTCCGTGGCATAAAACAGCCCTGAATCTCTCGTTTTCTAAGCAAGTATCATACCACTTTTTCAAATATGCTTTTGCTTCTTCTACTAAAGCTATCGTTCGGTTAAAGTGCGTTAGAAAGGTTAGCTCAAAAGGAGACATATAAGTTTTTCTTTCAGCTTCCTCGGCATAATGTTCAAGTTCAAGTTTACGCTTTTCCCACCTTTTTAATAGGTCTTGATAAGAATTTTCTAAACTCTCCTTCGAGAAATCTTGTTGTTTTTCTGTTAAACCATGGAGCTTCCCTAATTGTAGAAAAAGAATCAGTTCTTTTCTTTCTTCTGGAATTTGAGTCGTTTCATGAAACCAAGGTTGTAAATAATAGGTTTTCCCCTGAAAAGGTACAGTAAAGTCACCATATTTTGTTGGAAGAACGGGTACAAACTGTTTATAATTTATACGTTCTAATCTCCTAATCACATGAGTAAACCAATTTGCTTGCTCAATGCTCATGTTACTGACTTTTAATGCAAATTCCCCTTGCTGGGTAATGATCTTTTTAACTTTCCCTACTTGTAAAATTTTCTCAGGGTATAAGTCGTATTGAAATAATACGGGACCTACGGATTGAGTTGTAACAGGTATTTGGTTGATCATGTAGCAACCTCCTTCCTTCTTGTTTCTTCTAACCACTGACTTAAAATATGGACAAGATTTCGTGATCGCTCCCAATTCTCTAAATACCGGTTTATAATTTCAGAAACTTCTTTTTCTTGGCTGCTTTCGAGTTGTTCCATGGCTTCTTTTAACTCATATGGTTGAAGACACTGAGCCAAGAGTAGCATCCCTTGTTCGCCTTTAAGGTTAAAAGATTTATTTATTTCCTCTAATAGCAAAACCAATGAGTTCTTCCCATTCTTTTTTAACCAACTCTCGAGTAAGTGTCGCAAGGGATCGTAGCCTCTAACCGGCTTTTCTTCACCACAAATATAGTACAGTTGAAAAAACACTTCTCTTCCATCTTCAAATGAACGAAATTGATTAAGGATTGGCAATCTGGATTTAAGGATCTCATTTGTTATTTGTTCAGCTTTATGCACTCTCTTTTTCGCTTCGAAATATGATTTTTCAACTACCGCTTTTGCCATTTTGTCTTTTAACTGGAGTTTTCGTATTCTATCCTTTATTGACACAAGCGAAGGTTCATTACTAGGTATAGAACTCACATTCGATTTGTTAATTGAGCACCCATAGAACAGTGTGGCTGCTATTAGTTCTCCCCAATGTGCTTCTCTTCCTTTACAAGGGTATTGTCCTTCTACCTCATCATGAATGGTTAAAAATCCATATTCACTTATTATATAGGGGTCGCCAGTCTTTGTATGAATCATCCGATCAGTCATCATGCCTGATTCTTTGCTCACTTCATCTCGCCATTTAATATGCCAATCTAACAGCTGTTTATCCTGCCAAACTCTTAATCTTTTTTTGCCTACATTACTTTGAAAAATTTCTTCTTCTTTCACCCATTGTAAGTTTTCTAAATTATATTCAGCTTTAATTAGTCGTAGCTTATTCATCTCTTTACTCCCTATTAAAGAAAAATGGTATTACTATTTATCATTGATTTGTATAGGGGCAAGTCCTACTATTAAGAATAAGTGTTCAATGGAGGGAACCCCCTCCATTCAAAGTTAAGCTTTTTTTACAGGAATATAAAGGATTTGACCTTCCTCTACGTGTTCATCATTTAACTTATTCACATGGATTAGTGTTGAAATATTTATTTTATAACGATTCGCAATAACCTCTAACGTCTCATTTGATTGAATAATGCACATTTTCAGTTTTGAGAATTGTTCGTCACCCTTTGATAGCATTTTCGTCAAATAGAGTGCGTTTTCTTCACGAGGTTTTATTTCTTGTTGCTCCGTTTCAACACTTTCTTCTTCAAGCTCGGCCGAAACTTCTGCTGCTTTCGTTTCCTCTACCTCTTCCAACTGAATGTTGAAATCTTGTTTAGGACGATTCTTTGTTAAATTTGTGAGCATGGAAAATGATTTTTGTGCAACCTCTTTCTTTTCTGCTTGCTCTGTAACATGCTTGACACCAAATGCGATGCTAGGACTTTGTTCTTGGTGTGATCGATCCTCTGTATCTGTATCACACTGTTCTTGCTCTACTTCTTCTAGGTCAAGATCACCATATCGCTGGTCGTCAGAAGCATCCTCGACTTGTTGTTCCAATTCATAGTCACCGTAATCATAATCAGCAGCATTGTACTCATATTCGGTATCGTTCAGTTCATCTTCCTCAATTACATCTCTTGGTAAAAAATCTTCCTCTTCCTCTTGCTTTGTCGCTTCAAAATGAAACGTTCTCTCTTCCTCTTCTTCTCTAGTATCATGCTCATAATTTACTTCTTCGTGCCGATTATCATGGACAGATGCTGACATTCCTGTGATAGAAACATCTGCAGTTAGTTGTATACAACCACGTTCAGGCAGATCATAGTCAAATGATTCGACAATCACGTAAATATCATCTAAGCTATTGATTCTCTCTTGTGGAATTGTGACATCAATCGGAAACGTATGTTTAATTTCACTTGTTCCATCTTCATGGGTAATAATCTCTTCAATCGAGCGAAATGCTACTTGTTGGGACAGTGTTTCTCCTGCATACTCTTCATTTTTTTCTTTTGGGCGGTATTCTCCTGTTAACTTCAATCCACCTCTGATTAATACATAATCGCCGTGCTCCTGGACTGTAATATCTGGGTCTAATGATAAAGATAAAATTTCATCAACTTCCTGATCTTTATTCAGCCATACTGATTCTTCGATGGAAAACGATAACTTTGATGAATGCTCTTGAGTCAATCTTCTCTCCCCCTTTATTTAAATAGCCTATCAGTTATTTAAACTGATAAGAAAAGTTGAGCCAATTACTGGCACGATCGCCAACTATGTAATAGCCCCCAACGACAATTGCCCGCGTATGTGAGTAGATCTCGCAAGTTTTAGGAACACGTCCTTTTAAACGGACTTATACTCATACGTTACAGATGTATGTCTATAAACAGTAAAATATGCTTATTTTTTCATTAAATTTAAGGATACGGTGGTCTACGTAAACTATTTGCGGGCGCATTTCAGTGTTTTGTGGGCGCATCGTTTTTTTGCGGGCGCTCTTCTATGTTTTGCGGGCGCTCTCCTACATTTGCGGGCCCATTTCAGTGTTTTGTGGGCAGATCGTTTTTTTGTGGGCGCTCTTCTATGTTTTGCGGGCGTATACTCACTATTTGCGGGCGCATTTCAGTGTTTTTTGGGCGCATCGTTTTTTTGCGGGCGCTCTTCTATGTTTTGCGGGCGCTCTCCTAC
>CAZIRM010000001.1:0-14222 GCA_964541705.1 uncultured Bacillaceae bacterium | reverse complement strand
ATTTGCGGGCGTATACTCACTATTTGCGGGCGCATTTCAGGTTTTGTGGGCAGATCGTTTTTTTGTGGGCGCTCTTCTATGTTTTGCGGGCGCTCTCCTACATTTGCGGGCGTATACTCGCTTTTTGCGGGCGCACTTCAGTTTTTTGCGAGCGGACATTTTTTTGTTGCACATTGAATTGCTCTCCAAATTAAAGGACCAGCATCTGCTGGTCCTTTAGATTTCATTTTTTGGCTAGTTTTGCGAAAGTACGTTCAGCCGCAGCAATTGTTGCGTCTATGTCTGCGTCAGTATGTTTCGTTGAAAGAAACATGCCTTCGAACTGTGAGGGTGGAATCGAAATCCCTTCATCTAGCATATGTCCAAAGTAATCGGAAAACATATCCATATTTGATGTTTTCGCTTTTTCATAATTTGTGACTGCTTCATCCGTAAAGAACAAACCAACCATTGAACAAGCTCGGTTAATGGTATGAGGGATGTTGTGCTTTGAAGCTGCTTCTGATAATCCGTCAGCTAGTCTTTTCCCAAGTCGTTCAAACGTAGCATAGTCCTCTTCTGTTAATTGGTTCAATGTTTCAAAGCCGGCAGTCATTGCTAAAGGATTTCCAGACAGCGTTCCGGCTTGATAGATAGGTCCACTTGGTGCAATTTGTTCCATTATCTCTCTTTTTCCACCATATGCACCTACAGGTAATCCTCCACCGATGACTTTTCCTAAACACGTAAGGTCTGGTATAACACCGAACGCTCCTTGTGCACAATTGTAACCAACTCGAAATCCTGTCATTACTTCATCAAAAATAAGTACTGTACCGTTTTTCTCCGTAATTTCTCTCAACGTTTGAAGGAAGCCTGCTTCTGGTCGTACTACACCCATATTACCGGCAACTGGCTCAACGATGACTGCTGCAATGTCTTCACCAAATTGTTCAAAGGCATAACGCACACTTTCCAAGTCGTTATACGGTACTGTTAATGTATTCATTGCAACAGCTTCAGGTACACCTGGACTATCTGGTAATCCAAGCGTTGCAACACCTGAACCAGCTTTTATCAATAGAGAATCACCATGCCCATGATAACAGCCTTCAAATTTTAAGATTTTATCCCGTCCTGTATACCCACGGGCAAGTCGTAGTGCACTCATTGTTGCTTCTGTTCCAGAATTAACCATCCTTACGACTTCAATCGATGGAACCCGATCAATCACTAACTGCGCAAGCTTCGTTTCAAGTTCGTTCGGCGCACCAAAGCTTGTCCCGCGTTCTGCTACCTTCTTAATTTCCGTAATGACTTGGTCGTCTGCATGCCCTAAAATGAGTGGTCCCCATGATAAGACGTAATCAATGTACTCATTTCCATCAACGTCATAAATCCTTGAGCCTTTTCCATATTCCATGTATACAGGGCTTTTATTTACGGATTTAAATGCTCGGACTGGACTGTTAACGCCACCTGGCATTAAAGGCTTTGCCTTTTCAAAAGCCGTTACCGATTTAACATAACTTCTCATCTCTCTCATCCTTCTTCTGTTATTCACTTACCCATGTTGCCACATCTTTTGCAAAGTATGTAATAATTAAATCTGCTCCGGCACGCTTCATGCTTGTTAGTTTTTCTAATACGACTGCACGTTCATCAATCCAACCATTTTGACTAGCTGCTTTAATCATTGAGTATTCACCACTTACATTATAGGCCACAACAGGGACCGAAAAACGTTCTTTAACGTCTCGTACAATATCTAAATAAGAGAGAGCCGGTTTAACAATAAGGAAATCTGCTCCTTCCTCAATATCTGACTTTGCCTCACGAAGGGCTTCAAGACGATTTGCTGGGTCCATTTGATACGTTTTGCGATCTCCAAAAGAGGGCGCGCTATGAGCGGCATCACGAAAAGGCCCATAAAAAGAGGAAGCATATTTCACTGAATATGACATGATTGGGGTGTCATAAAATCCAGCATTGTCTAGAGCAGCACGGATTGCCGTCACAAATCCGTCCATCATATTAGATGGCGCAATCATATCTGCACCGGCCCTCGCTTGAGATATAGCTGTTTTTGCAAGTAGCTCAAGCGATGGATCATTTAGTATTTGCCCATTCTCAATCACACCACAATGGCCATGATTCGTGAATTGACATAAACACGTATCGGCAATCACCACTAGTTCTGAGTTTAGCTCTTTAATTTTGCGTATTGCTTGTTGAACAATTCCGTTATCACAGTATGCACTTGTGCCTGTCTCATTCTTCTCTAATGGAACTCCAAAAACAATAACAGAAACGATACCGAGTTTTGTGATTTCAGTTATTTCTTCTTCTAGGAGGTCAAGAGATCGTTGATAGACACCTGGCATAGATGCTACTTCTGTTTTAATATTTTCTCCCTCCTTTACAAAGATGGGATAGATGAGATCTTCTTTCTTTAAAGATGTTTCCCTGACCATTGCCCTTATGTTTGCAGAACGACGTAAACGCCGATGACGTTGAAAATGTTCCAAAATTAATCCCCCTTGAATTTTTGTATAATACTATTAATCATTCCTTGCCCTGTGTATGGGTTTGCTTCTGTAAAAATTGGAATGTGATAACTTTGCATCGTTTGTGACGTTACAGGGCCAATTGATATGAAGCGAAAATGATCGATATACGTTCTCCAGTCTGTATTTTCTAATAATTTCACAAAAAAATGAACCGTTGACGAACTTGTAAAAAGAACAAAATCCGTCTCCTTATTCTTCATGACCTCATATAATGGGTACTTTGTTGATTGATTCATGACCGTTTCATAAACAATCAGTTCAGTTACATCAATCCCCTCAGATGTAAGTTCGGAAGCGATAATGTCTCTTGCCATGTTGCCTTTTACAATAAGTACTTTTTCTGTTTGTTTAACTGTTCGTTTTAATTCCTCTAACAAGCTTTCTGCCACAAATATTTTTGGAATAATACTTGCGTGCAATCCGTGGTAGTGCAACACCTCATTTGTTTGTTTTCCGACAACTGCAATTTTACACGAACTTGGAATTTCCCTTTTCCCTGTTACCTCTTCTACACAATCAAGAAAAAATTGAACTCCATTTTTACTTGTGAATACTATCCAATGATAAGTAAGTATTTTTGAAATGACATTCGTGATATAACCGTTATTCACTCGTCTAAAAGAGAGTAACGGTAAGACAATAGGGTTCCCTTGATACCGTTCGATTAGTGATGCGAGATCATTGGCTTGTTCTTTTGCCCTCGTAATCAAAAATCTCTTTCCATTAAGTGTCATCATGCATCAAGTTCTTTCTTAACACGATCAAGAATCTCTTTGGCACCTTTTGCGAGTAGCTTTTTGCCAAGTTCTTGACCTAGCTCCGCAGGGTTAGAGCCAGTTAATTGTTCATGCAGAATGACTGTACCATCCGGGGAACCAACTAGCCCATTTAAAATAATTTCTCCTGCTGCATTTAAGTAGGCGAACCCTCCAATTGGAACTTGACAGCCACCTTCAATTTGATGAAGAAAAGCCCGTTCCGCGGTAACGCATTGTTTCGTTTGTTCATCTGTTAATTGTGATAACAATTGTAGTAATTGCTCATCATCTTCGCGGCATTCGATTCCAAGAGCCCCCTGTCCTACCGCAGGTAAACAATCAATTGGACTTAAATACTCTGTTACAACTTCTTCTTCCCAACCCATTCTTTTTAAACCCGCTGCTGCCAGTATTATCGCATCATATTCGCCGTTGTTAAGTTTTTGTATTCTTGAATCGACATTGCCACGTATCCACTTTATTGTTACATCGGGGCGCTTGGCTAAAATTTGCGCAGATCTCCGTAAACTACTCGTTCCAACGACAGAACCCGGTTGAAGCTCCATCAATCCTTTTTTACTGGCTGAGATAAGTACATCACGCGGATCTACTCTTTTTGGAATTGAGCCAATGACAAAGCCTTCTGGCAAAACGGCTGGCATATCTTTCATACTGTGGACGGCCATGTCAATCTCTCTATTTACCATTGCCTGTTCAATCTCTTTTACGAAAAGACCTTTACCACCCACTTTTGAAAGAGTAACATCTAAGATCTTATCTCCTTTTGTAACAATCTCTTTAATTTCATATTCAAATTGATCACTTAGCTTTTTTAATTGTTCGATTACCCAATTTGTTTGGGTTAAAGCCAACTTACTTCTCCTGGATCCTATGACTATTTTTCGCATCATTACCTCCGTTTTTCAAGGTTATTTCCCTCATTTTACAACTAACTCATTTTAATTACCAATCTTTAAAAAAGTAACTTGAAACCAAACAACCAGAAAGAAAAAATCTTTCTGGTTGTTTGCACCTACTACTATCGAGATGCTACTTCTTGTTTAAATTCTACATTTTCTATGTTAACAATGTTTGTTTCTTGCTTTTCGGTTGGATCATCAATCGCAAAAATCTTCGTAAATAGATGGAGAGCTTCCTCTGCATTTGGTTCAGTAGCCATTTCTTTTACTGCTACAATTGGGTCACGTAAAAGCTGGTTTACAATACTTTTCATGTGTTTACGAATTAGCTTCGTTTCACGTTCCGACAAATGAGGAAGCTTACGCTGGATACTTTCCATTGTTACTTCTTGGACTGAAACAGCTTTCTGTCTGAGTGCAGTAATAATTGGAACTACTCCTAACGTGGTTAGCCAAGATTGAAATGCTGAAACTTCCTGATCAATTAACGCGGTAATTTTGATCGCTTCACGTCGACGCTCAGCAAGGTTAGATGCTACTACATTTTGTAAATCATCGATATCAAACAAATGGCACCCTTCAATTTCTGAAACAGTAGGGTCAATGTTTCGTGGAACGGCTATATCCACCAGAAAAAGTCGTTCCCTAATTCGTTCCAGATCCACTCTTTTAATCACATAATCTTTTGAACTGGTAGAAGTAATGACGATGTCAACTTCTTCTAATACAGTATTTAATTCGGATAACTCTTTGGCCTCACCTTGAAAGGACTCCGCTAAGTGAACTGCTTTTTCTAATGTTCTATTTAAAACAGTCACTCTTCCAACTCCAAGAGTAGTCAGATGCTTCACCGTTAACTCACTCATTTTCCCTGCGCCAACGATCGCAACGTTTTTATTTTTCAAGTCACCAAGTACCTCTGTCGCTAACTTAACTGCCGCATAGCTTACAGATACCGCACTCTCAGCAATTGTCGTTTCTGAATGTGCTCGTTTTCCTATCGTAATCGCCTGTTTAAACAATTGATTAAAGATTGTCCCGGTTGCCTCTAAGTTTGAAGCTAGGAAAAAGCTATCGCGTACTTGCCCTAAAATTTGAGTTTCACCGACGATCATTGAATCTAATCCACATGCAACTCTAAAGAGATGATCGACAGCGAAGTGATCCTCATAATAGGTTAAATAATCGGCAAATTTCTCTGGTTTTGTCTCGAACCAATTCGCTAAAAATGTTTTAACATAATATCTAGAAGTGTGTAGTTGATCAACAACGGCATAAATTTCTGTCCGATTACAAGTAGAAACGATGACACACTCTAGTATACTCTTTGTGTTTTTCAAAGTATTAATTGCTAGATTTAATTCTTCCTTTTGAAAGGTAAACTTTTCTCTTATGTCAACTGCTGCAAGCTTATAGTTTAGGCTAGTTACTAGAATGTGCACGCTTTTCCCCCCTTGATGTTGCTTTGATTCACTGATAAAAATGATCCTACCGTGCTTATATGATAAATACTTGAACATTATAACACGTTCGACTTTCTGTTTGAACAGATTTCATTAGAAATACGAATGTTTTTAAAACCCAATTCTAACCTGTAAGACACTTGATTAACTCTCTAAAACGTTGTAAAATTTCGCGAAGTATGATTAGATTTATTTATTCTTATTATTATGAAAGGGGGTTATCAGTTGAAAAGACAAGGAGTTTTTGTGGGTGTTTTATTACTAGGAGCAGGTGTTTTCTTTCTTGCAAACAATTTTAACATTCCTTTTATAAACCAATTTTATGCTTGGCCTTCAATTCTACTAATAATCGGGATTGCCTTTCTACTTCAAGCATATATAGGCAAAGAAAATCATTCTTTTTTCCCAGGGGCACTTCTATTTGGATTGGGTTTGCATTTTCATGGGTTACGCTTATATTCTTTTTGGCCCAGTCATTGGGCAATGTTTACAATGATCGTTGGGGTAGCTTTTCTTATTCGTTATAGTCATACAAAAAAGGATGGATTATTACCTGGCATTATTCTATTATTCATTTCGGTTATCGCGCTTATGGATGCTAGTTTAACAGGAATGTTCGGTTCGTTTTTTGTTTATGTTGGGCAATTTTGGCCAGTAGGCCTTATTATCGCTGGTATTTACTTTCTATTTATTAAGAAATAAAGGAAGCTACATTGAGAGCTTCCTTTTATCGTATGAACCTGACATGATGAATGAACCCATCATTCACCCTATACACCGCAACCACATGGTTCGTTTCTGTACTTCCACGCGACCCCGTAACATTCTCCTCATCTAATACGTAGTCCCCAACAACAATTCTTGAAACTAAACGACAATGTAAATCAGGACTTTGCTCAAATAACTCTTTATACCTTGTACGCATTTCTTCTTTATTTGCCATTAGAACTTTTCCTTCTGCATCCTCTACTACACAATCTTCTGAATAACAAGCTAAAAAAGCTTCTAGATCTCGATTATTGTACGCCTCTAGCTGTTTTTGTGCTGGTAAGGCTTGTTGTTGCATGTTCTTCACTCCTTTGATGATTCCTCTTCATTTTACATGAAAAAGAGTTGTATTCATATTTAATCTAGTAGATGGAAAAACTATACATATACTAATTATGGGGGTAAAAAAAGATGTCAACAAAACTACCGAAGTTTCCTGAGCCTTATTGGAGAAGTCATGTTGAAATTCCGTTCTTTCCGTCTTTGCAAGAAGATATTAATTCTGAAGTAACAATTGTTGGGGGAGGTATTACCGGGATCACAACTGGATACTTGCTTAGTCTTGCAGGAAAAAAAGTAACAATCATTGATGCAGGTCGGCTTTTCAATGGAACAACTGGACATACAACGGCAAAAGTAACAGCCCAACATGGAATCATTTATGAAGAATTAATCCAACACTTTGGTGAAGAACGAGCTAAAATGTATTATGTAGCCAATGACTCAGCAAAGGCATTTATAAAAGATACTGTTTCAAAACAAAACATTTCTTGTGAGTTTGAAGAAACAGAAGCCTATATCTATACAAACTCCGAAAAAGAATTAAAGAAGTTAGAAAGAGAGGCTGAAGCTTACAAGAAATTAGGGATCCGTGGTGATCTAGTCAATGCAATGCCACTTCAATTACCAATGCGTTCAGCGATCATTATGGAAAAGCAAGCACAGTTTCATCCGATTAAATACCTACTTCCCCTTGTACAAGTGATACTAAAAAACGGTGGAACCATCTACGAGAATACAACCGCTATTAACATTGAAAAAGGTGAAATGCCGAAAGTGATAACTAGAACAGGCCACACCATTGAAAGTCAGTCGATTATCTCGTGCTCGCATTTTCCTTTCTACGATGGCAAACAGTTTTTCTTTACGAGAATGTATGCTGAGAGATCTTACGTTGTTGCAGTAAAAGATGAACTTGACTATCCTGGCGGTATGTATGTAAGTTCAGAAACACCAAAGCGGTCTGTTCGCAAGGCTGGAAACTTACTTCTTTTAGGCGGAGAGAGCCACAAAACTGGGCAAGGGATTAATACGATGAAACACTACGAAGCACTTGCCTCTTTCGGAAAGGACGAGTTAAGCCTATCAGACATTTTATATCGTTGGTCTGCCCAAGATCTTTATACATTGGACAAAGTTCCTTATATCGGTCGTCTTTCAACAAATGAAGATAACATTTTTATTGCTACGGGGTTCCAAAAGTGGGGAATGACAAACTCTACGGCTGCTGCATTGATGTTAAAAGATTTGATCCTACATGGAAAGAGTCAATACGAACCATTATTTGGTCCTGCAAGGCTTAATATTGATCCATCGGTTAAAACGTTTATCTCGCAAAATGCCAATGTAGCAGTAGAATTTGTAAAGGGGAAAATCGACCTTGTTGATAAACAGATTGAGGATGTTGAAGTTGGCGAAGGCGTGCACGTGAAGATAAATGGGGAAAAGTGTGGTGCATTTCGAGACGAGGAAGGTAAATTACATGTCGTTAACGCTACATGTACTCACCTAGGTTGCGAAGTAGCTTGGAATGAGGGAGAACGCTCCTGGGATTGCCCTTGCCATGGTTCTCGCTTTTCGATAGACGGAGAGGTGTTAGAAGGGCCTGCTGACCAGCCGTTAAATAAAATGTAGTGGGTAATAGGAAAGGGAAAGCGGCTTGTGAGGAATAGTGATCTGATGACAAGTTTTTTTGTCACTGTATCTGAAATTTGTGGTAAAAAATGAACACCGAATAAGCAAAAAGAAAAACATAGGGAGAATTTAGCCTTCCTATGTTTTCATTCACGTTATTGATCCGCTTGTTTTTGCTTCTTTTTCAAATACTCCGCGCGTATTTTTTCAAGGTTCTGCTTTTTATCAAATTTGGAAGGCGACTGTTTTTCATGATACTTTGTCACAGCTACCTTCCCTTTGGCATCCAATTGATATTTCCCCATTTTATTCACCTACTTTTCTTGTTGTCTAATATATCATTATCTCACCTCTATTTTAGTATTTGAAACTAAAATAGGGTTAGTCAATGATTACAACGACGATCACAGCCTATTCCACTAATGCAGTTCGTCAGTTCAATAATGCTGATCTATTTTTCCTAATTTTAATCCTATAGTTCTTGAACTAACTTCCAATAAAAATTTGAACGAATTTTAAAATATGCATATTCTTCATGCGTTGTACTGGAAAACCATTCAAAATTATTCTTTATAAAAGTTAAATCCTCAGGTAATTCTGGGGATACCCAATCGTACAAAGCCTCAGCATCCTGTTGTAGTAAATTACAAGTATCATTTCCCTTCTAAAACAAAAACAGTTGCTGGTGAACCTTTTGTAATTGTATTTGCCCACTTTTTTGTTTCATATCTATCTATAACATATGGACTAAACTTAGCAAGTGTCTCTTGATTATATTTATGTTGTTCTCTTGTTACAAGATAGAACTGTCTGAGTTATCACACAAAACTTTTATATTAAATGTTGGTAAGTGACTCCAGTAGGATTTTCTATCAAATCCCAATACTTCTCCAATAAACACCCTCCTAAAGTTTATTTTCGCTGAATTGCTTCGTCCCTATCGTTTTACTTACAAGAAAACAATGACACTTGGTTAATTTAGAATTACACCTTTAATGGTTCTTTGCATCTCTGAAGAAAAACCGTAAAGGGTATCCCTCAACGGTTTTTCTAACTGTTCATGTAAGACTCAATAACGGACCATGCCTTGTCTTTTCCTTGACCTGTTTCAGAGGAAAAGATGACGATTGGATCATTTGGATCTTTATTCAATGTTTCCTTGATTGCTTTTTCGTGTTTTTGCCACTTCCCCTTTGGAATTTTGTCGGCTTTCGTTGCGATGATGATCACTGGTAAATCGTGGTGTTTTAACCACTCGTACATCATCACATCGTCTTTTGTTGGGTTATGACGTAAATCAATTAATTGAATCACTGCTTTTAGAGGTTCTCTTTTTTGGATATACGTCTCAATCATTCTTCCCCAAGCTTCTCGTTCTGACTTGGACACTTTGGCAAAACCGTAACCTGGCACATCCACAAAGTACATCACTTCATTGATGATATAAAAATTGAGAGTTTGAGTTTTTCCTGGTTTTTGTGAAGTACGCGCTAGGTTTTTACGGTTAATCATTTTATTAATAAACGAAGACTTGCCGACATTCGACCTCCCAGCTAACGCTACCTCAGGAAGTCCTCCTTCAGGATACTGCTCTGGTTTTACTGCACTGATGACAATTTCTGAACTTGTTACTTTCATTTCTTCTCTCCTACTAGCGCATGCTTTAACACTTCATCTAAGTGAGATACTGTAATAAAGGTTAAATCGTTTCGAACACTTTCTGGAATATCATCAATATCTTTTTCATTATCTTTTGGAATAATGATGATCTTTAATCCGGCACGATGTGCACTCATTGTTTTTTCTTTTAATCCACCGATTGGTAGCACTCGTCCTCTTAACGTTATTTCCCCGGTCATCCCAACTTCTTTACGAACTGGAACATTGGTTAAGGCAGAGATAAGCGCTGTTGCCATGGTAATCCCTGCAGATGGACCATCTTTTGGTGTTGCCCCTTCTGGCACATGGATATGAATATCGTTTTCTTCATGAAAACTAGGGTTGATATTCAGTGCTGCTGATTTAGATCGAATATAACTAAAAGCAGCTTGCGCCGATTCCTTCATCACATCTCCCAGTTTTCCTGTTAGCGTTAGTTTCCCTTTGCCAGGAGCAAGTGACACTTCAATCGATAACGTATCTCCACCGGCAGTTGTATAAGCTAAGCCGGTTGCTGCACCTACTTGGTCTTCAATTTCAGCTAACCCGTAACGAAATTTTGGTTTTCCTAACATTTTTTCCACCATGTTTTCAGTGACAATGACTCGTTTCTTTTCATTTGAAACGATCATTTTCGCAGCTTTTCGAGATAATGTAGCCATTTGACGTTCTAAGTTACGAACTCCGGCTTCTCTTGTGTAGTATCGAATAACCTTTAATAGTGCTTCGTCTTTGACTTGCATTTTTCCTTTATCTAAGCCATGTTCTTTCGTTTGTTTAGGTAGCAAATACCCTTTAGCAATTTGTTGCTTTTCTAACTCGGTATACCCCGGAATATAAATGATTTCCATCCGATCAAGTAAGGGACCAGGAATTGTGGCAACATTGTTTGCGGTAGTAATAAACATGACTTTTGATAAATCGTAAGGCTCCTCAATAAAATGATCACTAAACGTGTTGTTTTGTTCAGGATCAAG
This sequence comes from uncultured Bacillaceae bacterium, assembly GCA_964541705.1. Taxonomy (GTDB): domain Bacteria; phylum Bacillota; class Bacilli; order Bacillales; family Anaerobacillaceae; genus Anaerobacillus. The sequence continues at coordinate 3,214 of CAZIRM010000001.1, read as the reverse complement.
CACTTCTAACAAAGCAGCGGCAGGATCTCCCCTAAAGTCATTGGCCATTTTATCAATTTCATCTAATAGAAAGACCGGGTTTATCGTTCCCGCTTTTTTCATCCCTTGGATAACTCGTCCAGGCATTGCACCAACATACGTACGTCTATGCCCACGGATTTCTGCTTCATCTCGAACACCGCCTAAGGAAATTCGCACAAACTTTCTTTCAAGTGAACGAGCAATCGAACGGGCTAACGAGGTTTTTCCTACACCTGGAGGGCCTGCTAAACAAAGAATCGGTCCTTTAAGTTGTTGTGTTAATTGCTGCACGGCTAAGTATTCTAATACACGTTCCTTTACTTTTTCAAGTCCGTAATGATCCTCGTCAAGAACCGCTTCAGTACGAACAATATCAAGAATATCCGTGGTCTCCTTTTTCCAAGGGACGGTTATTAACCATTCTAAATAATTCCTAATGACGGAACTTTCAGCTGCAGTAGCTGGCATTTTTTCATAGCGTTCTAATTCTTTATACGCTTTTGCCTCAACAGATTCAGGCATCTCGGCGTCTTCAATTCGTTTTTTTAGGCTTTCAATCTCGCCCTCTTTACCTTCTTTGTCGCCAAGTTCCTTTTGAATTGCCTTCATTTGTTCTCGCAAATAGTATTCCTTTTGTGTACGTTCCATTGATTTTTTTACACGTTGACCGATTTTCTTCTCTAATCCTAAAACTTCCTTCTCATTATTTAGGATTTCAATAATTTGCAGTAAGCGTTCCCTAACTGAAATCGTTTCTAGTAATTCTTGCTTTTGAACAATTTTTAAAGGTAAATGTGATGCAATCACATCAGCTAATCGACCTGGCTCTAAAATATCTGCCACTGAGGCTAGCGTTTCGGCTGATATTTTTTTCGATAGTTTTATGTATTGTTCAAATTGTTGTAAAAGGTTTCTCATTAGTGCTTGCTCTTCAACATTGTCCTCAACTTCGTCTTCAAGAAGGGCAACCTCAACTTCAAAGTAATCATCATTATCAGTAAAATCTAAGACTTGTGCTCTTTGAATACCTTCAACAAGGACACGAATGGTCCCGTTTGGTAATTTAAGCATCTGCTTTATTTTCGCTAGCGTTCCAACACGGTATATTTCTTGCTTTGTTGGCTCTTCAATGCCAATTTCTTTTTGTGTTGCTAGTAAGATAAAATGATCGTCAACCATTACTTTTTCTAACGCTTGAACTGATTTATTTCGACCTACATCTAAATGTAAAACCATTGTAGGATATACGAGTATCCCTCTTAAAGGCAAAAGTGGAATGATTCTTTGCTTGTCCTTTGCCATATGAACACCTCCCAAATAACGTTAGCCATTCGACCTTTGTTATTTTGCTTACAACCACATACAGTTTAATATACCGTATGTGGTTATCTATATGTTATAATCTCGTACAATTTTATCTTATCCTTATCACTTTGTCTAATATTAACTTATACGAGCGTTTTTTGACAATGTGTACTTGAACTTGCTGGAATAACTTCTTCATTCACTACACTTGTCATACATGCAATCTGTAACACTTCTTCTAAATTACGAACAGCAATTACTTCGACTTCCTTTTCTTCTTTAAAAATGCATTGAAAATTTTCATGCGGGATTATGACTTTTTTTACGCCGGCTTGTTTGGCAGCCTCTACTTTTGCTACAACCCCACCAATGGGTTTAACCGCACCATGAATACTCAGCTCTCCTGTCATAGCAACTGTATTATCAACTTTCACTCCTTTTATAGAGGAATAGATTGCAGTTGCAATCGAGATTCCAGCTGATGGGCCATCAACAGGAGTCCCCCCAGGGAAGTTTACATGTATGTCAAAATCTTGCGTTGGTAGCCCCATATGTTTTAGGACAGTTGCAACATTTTCCACTGAACCTTTTGCCGTACTTTTTCTCTTTATGGAACGAGCGCGGTCCCCAGTACTTTCTTCTTCAGCAATTCCTGTGATATTTATACTGCCGTGACCTTTGTTTTCAAATGAAGTTACTTCTATTTCTAGGATCGTACCTGAGTTAGGCCCATAAACAGCTAGTCCATTCACTAAACCAACTGTCGGCTCCTGATGTATTTTTTTCTCAGGCCTTGGTGATCGCTGACTAGAATGTAAAAACCATTCAAGATCAGCCACCTTTATTATATTTCTATTTTCTGCAGTGGCTAATCCTATCCCTATTTGAATCATATTTACGGCTTCTCGACCATTTGTCGCGTAGGTAGAAATAAGTTCTAATACTCCGTCTTCTATTTTAGCATTTACTTTTTCAACAGCTTTTTTTGCTACTTTCATAATTTCCACTGGCGTCAATGAGCGAAAGTAAACTTCTATGCAACGTGAACGTATAGCTGGAGGAACTTCGTTTGGCGTTCGAGTTGTTGCCCCAATTAGCCTGAAGTCGGCCGGTAAACCATTTTTGAAAATATCGTGAATATGCTCAGGTATTTGTTTATTCTCTTCACTATAGTATGCACTTTCTAAAAAGACTTTGCGGTCCTCAAGTACCTTCAATAGTTTATTAAATTGAATGGAATGTAGCTCACCAATTTCGTCAATGAATAGGACGCCTCCATGCGCTTTCGTAACCGCCCCTTGTTTAGGCTGAGGTATCCCAGCTTGGCCCATTGCACCTGCACCTTGGTAAATGGGATCGTGCACCGATCCAATAAGAGGGTCAGCAATTCCTCTTTCATCAAATCTAGCTGTTGAACCATCTAGCTCTACAAAAGCCGCCGATGTTCGAAATGGAGAGTCTGGATTTTTTTTTGCTTCTTCTAGGACAAGGCGAGCAGCAGCAGTTTTGCCAACACCAGGAGGTCCATAAATGATGATATGTTGTGGGTTAGGTCCACATAGTGCTGCCCTTAGTGACTTGATCCCCTCTTTTTGACCAACAATTTCGTCAAAGCTTTTTGGACGGACTTTTTCAGAAAGAGGTTCACTTAATGAAATAGACCGTAAACCTCTAAGTTGAAGTAGTTCCTTTCGTGATTCTTTATCAACTGAAGTTTGCTGTGTTCTCTGGTTTTTTAGCAAGTTCCAAAAGTATAATCCAATAATAATCCCGAAAATTAATTGAATCACTAGTGCGATGTTCATCCAATTCATACGATTCCCTCCTGTTTAGTATCCGTATTGTCAAAACTTTATATAGAAATAGGTTAGTAAATCCTATCTTAGAG